>CAXSGV010000111.1:0-3061 GCA_964236615.1 uncultured Polyangiaceae bacterium
GAAGCCGACGTAGATTTTTCCTTCGCCGACGCGCAGCGAGTACGCGAGCGACGGGTTGTCGCTCGGCACGCTGACGTGGATGAAGCCGTTGTAGAGCTCGTCGGTGACCTCTTCTTCGGAGGCGACGAGGCCAAGTCGGCCCGCTTCGCTGATGAGGAGCTCGCGCTCGATGAGGCCGTCGAGCGCGATGCGCTTGAGACCCATCGATTTGGCTCGCTGCGTGAGGAGCGCGCCTTGCGAGTCACGCGGGATGAGCAACCGGTAGGACGCCTGATGGTCCTTCGGGTTGACGCACCAGCCCTTGACCGTCGCCGGGCAACTTTGGTTGATCGAGGCGGACTTCTGGCCCGCGTTCGGTCGGAACTGAATGACGAAGACGAGGATCGTGGCGACGATGACAACGCCGTAAACGATCGACGAGAGACCGCGTTTTCTGAACAGATCGAGCATGGAGCGTGCGCCCCGAATACCACGCGCTCGAACGAAACCCTAGTGCCTAGGCTGAGACCGCCGTGAGAGTCGCGACAGGGCCGGGCCGCCGCCGGGCAGCCGCCGACAGACGCGGACAGCTCGTCGACGAGGCTAGTGCCTGGACTCGGCGGTCTTCGCGACCTTGAGCGCCAGCTTAAGCCCGACGACCGCTGCTTCGAGCGCGGGCTCGTCCTTCGCGAAGACGACCTCGTAGAAGGTGTCGAGCGTGCGCTGAGCGTCGGCCGGATCGACCACCGGCGCGATGCCGGTTGCGACCTCGGCGAAGCCTTCGGACAAGAGAGGCGACGCGAGCTGGCGGACGCGATCGAAGAGTGTGGCTTCGTCGTCGCTCGGGTACTGCGCCCGGCGGATCCCCATGATGAGGCGGATCTGCAGCGCGGGGCTGCCGTTCTGCGTGCGCACGCGTACGCCCGAATCGAGAATCAAATTCTCGCGGGCGCGGTCGGCCAAGATGACGTCGTCACCCGAGGTCCGATAGACCTCGAAGCCGGCCGCCACGAGCGCCTTCTTCAGCTCGGAGGTCACTGCCATTGGATTAGCCAGTCGGGATTCAGCGTTCGCACACCAGCACCAGTTGCGTTCTCTCCCCCGGACCCATGGATATTCATTGGCGGCACGACGAAGCTCGTCGGTTCACGCCAGCATACACGGATAGGGGAATGGAGGCGCACGGTCTTCGTGCTACGATGCAGCAGATCGTCGTGAAGAAGCGCAGGAGCCTCACACCGACGTTGGGCGTCCCCGTCACCGCGGCGGGCGTTCACCTCATGCGTCGGGGCGGTGCCCGCCGTGAGGTGACCGAGCGCATCGTCCTCGCGCCCACGAAGACCGCACCCGCACCCGCAGAAGCGGGCGGCGAAGCCGGCATCGCCAGCCCCACCCCCAACGCCAACAGCGCGTCCGAGAAAAGCTTCGACGGCTGGGCGCTGAACGTCAGCCGGGGCGGCGTTCGCTGCATTCTCGAAGAGAAAGTCGAGCTCGGTGAGGAGTACGACGTGACGATCGGCGCCGAGGGGGACTCGCCCCTGACGCGCCGGGGCCGGATTGTTTGGATCCAAGAAGAGGCCGACGGGAGCATCGTGGGCCTCGAGTTCATGAACCTTTCCGGCACGCACCGGTCCGTTCCGCCGCTTGCGGGGCCCGATGATCCGCCGGACGAGCCCGCCGATCTCTCCGCCGAAGCCGCGATTCCGGCCGAAAAACCGGCCGTTCCGCCAGAAGACTGACGAGAGCGTAGAAGGTTCGGCGAGTCTGTTTTAGAGTCCGCTCCCCATGGCGAGCGTCAAGAACATCCTTCCCAACTGCGGCCTCTACAAGACCACGAAGCCGCTTCCCGAGCACGAGACCGACATCCCCGCGGGGTCGCTCGTCTATTTCCACAACCACTCCGACGCGGGTCTCCCCGTCGTGATCGCGCCCGAGCACAACATCATGAACCGGTGGCACTTCCACGGCACCGGGGTCCCGTTCCGCGGCCTCTCGTGGGCCGACAGCTTGAAGCGCATGCCGGCGGAGGGCTTCTACATGCTCCGCAAGGATCTCAGCTTCGAGGGCGGGTCGTGGCCGAAGGGCACGCTCGTGCAGCTCGGTTACACGAAGACCGGCGACCCGATCCTCTTCATCGCGCAGCAGCGTGCGTCGATGGACGAAAACGATCTGTTCTTCTCGGACCGCGGCGTCGGCATCAAGGAAGAAGTCCTCGCGAACCTCGAGCAGCTCAAGATCTTCGAGGAGCCCGTCGAAGAGGGTGGTCACTCACCCGGCACGCACAGTCACTGAACCTGGTGTAAGTTCCGATCCGATGGAAGATCAGGGTTCGACACGAGCACGCATCCTCCACTGGTTCGTTCGCGGTGGAGCCGCCAAGCTGGCGGATGGGACGACCATTCCGATCGACGTCGATCCCATCGTCGTCGGTCGTGACGAGGGCGTGCAGATATCGCTGAAAGATCCCGAGGTGAGCTCGATTCATTGCGAGCTCCGCGCGGTCGATCAGGGGGTCCTCGTCAAGGATCTCGGCAGCACGAACGGAACGTTCATCGGGCCCGTGCGCATTCGCGAAGCCGTCATCACGACGCTCTGCGAGCTCACCGTGGGTGCGAGTAAGATCACGATCGAGCCCGCCTCGAAGAAGCGCGTTGACGTCGGGTTCTCCGACAGGTTCGGTCCGCTCGTCGGCGCCTCACCGAAGATGCGCCGCGTGTTCGGCATTCTCGAGAAGGTCGCGCCGACGCCGCTCAGCGTCCTCATTCTCGGCGAGACCGGCACCGGCAAAGAGATCGTCGCGAAGGCGATCCACGACGGCAGCCCCCGCAAAGAGCAGCCGTTCATCGTCGTCGACTGCGGCTCGATCCCGCCGACCCTCGCCGAGAGCCTCCTCTTCGGCCACGAGAAGGGCAGCTACACCGGCGCGCACGAGCGCCGCAAAGGCGCCCTCGCAGAGGCCGACGGCGGCACTCTCTTTCTCGACGAGCTCGGCGAGCTCCCGATCGATCTCCAGCCGAAGCTCCTGCGCGCGCTGGCCGAGCGCCAGATCAAGCGCGTCGGCGGCAACACCTTCGAGCCCATC
>CAXSGV010000111.1:3071-3597 GCA_964236615.1 uncultured Polyangiaceae bacterium
CGCCGCGATCTCGGCACCGAGATGAACGCGGGCCGTTTCCGAAGCGACCTTTTCTTCCGCATCGCGCAGGTGCGCGTCGAGCTTCCGAGCTTGCGCGAGCGCATCAGCGATCTGCCGCTTCTCATCGAGGACATCTGCGCGAAGGTCGGCAAGCCCGAGCATGCGCCAGCCGTCGTCGCGTGGATCGAGCAGCGCATGGGCTCGCACGACTGGCCCGGCAACGTGCGCGAGCTCGTCAACGTCGCCTCCGTCGCAGCGACCCTCGCCGACACCCCCGGCGCGATCGACGATGTCCTCACGCTCGCGCGCGAAAACGAGCAGACGTCACGCATGGGCGAGCCCGCGACGGCGTTCAGCGAGGCCAAGCGCGGCGCGATCGCTGGCTTCGAGCGCGAGTACTTCACGACCCTCTCGAAGCGCGCCGCCGGCAACGTCAGTGAGATGGCGCGCCAGAGCGGGATGGAGCGCCACCACGTGCGCGCCTACCTCCGCAAGTACAGCATCGACAAGACCCAGGGCTCCATCT
>CAXSGV010000111.1:3697-15634 GCA_964236615.1 uncultured Polyangiaceae bacterium
GAGGTCCGGATCTGAGGTCCGGATCTGAGGTCCGGATCTGAGGTCCGGATCTGAGGTCCGGATCTGAGTCTTGGATCTGACGTCAGCCTGACCTTCGAGCGCGCGGATCAGAAGCGCGTCGTAAAGCCGACGACCGCGCCCTCTTTATCCGGCGTGGGTGAGACCGTGGGCACGAGCACCGGCACCTCGCGCTCGTGCGTTGCGGCGAAGTAATAGACGGTGAGCCCGATCGTGATTGCCGCGAGCGAGATGGGGACCGCCAGCGTCGCGTGGTAGGTCGTCTCGCGCGAGTCGTAGTCCGACTGAAGTGACGCGTTCTTCGCCTGGTTGTCCGGATCCGTGTCGCCGGAGAGCTTGTGCGCGCGCTGGTACTTGAGCGCGCTCGAGTAGCTGAGAATGGGCAAGACGACGCTGGCGACGGTGAGCCCGGTCGCCACGTAGAGCACCACCGGCGAGAACGGATGCTCGATTTGCTTCTCCATGCGGAACGTCGGCGCCGATGTGCGGCCGGAAGGGGGCGGCGTCGTCGGCGTCGTGACGATGACGACGGGCGTCGCGGCAGCGGGGGAAGGCGTGATCTCGACGATCTCGCCGGCCTTCACGCTGATCTCGCGGCGCTCTGTTTTCTCCGAGCCTCCGCCGAAGAGGAGCACGTGAGCGCCCGGCGCGACGTAGGCCACGAAGCCCGATACGCGCGGCTCGGCGGTGTCGATGCGGACGGCAACCGGCCGCTCGCCCGCATTCACGTGGATGCGACCCTTGCTTGCGGTGAGCTCGCCGAGACGCACGCGCGCCTCCTTGGCTTCCTTCTCGATGAGGGGCTCGACCTTCTCTTTCGCCGCGCGGCGCGCTTCGACCTCGGCGACGAACGACTCGTAACGCTCGGCGGCGCGCGTGAAGTCGCCAAAGCCGTCGTACGCATGCGCAAGGTTGAAGGCGAGCCGGTAGCCGCGCGTCGCGCCGAGCTCACGGTAGATGGGCTCCCAGTATTGGAGCGCCTCGGCGACCTGCCCGGCTTTGTACTTCTCGAGGCCCGTCTTGAAGCGCTCGCGGTACTCCGCAAGATCATCGTCACCCGCGGCGCGCGCAGGGGACGCGACCGAGGACGCGGCTGACGCGACGAGCAAAGCAATACCGACGGCGACGACGCGTGAGCGTTTAGATCGGGTTCGGATCGACATCGACGGTCTTGGAGGAGGGCGAGGTCTTCGGCTTCGTCGCCGGGTTGCCTGCGCGGGGATCCTTCCTTGGACGCGCCGTCGGCGTCAACCTCGTCTCGATTTCGATCGTGTTCGTGCGATGAACGCCCGAAGGGCCAGGTGCGCCACGTGTGCCCGATCCTGCGGCTCCGACGCCGACGCCACCCGCAGATGTCGATGGCGCCAAGGCTTCGGTGGTCGTGCTCGAGGGGCTGACGTCCGCGGGTGCGGTGGCCGACACACTGCTGGAAGCCGAGCCCGCGTTCGCCTTCGCGGCGCGCTCCTTCATGTACCAGACGCCGGAGCCCGCTCCGACGATCGCGAGGCCGAGCAGTGCGCCGATCGCCCAATTGCCGGCGGACGATCGGCGCTCATGCTGCTCCGCGATCGTCGAGCGCGGCGCAGTCTCGTCGACGTTGCGTGCGGCCTCGACCGAGGTCGGCGCAAAGCTCTGGCTGAGCAAGCTCTCGGGCGAGATGCTGCGGCGAAGCTCGGACACGCGCTGGGGCGCGACCTCGTGGAGCGCGGTCGAGAGCTCCTCGCGACGCCGCTGCGCGTCCGCCTCGAAATGCGTCTGCATCAGCGCGCGCAACATCGAGGTGTCGGGCCGCGTCGCCTGCGTCGCGATGAACTTGCGGAGCGCTTGCGCGACGTGAAGCGCAGTCGCCGGTCGGTCGCGAGGATCGCGCGTGACGAGACGTCGGTAAAGATCGCCGAGCTCACGGGGTGCGCCGGGCACGACGTCCTCGAGCAAGGGCGGCTCGTCGAGCGCGAGGTGACGGAGCACTTCCATGTCCGTCCCCTCCCAGAGCTTCTTGCCCGCGAGGCACTCGAAGAGGCACGCGCCGATGCTGTAGAGATCGCTGCGGCGATCGAGAGGATCGCCCATCGCTTGCTCGGGCGACATGTACGCGACCTTGCCCTTGACCTCGCCCGTCTTGGTGAGGCCCTCCGCATCGATCTTCGCGACGCCGAAGTCGAGCAGCTTCACGTAACCGTCGTACGAAACCATGACGTTGTGCGGCGACACGTCACGGTGAACGACGTTGAGCACCACGCCGTTGGAATCGCGGAGCTCGTGCGCGGCATGGAGGCCGTCGCAGATCTCGGAAAGTATGTAAGCTACAAGTACCGGATCGAGCCGCCCGTCCTTCTCGCACGCGACGCGGACGACGCGCGAGAGTGGCTCGCCCTCGATGTACTCCATCGCGAGGTAGAGCTCGCCGCCGAGCTCGCCAAACGAGAACGCGTGCACGACGTTGCGGTGCTCGAGCAACGCAGCGAGACGCGCCTCGCGCAAGAACATCTCGGTGTGCCGCGGGTCCTTCATCGCCTCGGGCAAGAGGCGCTTCAACGCGACGATGCGCTCGTAGGCCGCACCGCCACCGGGGCTCCGCTCGAGCGCCACTTCGACGCGACCCATGCCGCCTTTGCCGATCGTCGCGATCGGCTTGTAGCGATCCTCGACAGACCGCGCGCCATCACGTGCCTCCGTCGCGAGGGCGACGGGGCCCGAGCGCGATGCGGGGGCTCCGAGCGGCGAGGTGGACATGCTCACGTTCAGTGTAGTTTATCCCGACCGCCCCGCATTGGAGAGAAGTGAAGTACGATGAAGGTCCAGTGCGAGGGTCTTCATCTTCCTGGACGCGCATTCACATTCGCGCGGGGATTTCCGCAGTCGGCCTCGCGCTCCTAGCGGCGTGCTTACCCTCCCTCGACTCCGGCGCGCCTACACCACCACCTCCCGGTAAGCGTCCGTTTTGCGGCGATGGCCTGATTCAACTCGCCATCGAGCCGCCCACCGATGCCGCCAACGACGGTGGTGCCATCGCGAAGGAGGACTGCGATCCGGCCGAAGGCGGCGCGCTCGGATGCACGCGTGCATGCACGATCGACTGCGTATCGGGCTACCTCGATCCCGACACGAACCACTGCTACCAAGCCGGCGCGAAGGCAGCGAGCTACAAGGACGCGATCGACGAGTGCGCGAAGATCGGCGCGCACGTCGTCACGTTCTCGAGCGACGACGAGCGAAACAAGGTGCTCGACGCCGGCCTCAACGGCAGCGGCTACTTCTGGGTTGGCCTCGCGCAAGATCCAACCGCGCTCGCGTACACGGCGGCGGCCGCGGGCGAGCCTGGTTGGGCGCAAGGCAATCCACTCCCATGCACGGGCTGCTTCGCGAAGGTCGGCAACAGCACGCAGATCCCGAAAAAGCCCGACGCCGCTGGCGGTCAGCTGCCGTGCGTAGGCGATGGCAAAGGGCAGGGGACGTGGTTCCAGATCCCGGCGTCGCTTCCGAACCCCGCCACCGGCGCGATGGGTGTGCTCTGCGAACGCGAGCCACCCGGGCGCAGCCACGAGCCGTGCGATGCCGGAGCGTGCATCACGATCAAGAACACCGCCGGTCGCAAGCGCTACCTCGTTCCCGTCGGCGATGGCACCGCCTCCGAGGCCGAGGCGTTCTGCAAGACCCTTGGCCCCGTGGGTCGGCTCGTCGTTCTCGAAACACGTGAAGAGCGCGAGACGCTGATGAAGGAAGTCTCACGCATCCTCGCCGAGACGAGCGACGCCGGCGCCGTGTGGATTGGCCTTTCGCGCGCGACCGATCGCGATGCGTCGTGGGTATGGGAGAACGGGTCGGCCGAAAATTCCTACCCGATCCTTTGGGGCGACAAAGAGCCCAAGCCCACCGCGCCGCCGATCGCACGCGCGTACATCGGTCTCGACTCGAAGGACTACGACATCCAACTCGCGCATGCCGACGCCCCCGAGACGCGCCGGCCTTTCGTCTGCGAGTTCTAGCTACGGTTCGCGCTCGCCGGTTGCTCGCGGAGCGCGGCTTCGATGCAAGGACGCACGATCTCGCGCACGACGTCATCGTCCGACCTCGACGCGAAGGCGCTAGCGGCGGTCGCTTCGATGGCGTCGCGCACGTCGTCCCCCCCGGCGCGAAGAGCCCACGCGACCGTGCGCCAAGCGAGCTCGGCGTGGCGCTCTTCGTCGTCGGCGATGGTCGTGAGCACCTTGCGCACGACGGGGTCGTGCTCGCCGAATGATTTGTCGCGGGCGGCGATTGCGGCGCGTGTCTCCGCGATGCATCCGTCGAGGAACGTCTCGACCGCCATCGCCGCAAGCGACGTCTCGATCGACGTGGACGCGATCGTGAGCGGCGCGGGCCCGATGGCCTCACCGGCGTAAGCGCTGGCGATCGCGTAGGACACCCGTGCGTGGTTGATCTCGTCGAGCGCGGCTTCGTGCGCGGACTCGAGGAGATCGGCGGGCGCACCCACGGCGAGCAGCTGCAAAGCGAAGCGTGCGAAGGCGGCGACGGATGCGTGCTCACTCGCGGCATCGCGTGCCCATGCGTCGGCGAGAGCGCGTCGTGCATCGGCCGTGAGACCGATCATGCTCGGTGCGAGAGGCTTGCTCCAATCGGTGCGCTCCGCGCGCGCGGAAACGCGCATCGCGTCGCCGTCACGGAACGGGCGACCGAGCGGCGGATGCCGATTCGAAAAGCGGTAGCAGCATTGCTTCGCGTCGTTCACGCGCGCTGCGTTGGTCGCCGCGACGCTGAACGTGCCCCCACCCGGTAGCGCGGTCTCGCAGCGGTCGTAGGGCGCCGGGAAGGGGTGCGGCACCGCCGTCGCCACTTCGGGCTGGCAGACGTTCTGGCACATCATGCATTGCGGCTCCGCGGGGAGCGGACTGCCACCCGGCCTCGACGCGCTCGCACCCGCAGTCGCAGTCATCGATGGTGCCGACGACGCCGAGGAGGTCGTCCCTGTCGCGCTCGCTGTCGTGCTCGGCGCCGCGCTCGCTGTTGCCGTGGGCATCGCCACCGACGGCGATGCATTCTGCGCGGCGGTGGGGATGTTGGCTGTCGGCGCCGTCGTGGTGCCCGTGGGCTCGGCGCGCTGGCACCCAGGAAAGACGGCGAGGGCGAGAAGATACCGCGCGCGAAGGCGTACGAGCTCGTGAAGGTCACGCATGCGCGCGAGCTTAACAGCCCGCGCGCTCGGTGGCGTCAGTCCTTCTTCGCGATCTTGTCGGTCAGCTTCTTGATGACGTGCGGGTAACCCTCGCCCTGCGTCGTCAGCATCTTGTGGAACTGGTCGTAGTAATTCTTCGTGAGGCTCGAGCCCTCGGTCACGATGTCGACGACCTTGTACGTGCCGGTCGCGCCGCGCACGAGGTAATCGACCTGGATGGCGGGGTCGCGCGGCTTCGCCTTGCTCTTTGCCTGCGTGCGGACCTTGGCGTCGCCGAGCGTGTTCGTGCGTGCGTCCTGGTACTCGATCTCGTAGTCGAGCGTCTTGACGAGCTGCTTGCGGTAGTTCTTCTGCACGAGCTGGCGAAGCAGACCCTTCACTTCGTTCTTCTGCCCGTCGTTGAGCTCATTCCAGTGGTTGGTGCAGCCGGCCACCGCGGGGGGGCAGGGCTGTCCAAAGGACCGGCGCGCGAGCTCGTCGTAGTCGACGAACTTGTCGAGGACCGCGTTGATCTGAGCGTCGTTGCCCTTCGCCCGCATGATGTTGGCGATGTCGACGTGCTCTTGCTGCACGAACTTCTGCGCGCCGGCGTTTCCGACAGCGGAAGCGGTGACTGAGACAGTCGAGAGTGCGAGGCAGGAGGCGAGGGCCAACGATGCAAAAAATCCACGGAATTTCATGAGAGTCGGGTCTCCAGTCGCGTTCACACTCCAGCTGCTCTCGGTTGGATGCCCGAGAACCGTGGGCGTTTCAATGGGCTCCAAGCGTTCGACGTGGCGCCTTGCCCCGTATTCACTCGGGATTGTTGGTGGAAAGGATCATCTGGGGCCGTCGCCGACGGAGCGCAAGAACACCTTGAACGCCGCCCCTTGGCCTTCGAGGTCGTCGACGCTGATGCGGGCGCCGAACTCGGCGTGCTCGTCGACGATCCTCTTCACGACGGCGAGACCGATGCCCGCGCCGTGGGACCGCGTCGTGTAAAAGGCGTCGAAAATGCGCTTCTTGGCCTCGTCGGAGATGCCTGGGCCCGAGTCGGCCACGCGAAGGACGACGCCGCCGGTCACCGGATCGACCTGGACCGTGACCTTGCTTCCGGCAGGGCTCGCTTGCACCGCATTCCGTACGAGGTTCCACAGGACCTGACGCATTTGAGCGCCGTCGCACCACGCCATGGCGGTGCCGTCGGCGCCTGCGTACGTGATCGCGACGCCGCCTTCGTCGCCCGCGCGCTTCGCGAGCTCGACCACCTCGCGCGCAAGCGACGCGACGTCGACGTGCGTGGGCTCCGCGGCGCGCGGCTTCGAGAGGTCGAGCATGTCACCGACCAGATCATTCAAGCGCGCTGCTTCGCGATGCACGATGTCGCAGAGCTGCTTGTCCTCGCTCGACAGTGCGGAGGACTCACGCAGCATCTCGATCGAGCCTTTGATCGAGCCGAGGGGATTCCGAACCTCGTGCGCGAGCCACGCGGCGATGCGTCCGAGCTCGGCCAGGTGCTCGGCGCGGTGCGCTCTCACCGTCGCCTCTTTCAGCTCGCCACCGGTGATACGAAGGCGCTCCGCGAGGTAGCCGGCGAGCACGGCGACGACGAGGATGCCCAGACCGTTGACGAGCAACGGGTAGCTGAGCGCGCTCATCGCGGTCGCGTAGCTGGCCGCGGGTTGATCCGTTGGAGGGGGTATCCAGCGGAAGTGAAACGCGGCGCAGAGCAGCCAATAGAAGCCGAGGCCGGAGACCGCAGCGAGCGCGGCGCCGCGAAGACCGATCAGGATCGCGCCGACGAGGCAGGTCAGTGCGTAGAACGAGGTCGCGCCGCTCGTCGCGCCGCCGGAGACATAGACGATGGCCGTCCAGGTGAGCTGATCGAGAACGATCTGCGCCTGCGCGAGGAGCCACAGCTTCTTCTTCGAGCGAAGCACGGCTGCGTAGACCGCCGCGAGCGCGTAGGCGGCACCGATCGTCGCAAACACGACGCGAAGGCTGAACGGGTAGCTCGAGAGCTCGCCGCCGAGATAGAAGAACGCGGTCGCGACGAGGAGCAGCGTGAGGAACGCGAGCCGCAGCCCGGTGATCCACGCCAACCTGCCTGCAAGCGGCCCGTCGGTCATGGGCATGGAGGAGGCCGCGCCCTTCTCAGTCGGACTTGATCTTGCCGGCGAGGCTGAAGATGGGGAGGTACATCGCGATCAGCACGACGCCGACCGTGCCGCCGATGCCGACCATCATCACGGGCTCGATGAGGCTCGTGAGCGCACCAACGGCGACGTCGACCTCGTCTTCGTAGAAGTCGGCAATCTTGTTGAGCATGGTGTCGAGCGCGCCGGTCTGCTCGCCGACGCCGACCATCTGAACGACCATCGGCGGGAAAACATCCGTCTCCGTGAGCGGGACCGCCATGTTCTTGCCCTCGCTGATGCGGAGGCGCGTGTAGAGGATGGCCTCTTCGATCACGACGTTGCCGGCGGTCTTGGCGACGATCTCGAGCGCGTCGAGGATCGGAACACCGGACGACAAGAGCGTGCCGAGCGTGCGGGTGAAGCGCGCCACCGCGATCTTGCGCAGCACCGGCCCCATGACCGGCAGGTGCAGCATGATCTTGTGCGCGATGCGCTTCCCCTTCGGTTGCTTGTACGCCCAGATCCCCGCGCCGACGGCTATGGCGCCGACGACCACGACGTAGAGGAGGTTGTTGACGAAGGTCTCGGAGACCGCGATGACGAACTGCGTGAGCGCGGGGAGCTCGTCCTTCGAGCCAAGGTCTTTGAAGATCGTCTTGAACGACGGGATGACCCAACCGAGAAGAATTCCGAGCACGCCCATGAAGACGAAGAGAACGACGCTCGGATAAACCATCGCGCCGCGAAGCTGGCGAACCAGCTTCATGTTCTTTTCGTTGTAGACGGCGAGGCGGTTGAGGATGGTGTCGAGGATGCCGCCCGTCTCGCCGGCCTGAACGAGGTTCGAGTAGAGCGTGTCGAACACGCGCGGGTGCCGTTTGAGCGCGTCGCTGAACGTGGAGCCTTGCTCGACGCTCGCCTTCACGTCACGGAGGACGCCGGCGAAGTGCTTGTTGTCGGTCTGCCCCTGGAGGATGTCGAGGCACTGCACGATGGGGAGGCCAGCATCGATCATCGTCGCGAAAAGGCGCGTGAACGTGACGAGATCCTTGCCGGAAACGCCCGACCCGAGCGAGAAGCTGATCGGCTTGCCGCGCTTCTTCACCTTCGTGGGCGTGAGCTGCTGCTGGCGCAGGCGCGCGTTCACGGCTTCTTCCGTGTCCGCCTCCATCGCGCCCTTTTTGAGCTCGCCCGTACGTGCGCGCGCTTCCCAGACCCAGTCCGCCATCCTTCACGAAGCGTAGCTTTTTCGCGACCGAGCGGTCAAAAGCCTCGCGTAAAAAGCTTATGACTCTCCTCGTGACGCACGCCGTGAAGCCGCTGACGCCGTCGGACCTCGCCCGAGAAATCGTCGCCGAAGGCGTATCGACCTGCTGTGCAGCGGGCTGGGCCGCGCCGGCGAAAGCCCCCGAAGTAGGCGGCGACACGGGCGCTTTCTTCGATCTTGCGAGCCTGACGAAGCCGATGGTCGCCGTCGCGTTCGCGCGAAGTGGGATCGATCGCGCGACGCCGCTCGCCGATCTCCTCGTGGAAGCCGCGGGGACGCCGAGCGGGCAGATCCCGATCGAGCTCCTTCTCTCGCACCGGTCGGGTCTCGAGGCCAACGCGCGTTTCTTCGAACCGCTGGTCCACGGAATGCCGTTCGATCCGACCGCCGCGCTCGTCGCTGCGGCAGCCGCGCGCCGGGACGATGCGTCGGGGGTGCCGCCCAGCGAGGGCTTTGCGCCCGTCTACAGCGATCTCGGTTACATCCTCGTGGGCGCGGCGATGGCGCGCCGTCTCCGCGCAAAGGATGCCGGCGAGGTGGTGCATGAGCTCGTGGTGAAGCCGCTCGGGCTCGTGGCCACGCTCGGCACCGCGCGCGAGCTCGCGGCGGCGGGAATCGATCTCCGCGCGCGCGCCGCACCGACCGAGGTCGTGGGGTGGCGCGGTGGCGAGCTACGGGGCGTCGTCCACGACGAGAACGCATGGGCGCTCACTGGCCACGGCGGCTCGGGTCACGCGGGCATGTTCGGAACGATCGACGCCGTGCTCGCGTTCGGGCTGCACGTGCTCGCGTCGCAAGCCGAGCTCGCGTTGCTCGTCTCGCCACGACCCGGCGGCACGCTGCGCGCTGGCTTCGACGGCAAGAGCGACGAAGGCTCGAGCGCGGGAAGTGTGCTCGGCGCGCGTGCATTCGGTCACCTCGGCTTCACCGGGACGAGCGTGTGGATCGATCCCGAGCTCGAGCTCGTCGTGTCTTTGCTCACCAACCGCGTGCATCCTACACGTGACAACGCGAAGATCCGCGCTGCACGGCCTCGCGCGCACGACGTGCTCGCAACGCGCGCGCTTGGGTCGACAAAAGCATAGGCTGTCGCTGCCGTGAGCCAAGCTTCGTCCGCCATTCAGCCGAACGCGAAATCGCCCGCCGACGCGCGTGAATACCGGCCACCGGGCGCCAACAGCTGGCGTTTCATCCGCGCCTATTCGACGACCTTCTCGGTCATCTTCAGCTACCTCTGGCTCTCGTTCAAGTCGCGGATCTTCGGGCGCGCTTACAACGACGCGCATCTCGCCGCGGTCCACAAGGCGAACGCACGGCGGGTCGAAGCGACGATCCTCTCGCTGCAGGGTCTCTTCATCAAGGTCGGTCAGCTCTTGTCGATCATGGCGAACTTCCTCCCCGAGGAATTCCGCTCCGAGCTCGAAGGGCTGCAAGATCAGGTGCCCCCGCGCCCTTACGAGGAGATCCGGAAGACCCTCGAAAAGGAGCTCGGCGGCACCATCGACGATCTGTTCGACGACTTCCGCCGTGAGCCGATCGCGAGTGCCTCGCTCGGTCAGGTGCACGAAGCGCGGCTCAAGGACGGCACGCGTGTCGCCGTGAAAGTGCAGCACCGTGACATCGACGAGATCGTCCGTCTCGATCTGAAGACGATCCGCCGAATCATGATGATCGTGCAGTGGTTCGTGCCGGTGCAGGGGCTCGACGCTTACTACCACCAGATCAAAGATCTCCTCCGCCAGGAGCTCGACTTCATGATGGAGGCCGACGCGGTCGAGCGCATCGCGAAGAATTTCGAGAAGGACGCGCGCGTTCTCTTTCCAGTTCCGGTGCGCAATCGGTCGACCCGCAAGGTGCTCACGAGCACCTTCGTCGAAGGCAAGAAGGTCGGCGACCTCGCGGGCATCGACGAGATGGGCATCGACAAGAAGGAGATCGCCGCGCGCCTCGTGCGGGTCTACTGCCAGATGATCTTCGTCGACGGCATCTACCACGCCGATCCGCACCCCGGGAACATCCTGGTCGCGAAGGACGGCTCTCTCGTCTTGCTCGATTTCGGCGCCGTCGCCGAGCTCTCGCAGCCGATGCGCGAAGGCATTCCCGAGTTCCTCGAGGGCGTCCTCCGCCGCGACACCGATCGCTTGATCCGCGCCCTTCGCAAGATGGGCTTTCTCTCGCGCACGAGCGACGAGCAGACGAGCGAAAAAATCATCGAGTACTTCCACCAGCGCTTTCAAGAAGAGGTGAAGCTCGAGAGCTTCAACCTGAAGGACATCAAGATCGATCCCCAGCGCGGCTTCGAGAACCTCCTCGACCTCCGCAAGATGAACATCGGTCTCAAGGAGCTGTCGGGCGCGTTTCACATTCCGAAAGACTGGGTCCTCCTCGAGCGCACGCTGCTCCTTCTTTACGGATGCTGCACGAGCCTCGACCCCGACCTGAACCCGATGGGGATCATCCAGCCGTACCTCCAGGACTTCGTCCTCGGTAAGCGCGACTGGCAACAGATCGCGATGGAGACCGTCAAGGACATGGCCCTCAAGGCGGTCACGCTCCCCGACGACATGCGGAAGTACCTCACCAAAGCGACGCGCGGCGATCTCGAGGTGAAGGTCCGCGGCCTGCAAGACGGCGCGCGCACGATCTACACGGTCGGCCGTCAGCTGATCTACACGTCGATCGGGCTCGCATGTGGCGCGGGCGCGCTGCAGCTCCACTTCCGCGGCGAGGATCACCTCGCGCGCGTGCTCGTCTGGATTACCGGGGGCTGCGCCGTGCTCCTCGTTCTGTCGTCGCTCTTCTCTCGTCCTCGACGGTGACACGAGACCGCGCCCGATGTTCGTCCACGAAGGCGCGGAACGAAGCGCGTCCCAGAACGCCCTGCTCGCGGGGTACCTCGCGTTCGTCGCGGGATTCGTGAACTCGGGCGGCTTCGTCCTCCTCGGCTCGTTCACGTCGCACGTCACCGGCAACATCGGGCGCTTCGGCCACGACGTCGCGATCGGCACGCCGGCCGCAGCCGTCTTCGCCCTGCTCCTCGTCGCGAGCTTCTTCGGCGGGGCGTTCGGTGCGAGCCTGATCCTCGAAAGCCACGGCGAGAATCGCGCGCGTGGCTACGGCGTCGCACTTCTCGTCGAAGCGATCCTGCTTGCAGGGTTCGTCTTCGTCGCGGGTCTGTCGCGGGCGACGCATCCTCGGCTCCTCGACGCGGAAGCGGGCATCCTGAGCCTCGCGATGGGCATGCAGAACAGCCTCATCACGAGGCTTTCAGGCGCGGTCGTCCGTACGACGCACCTGACCGGCGTCGTCACGGACCTCGGCATCGAGACCGCGCGCTGGTACCGCTGGCACCGCGCGAAGCT
>CAXSGV010000112.1:0-3053 GCA_964236615.1 uncultured Polyangiaceae bacterium
AATTCATGCACGAAGATGAGCGGCGTTCCCGAACCCGCCTCCTCGAAATAGAGTTCGACGCCGTCGTCGGTGACCGCGTGGGGCATGCGTTTCCTCCAAGACTTGTTCGTTCAGCTTGCGTAAGGCGAGATGTCCCGCTCCAGGACTCGCCCGAGCCCTACCGCGCCGGGACGTGGGGCCCCCCGTCGGCGGCCGCGCTCCTCGAGAAGGACGGTCGTCACTGGAGGCGGCTGTGAGCGCGATCCGCGTTCCGCTCGACAAGATCGAGAAGGAGCTCGCGCGACTCTGGGAGGAAGAGGCCAAGGCGACGCAGGGGTCCTCGCCGACGTCGTCGGGTTTCACCCCTCACGCACGATTGCAATCGTGTGGACCGACGCCGAAGCTCCTTCGATCGACGCCGAGGTCTCGCTCCACGCGCACCCGGCGCATGCGGCCGGCTCGGCGGGCGACGCGATCGTGCTCGAAGCGCACGGGATGGCGCGCGACTGGCTGCCGGAGACCATCGACAAGCTGATTCTGTCGGGTCTTCCTTCGTGCGTGTGGTGGGTCGGCGATCTTCCGGACGGCGACGACCTCTTCGATCGCATGGTCGGCCGCGCCGATGTCGCTGTCGTGAACTCCGGCGAGATGGATCTGCGCGATCTCGAGAAGCTCAGTCAGCTCGCCGTTGCGTCCCACAAGACGCGCACCGCGCTGACCGATCTCACCTGGGTTCGTCTCCGCGCCATTCAAGATCTCGTCGCGCGGTTCTTCGACGATCCCGCGCTGCGGCACCACCTCGATACGCTCACGCACGTCACCGTCGGCTACTCACCGGGACGCAGCGGACAAGACGTCACGAGCCCACAGGCCGGGCTGCTCGTCGGGTGGCTCGCGGCCGCGCTTGGCATCAAGAGCGACGCCGCAACGTGGACCAAGGGACCCGCCGGCGGCGGCGCGGTCACGCTGGCGTACGGCGGTCGGCCGCTCAAGGTCGACTTCGTGTGCGAAGCGCGCTCCGACGTCACCGACGGCGCGATCACGCGCATCGTGCTCGACAGCGAGGCGGGCAGCGACAAGGCGCACTTCGAGATCGTGCGCCTCGACGATCCACAGACGTTCCGCTGGTCGGGCGAGGCCACCGGCGCGGTCGTCCCGAGCCAAACCCTACGCATCGCGCGTCACGACGAGGCGAAGCTGCTCACGCGCCTCCTCGAGCGCCCGATGCGCGACCCTCTCTTGGAGGCCAGCTTGTCCGCCGGATTCAAGATCGTCCGTCCAATCGCACCCCGTTTGTCGGAACGGCCGCCGCGCTCGATCTGAGCGCTGACGCTGCTTTTCATTGGTAGCATTCGGGGCCATGCGAACGTCCTCTGGTCTCGTCGAGTCGAAAGCCTGGCAAGCACTCCGTGCTCACAAGGACACGGAGAAGCGCACGATGCGCGAGCTGTTCGCGTCCGAGACGGGCCGCTTCGCGCGGTTTTCGATCGCGGTCGGCGATCTGTTCGTCGACTACTCGAAGAACCGCGTCACGGCGGAAACCATGAAGCTGCTGCTCGCTCTCGCCGAGCAGCAGAAGGTCACCGAGTGGCGCGACAAGATGTTCGGCGGTGAGAAGATCAACGGTAGCGAGGGGCGCAGCGTGCTGCATGTCGCGCTGCGCAACCGCAGCAACCGCCCGATCGTCGTCGATGGCAAGGACGTGATGCCCGACGTCAACGCGACGCTCGCGAAGATGCGCGCGTTCACCGACCGCGTGCGGAGTGGCGCGTGGAAGGGGCACACCGGCAAGCGCATCACCGACGTCGTGAACATCGGTATCGGCGGCAGCGACCTCGGCCCCGTCATGGCAACCGAAGCGCTCAAGCCGTACTGGCAAGAAGGTCTGCGCGTTCACTTCGTGTCGAACGTCGACGGAACGCACCTCGCCGAGACCGTGAAGGGCCTCGACGCGGAGTCGACGCTCTTCATCATCGCGTCGAAGACCTTCACCACGCAGGAGACGCTCATGAACGCCAAGAGCGCGCGTGCGTGGTTGCTCGGCAAGCTCGGGGGCGACGAGGCGGCGGTGCCGAAGCACTTCGTCGCGGTGTCGACGGCGGCAGCCGAGGTCTCGAAGTTCGGGATCGACACGAACAACATGTTCGGCTTCTGGGACTGGGTCGGCGGCCGCTACTCGCTGTGGAGCGCCATCGGTCTGCCGATCGCGTGCGTCATCGGCATGGATGCCTTCGAAGAGATGCTCGCCGGCGCGCACGCGATGGATGAGCACTTTCGCACGGCGCCGCTCGCAGAGAACCTGCCGGTGATCCTCGGGTTGCTCGGGGTCTGGAATTCGAATTTTCTCGGGGCAGAGACGCACGCCATCCTCCCGTACGACCAGTACCTGCACAGGTTCCCCGCGTACTTCCAGCAGGCGGACATGGAATCGAACGGCAAGAGCGTCGATCGCTCGGGCCACCGCATCACCGACTACTCCACCGGGCCCATCGTCTGGGGCGAGCCCGGCACCAACGGGCAGCACGCGTTCTACCAGCTGATTCATCAGGGAACGCGCCTCGTGTCGTGCGACTTTCTCGCGCCGATCGAGACGCACAATCCGCTCGGCGGCAAGGGGATCGGCGACCACCACGAGGTGCTGCTCGCCAACTTCTTCGCGCAGACGGAGGCGCTGATGAAGGGCAAGACCACCGAGGAAGCAAAGGCGGAGCTCGTGGCCCAAAACGTTCCCGCCGAGCGCATCGACGCGCTCGCGGCGCACAAGACGTTCACCGGGAACCGGCCGTCGACGTCGTTCCTCTTCCAGAAGCTGACGCCGCGCACGCTGGGCACGCTCGTCGCGATGTACGAGCACAAGATTTTCACGCAGGGCGTGATCTGGGACATCTACAGCTTCGATCAGTGGGGCGTGGAGCTCGGAAAGCAGCTCGCGAAGAAGATCGAGCCAGAGCTCGCCGGCGACGCCCCCGTCACCTCGCACGACGAATCGACCAACGGCCTGATCAACCGTCTCAAGTCGGGCAGAAAAGCCGCGCCGCTCGCCTAGCGGCCCCGGCGTGACGAAGAGTGATCGT
>CAXSGV010000112.1:3063-10573 GCA_964236615.1 uncultured Polyangiaceae bacterium
CTCGCCCTCGCGGCCTCCGTGGCCTTGGCGTCGGCCGCCTTAGCACCGCGCGCCCGCGCTGACGATCCGCCGGTCATCGCACCCACCAGCGCATCCGCCATCGTCGCGCCGCGCGCGATCGAGGCGGGCAGCGTTCCGTACCCACCCGACGGCAGCGGCGACGCCTCCGTCATTCTCGAGCTTTCGGTCGACGATACCGGACGCGTGCAAGATGCACGTGTTGTCGAAGGCCGCGAGCCCTTCGCGAGTGTGGCGGTCAGCGCCGCCGCTTCGTGGCGCTTCGAGCCCGCGCGTCGCGGTGAGGCTCCTGACGCGCCCCGGGTGGCGGCGCGCATCCGCATGGTCGTCCTGTTCACGCGCCCCGAAGCGCCCGCGGCCGCCGACGAAACCGCGACCGCATCGGGGGGCGCGCTCGAAGAGGTGAAGGTCCGTGGCGATCGCCACCCGCCACCGCCGCGCGCACAGACGCTCGGGTCGAGCGAGGTACGGCAGATGCCCGGCGCCTTCGGCGACGCCTTTCGTGCGATCGAGTCGTTGCCGGGCGTCACGCCGGTCGCGAGCGGCTTGCCGTATTTCTTCGTGCGCGGCGCGCCGCCCGGCAACACCGGCTTCTTCCTCGATGGCATCGAGGTGCCGGCGCTCTTCCACCTCGGGGTCGGGCCTAGCCTCTTGCACCCCGGTCTCATCGACTCGGTCGACACGTACTGGGGCGCGTACCCCGCGCGCTACGGCCGCTTCACCGGCGGCGTGGTTGCGGCGCACACGAAGGAGCCCGTGCTTCATCTGCACGGCGAAGCGAACGTGCGCGTGTTCGACGCGGGCACACTCATCGAAGCCCCCTTTGCGAAGGGCAGGGGCGTCGCGCTCGCGGCGGGTCGTTACAGCTACGCGGGGCTGGTGGTGCCGCTCTTTTCGCCCGACACACGCCTGGCGTACTGGGACTACCAGTCGCGCGTGCGGTGGGAGCTGCGCCCTGGCGAGTACGTCGGCGTCTTCGCGTTCGGAAGCTTCGACACGCTGAAGCAACTGAACGACACGACGAAGAGCTTCGAGGAGAGGCTCGGCTTCACGTTCCACCGCCTCGACCTCCGCTACGACAAGGACCTCGGGCCCGATGGCCACGCGCGCGTCGCCGCCACCGTCGGCTACGATCAGAGCGGTCAACAGGACGTGCGCGCGCAGAAGTGGCTTGCCGGCGCGCGCGTCGAGATCGAGAAAAAGGTCGCCGACCAGGCGACGTTCTTCGTCGGCGGCGACACGATGGTCAAGCGTTACGCCTTCGAAGCGAGTGGCGCCGACTCCTTCACTGCGACCACGATCTACCCACCGCGCACCGACGTCGTCTACGGCATGCACGCAGAGGTGATCTGGCGCGCGAGCCGGCGTGTCGAGGTCACGCCCGGCATTCGTGGCGATCTCTTCACGTCGAAGCTCGACGACGGCAGCGAGTCGCCCGTGATTCCCGCCATCGATCCGCGCATCGAGACGCGCATCTTCGTGAGCCCGGTGGTGACGTGGATCTGGAAGCTCGGACTCGCGCACCAGCCGCCGAGCAGCTTCGTGTCTTTGCCGGGCCTCGACATCGGTCGCCTGAAGGACGGTCTGCAGACCGGCGTGCATGCGAGCCAAGGCGTCGAGCTCGCGCTGCCCGAAGCCGTCACGTTCACGGCGACGACGTTCCTTCACCGGTACCTCGGGCTCACCGACGCGGCCTCGACGTGCACCGAGCTGCAGTTCGACAAGACGGGCTGCTCCGCGGAGCGCGTCGGCGGCCGCGCGTACGGTCTCGAGCTCCTGCTGAAGCGCGCGCTTTCGAAGCGCGTGGCCGGGCGCATCGCCTACACGCTCTCGCGCTCGGTTCGCCAGGTAAGGCCGCTCTCCCTGGCCGCGGCCGATCTACGCCGAGACACCATCGAAGTTCCGAGCGAGTTCGATCGCACCCACGTTCTGAACGTCGCGCTCTCGCTCGACCTCGGCTTCGGGTGGAACGCAGGGGCTCGCTTCGTCGCGTACACCGGCCGCCCGTACTCGCGCCTCTTCGCCGGCCGTGTGCCGATCCCGTTCACGCGCGGTGGCATCGACTACAACGCGCGCCGCCTCGACGGCTTCGAGCGCCTCGATCTCCGCCTCGAGAAGCGCTTTCCGCTCGGCAAGGACGGCCACATTTCGATCATCGCCGAAGGCCTCAACGTCACGCTCTCGAAGGAGGCGCTCGGTGTCGACTGCACCTGGACCCCCGAAGTGGGCCGCCCATTCCCCGACTTCGAGGGGCCGAACCGGCCGGGCAATGGGTGCTTTCAAACCACCGTGGGTCCCATCACCGTTCCGAGCCTCGGCGTGGAAGGCGCGCTCTAGAAAGAGAAGCGTCGTTCGTAACCGTGGCCGTAGACGTTGCTGCGACTTCCCAAGACCGGGAGGCTTTCGGCGCTCGGGATGCCGTTCGTTAAGACGGCGTTCGGACGCCCACGTCCTGCTCCGCACGGCAAGCGGTGCTAGCCTTCAACGCGATGAAGAGCTTTCAGAAGCAGGTCGTCGTCATGGCCGCAGTCGCGGTGGCCGCGTACGCGTGCGGCGGTACCACCGCCGAGCCGGCGAAGAAGGCGGCGGCGGGCTCGAGCGAGCTGTCGTTTGGCACGTTGACGGCGAAGCCGCTCGAAGAGCGCACGCAGTGCGTCGTGAAGCGGCTCGGCAACACGACCCCGATTCACGTCGGTGCGATCCACAACCACCTCGGCGCGCCTTCGCACCACCTGGTCGTGTACCGCGTCAACGACACGGTCGAGAAGCCGACGCCGTTCGACTGCGAGCCCTTCGTGGACACACTCGATCCCAACAAGGGGTCGCCGATCATGGTCACGCAGAAGAAGGACGACTACCTGAAGCTCCCGAAGGGCGTCGCCTACACGCTCGACGAGAACCAGATGGTGCGGATGGAGCTCCACTTCATCAACCCGACCTCGGCCGACGTCGAGGTGTCGGCGACCTCGAGCTTCGAGCCCATCAGCGACGATGACTACAAGGACGAGGCGGGCTTTCTCTTCATTGGCAACGTCGACGTCAAGATCCCGGCGCACTCGAAGACCACGCTCGGGCCCACGTTCTTCCCGATCCCGCGCGACTACTACGATGCGAAGTTCTTCGCGATCACCGGGCACGAGCACCACTACGGCACCAACGTCGTCATCGACACCGCGGCCGACACCATCGATCCCGGCAAGCGCGTGTACGACGTGCCCGACTGGTCGTGGAACGAGCCGAAGACCGAGGTGTTCGATCCGCCGATCTCGGTCCCCGAAGGCGGTGGCTTCCGCTTCTCGTGCGAGTGGAACAACACGAGCGACAAAGACGTGAAGTTCGGCGAGTCCGCCACCGCCGAGATGTGCTTTTTCTGGGCGTACTACTACCCGAGCAAGGGCTCGCGCGTTTGCTTCCACACGAGCCAGTACAACGGCGGCGTCGACGTCTGCTGCCCAGGCAGCCTCGCGTGCGGCCTCATCGACGGCAAGCTCGGCGGCAAGTAGCCCACCGAACGCCACGAACCTAGGGGCGCTCGAAGTCCACCACGCGTACGCCGCGGCTGCGTTTCTCGGCTTCGGTCGCGGCGCGCAGGCGTTCGTAGAGCGCCATCACGTCGGTGCGGATGCCGCTGAGGCGGAGCTCGGGCGTCGTCTTGTCCATGGTCTCGAGCACGATCGTGCCCGTGCCGAGGATGCGCTCGCCGAAGGAGCGCTTCACCACGTAATCGACGACGCGGTAGAGATCGACCTGCTGCATCTCCTTCGAGAAGACGCCGCGCTCGATCACGATGCGTTGCGACGTGATCCGGTAGCTCGTGCCACCGCGCTGGATCCACAGGATGAGCGCTCCGAGCCCGAGCGATAGGATCGCGATCATCAGCGCGCCGAACGTCGAGATGATCGCCGGCTTTCCCTCGAAGAGGATGACCTCCGCGCCGCCGGGCTGCGGCAAGAGACCGCCGGGCGCATAGGCAAGACCCGTCGCGCCTGTCGCGCCCGTCGCCGGAATCGCGCGTCCACAGGAAGGGCAGAACTTCGCCGCTTCGTCCTTCATCGCCGCTTTGCAGAACGGACACTCCATGGCCTTACCTTACCCCATCGCCTCGACGATCTTGCCGCGCTGACGCACGAGGTACCGCGCCGCCGACGGGCGCATCATCCGATGCGCGACCCAGGACGCGCCGAGCACGAGGACCATCACTGGCACGAGCCACGTCGGCGCGAGCGTGTTCGCAAGCGTGTAGATGCCGCCGAACAACGCGCCGGTCACGACGGTCAGACCAAGACCGATGAGCACGAGCGGCATGGGCGTCGAGCCGCTTCGCACCGACGCACGCGGCACGGCGCGTGGCATCCATGACGACGTGATGCGCCCGGTCACGTTCTGCGCGAGGAAGAAGCACGACGAGAGCAAGAGACCTGCCGTGAGCTCGCTCGCCGTGGGGCGGTGCAGGAGAAACAGGAGCGACGCCATGAGGAGCGCCTGCACGCCTTGGTAGTACGCAAGCCCACGCGTCTTGCCGCGCAGGATCACGTCGGGCTCGATCGGGAGCAGCATCAGCGTCTTCACTCCGTGACCGTCGAGCCCGAAGTTATTAAGGTGCAGGTGGTTCGTACCGAGCGACAGGTACGCGAACGCGGCCGGCACCAGCCACGGACCGGCGCCGACG
This sequence comes from uncultured Polyangiaceae bacterium, assembly GCA_964236615.1. Lineage (GTDB taxonomy): Bacteria > Myxococcota_A > Polyangia > Polyangiales > Polyangiaceae > CAXSGV01. Next base: position 7,751 of record CAXSGV010000112.1, read on the forward strand.
ATGTAACCAAAAGGCCCTTTGATCACGGCGATCGTCACGAGCGGAACGATGAGACCAAAGCGCCCGACCTGGCTTCCGATCACCGTTTGGAACTCGAGCCGCGCGATGCCGGCGACGGGGTCGTCGAAGCCCCACAGCGCGACCTTTGCCGAGTCTTTTTTCGCGCGGCCCGACGACTCGCGCACGAGGAGGCGCGCCGCGAAGAGGTTGAGCGCAAGAAGGCACGCAAGAGGGTAGAGGTGATCGAGAAGCGCGCGGCCCCATTGCCCCTTTACAGCGTAAGCGAGGCTGCGCGAGGCGAACGCGTTGGGCAGCCACTTCGATGCCTTCTGCATGAACTTGCCGAGGACGACGAGCTGCCCGGTGAAGACGCTCGTGTCGTCCATCGTGGTCGTGCCCTTTGCGGCCTGCGGGATCGCCTGCATCAAGAAGAGGCCCATCCAGAATGCGAACGCGAGCACCACGAGCGCGACGCGGAGGCGACGGACCACCACCTCGGCGAGGCTCGACACGAGCAGCTGCACGACGAGCACGGTCGCGATCGCTTCGAGCAACACGAGTGGCAAGAGCGGGATCGCACCGGGCGCCCCGAGGGCCACGCCGACGGTGAGCGACGTGAGGCCAAGGCAGGTCGATAGCGGGAGGAAATCACCCAGCCCCGCCGCGAGCTCCGAGAAGTAGATCGTGCGGACGCGCAGCGGGTACGAGCGGTAGCTCTCCCACGTGAGCTGCTTGGCGCCGCCTAGCGCGCCGCTGACCATCCCGCCGAAGAGCGAAAGCCCGCCGTACATCACGCCGAGGATCATCTCGAGGAGCGAGCGGGGAAGGCCGCGCCCGAGGTGGTAGCCGATGGTGCCGAGCAGCCCGAGGAACGGGACGACGAGCGTCACCATCAGGAACGCGAGAAGGAGCAAGATCCCGATCGCTCCGAAGCGGCCCGCATCGCGGATCATGCGGTTTTGCATGGTCAGTGAGTGCGCGACGAGCACCGCGCGTATTTTCGGGAGCACGGGACATGATCGCGGGCGGCCGCGACCTCGGCAAGCGTTGATCAGCCCATGGCCTCGACGACCTTGCCGCGTTGCTTGTGAAGGTACGCGGCCGCATGGGGCAAGAGCATGCGGTGCACGGTGAAGCAGATGCCGAACGAAGACGCCATGATCGGCACGAGCGCGCGCGGCGCCCACGTCGCTGCGATCGCGTAGGTCCCGCCAAACAGGATGCCGCCGCCGACGGAGATGGCGAGCCCGAGCAAGACGAGCGCGAGCGGCGTGGTGCTGCTGCGGATCGAGCCTCGCGAGACCGGGCGCGGCATCCACGCCGACGTCCAGCGGCCCACGGTGCTCTGCGCGAGGAAGAAGCAGCCGCCGAGGAAGAACCCCGCGACGAGCTCGGCGGGGCGCGGGTTATGGAGGAGCACCAGCAAGCCGCTGAGTAGCATCGCTTGGATCCCTTGGTAGATCGCGAGAGCGAGCGCCTTGCCTTGCAGCACGTCGCGCGTCGCGACGGGCAAGAGCAGCAGCGTCTTGGCGCCGTGACCGTCGAGGCCGAACTGATTGAGCTGCAGATGGTTGGCGACGAGCGACAGGTACGTGAACGCGGCGGGCACCGCGAGCGAGCCGCGCCCGAGGTACTGGTTGAGCGGCCCCTTGATGAGGGCGACGGTGACCAGCGGGATGATGAACCCAAAGCGCCCGAACTGACTGCCCATGATCGTGTGCCAGGCGAGGCGCGCGACTCCGCGCGTGGGCGTCGAGAAGCTCCACAGCCGCGCCGTGGCCGTGCCGCCGTCGGGCGCGGTCGCGGCCTCGCGCGCCAGCAGTCGCGCCGCGATCGCGCCGACGATCACGAGCAACAAAAGCGGGTAGGCGTGATCGACGAGCGCGCGGGCCCACCGCCCGTCGACGACGTGCGCGAGGCTGCGCGCGGACGCGGTGGTCGGGAGCACCGAAGCCGCTGCGCTGGCGGCCCGAAGCGCGACGACGATCTGCCCGATGCGTTCCTCGCTAACCGCCGAGGCGTTGCCCGCGGCGTCGCGCGGCACCATCGCGACGAGCGACATGCCGATCCACGTCGCGCCTCCGAGCGCGAAGAGGGCGAGCCGCAAGCGTCGCACGAGGGCGCTCGCGAGGCTCGACACCACGAGCTGCAAGACGAGCGTCGCGAGCACACCTTCGAAGAGAGTGAGTAACGCAAACGGCAGTGTCCACGGTCGCGCCGCGACGACGCCGCCGAGTAGCGCGGAGAGACCGAGGGTCACCGACAGCGGGATGAGATCGCCAACACCCGCGACGAGCTCGGCGGTGAAGAGCGTGCGGAGACGGAGCGGAAACGAACGGTAGCTCTCCCACGTGAGCTGCTTCGCGCCGCCGACCACGCCACCCACGGCGCCGCCGAAGATAGCGAGGCCAGCGAAGAGGCCGCCGAGGATGGCGATCGCGGGGGGCTTCGGGAGCGCCTTGCCGAGGAACCACCCGCCGAGCCCCAGCGACGCGAGAAAGGGCAGGGCGGCGAGCGATCCAAACACGAGGAGCAGGAGCACCATCATCGCGGCACCGCGCTGACCGAGGTCCCTTCGCATGCGGTTTCGGCTCGCGGTGAAGTGCGCCGATACGACGGCGCGGAGAGGCGAGACCGCGGGCGTGGCGCGAGGAGGGGGAGGGACGGGGTCGACCGTCAGAGCCACGAGAGCTCGCCCTTGCGTGCTCCGCCGACGAGCCCCACGAAGTACGCCTCGAGCGACTCCTGCCCTTGGCGAAGCTCGTCGAGAGGGCCGAACCCTTTCAACTTGCCGTCGTCGAGGATCGCGATGAGCGGGCACAG
>CAXSGV010000112.1:10583-11001 GCA_964236615.1 uncultured Polyangiaceae bacterium
CAGGCGCTCGACGACCTCGAGAATGTGCGACGGCAGAACGAGCGTCACGCCGCGGCGCTGCAGCCCGAGGAGGATCTCTTTGATGGTGCGGCTCGTGACCGGATCGATGCCTTCGAACGGCTCATCGAGGAACACGATGCGCGGGCCATGAATCAGCGCCGCGCACAGCGCGACCTTCTTCTTCATGCCGAAGCTGTAGTCCGTAATGAGCGCGCGGGCCGCGGGGGCCAAATCGAGCATGTCGAACAGCTCCTTCTGGCGCTGGTCGATCAGCTCGTCGGCAAGCCCGTACATGCGGCCGACGAAGCGAAGATACTGCGGCCCCGTGAGCATCTCGAGGAGCGCCATATCCTCGGGCATGACGCCGATCTTCTTCTTGATCTCGAGCGCGTGGACCTCGTCTTCGAGCGGGAGGCCG
>CAXSGV010000112.1:11011-15273 GCA_964236615.1 uncultured Polyangiaceae bacterium
GCGAGATCTTTCCCGACGTCGGACGCAAGAGACCGGTCAGCATCTTCAACGTCGTCGACTTGCCCGCGCCATTGCGCCCGAGGAGCCCGAGGAAGGCCCCTGTCTCGAGCTTCAAAGACAGGTTGTCGACGGCCACCTTGTCTTCGAAGGTCTTCGAGACGGCGTCGAGCTCGATCGCGATCATGGACCCCGTCATCATCGCACGGGCCCTCTGTTCTGCGCGCTCGATATCGGTTACTTGGCTCTCGTGAAGGTCTCAGTCCGCGCCGCCGCCGCGCTTTTCTTTGCCGTGCTCGCCCTCGTGCTCACGCCCAAGCGTGCGGCGGCCGACGAGCTCCCGCCGCCGACCGTCTACGTCGTGACCGTCGCTCCTGGCGGCTCGCTCTTCAGTCTCTACGGACACGCCGCGCTCTGTGTCGAGACCGTCGGGCAGCCCGAGGCCACTTGCTACGACTTCGGCGTCGCCGACGCTCACAGCGAAGCAGAGCTCGTGTGGGGGACGTTGCGCGGGAAAAAGCTGTTCGTGCCGGTTGCGGTCAAACAGTCGGTCATCGCGCGGACTTTCGAGAACGAAGAGCGCGCGATGTGGAAGCAGGTACTGCCGCTCGCACCGAGCGAGGCACGCACGCTGGCCAGTCGGCTCGAGACGATGACCGCCCATCGCGAGGGCTACGCTTACGATCCGGCGCTATCGAACTGCACCACGCAGCTCCGCGATCTCATCGAGGAGGCGAGCCCGGGCAAGCTCCGCGCGGGTCCGGACGTCGTGCCGCAAGGCCCGAGCTTTCGCGAGCTTTGCGAGCAAGGCCTCTCGGGCAAACCGTTCGAGCTCGCCGCGGTGTCGATGCTCGTTGGTGGCGACGGCGAGACGCATCCGACCGAGTGGCAGCTCATGTTCTTGCCGTCGCAGCTCCGCGAGACCATCGAGCGCAGGTTCGGCGTGAAACCGGAGCAGATTTTCGTGCCGCACGAAGGCATCACGCTCGCAACGAGCCCGTCGGCCGGAAGGCTCGCGCTCGGCTTTCTCGGCTTCGTGCTTTCCGCCGCGCTCCTCTACGCGTCGCGCACGCCGAAGAAGAGCCCCTCGGCAGTGCGTTGGCGCCGCACGCTCGCGATCGTCGGGATCGTGCTCGGCACGCTCGGCCTCCTCGTTTGGGGCGTCGCAGCGATCACGGCTTACCCCTACGTGCAGAAGAACTTCGTGCTCGCCGTGCTCGTTCCGTTCGACTTTGCGCTCGGCTTCCTCGGCGACGGCAAGCGCGCGGCGCACCTGCGGCGGTACCTCGAGGCGCGACTCGGCGTGCTCGTGCTCGTGCTCGTCCTCGCGCTCCTGCACGTCATCGTGCAGCCGCTGCTCGCGAGCGTGGTCCTTGCCGGTCTGCCGCTCGCGGCCATCTACGCGACCTTGCGAAAGAAGGAGCTTGCCGGTCGGTTAGTTGGTCGCGGTGCGGGCGACCAAGTTCTGCTGCAACAGAAGTAGCTTGTTGCGTGCAGACTGCACTTGTTGCTTGAGCGCGTCGGCCTGACGCTCGATGTCCTCGATACCGCGCGCTTTGGCGTCCTTGGCGACGTCTTGCGCGGTCGTCACGATGCTCGCCATGCGAGCTGACACTTCCTCGAGGCGCCCGAGCGCTTCGAGGCTGACGCTGCCGTCCTCCTTCTTCAGAGCGGCAGCTTCTTGCACGAGCGCGTGGATGCCCTTGGCCTCTTCGCCGAGAGCGCCGAACCTCTTCAAGAGCTCATGGAACTCGCCCGTGCGCGCCTGGATCTCCTTTGCGCGCTCGAGGATACCCAGGGCGTGACCCTCCTGCCGCTTCCGCGCGACCGTGATCGCGCCGATGAGCGCGTTGACCGCGGCGGCGACACGCTCCTGGGCTTCGGCGGCCTCTTGCGTGGCGCGCGCGGCGCGATCCAGGTTCTTCTCGCTGTTCAGCGGTACCCGCCGCGCGATGTCGCCGAGCTCCTCGAAGCGGCGCAGCTCGGCCTCGAGCCCGGCGGCGGCGGCACCGAGATCGCTGAGGCTCGCTTGCTCGGTCTTCGTCGGATCGGCCTTCGTCATGGGCGAGCACTCTAACCGAGGCCTCGGAATCGGGCACCCCAGGCTTGGCAGCTCTGGCGGCGAAAAACCTGCTAATTTGCTCGGTCCCATGAGCAAGAACGATTCGCCGCCCAGTCCTTCAAGCCACGAGCCCTCCACGATGGATTCCTTCGCGTCGATGTTCGAAGGGCAAGGCGCTGTCGTTCCTCCGCGACAGCGCCGTCAGCTCAAGGTCGGCGATCGCGTGCAGGGCAAGGTCGTGCAGGTCGGCACCGACTCCGTGTTCGTCGAGATCGACGGCATGCGCGAGGCCTATCTCGAAGCGAGCGAGCTGCGCGGGCCCGACGGCACGCTCGGCGTCAAGATCGGCGATACCATCGCGGCCCACGTGATCGAGGCCGACGAGAGCACGGGCCAGGTGCGCCTCGGTCGCTCGATGGGTAAATCCGCTGGCGGCGCCGCGCTCGAGATGTCGAAGGCTTCGCAGCTCCCGATCGAGGGCAAAGTCACCGCGGTGAACAAGGGCGGGCTCGAGGTCGACATCGCCGGCGCGCGTGCGTTCTGCCCGATGAAGCAGATCGACGTCGAGTTCGTGAAGGAGCCAGGCGAATTCGTTGGCAAGACTCTCCAGTTCGTCGTCACCGAGATCAAGGACGGCGGAAAGAGCGTCATCGTCTCGCGCCGCATCTTGCTCGAGCGCGCCGCGGCCGAGCAGCGCGCCGCCAACCTTGCTGCGGGCGTGAGCGACGCACCGGTCGTGAAGGACATCGGCGCGCTTCAGGACGCAGCCAAAGCGGCGGGGCCGGCGATCGTCGTCGGCGCGGTCATCGAAGGCACGATCGATCGCATCGAGACGTTCGGCGTCTTCGTCCAGCTCACCGGCACCAAGGGTCGCGCCGGTCGTGGTCTCGTCCCCGTGAGCGAGCTCGGCGTCGCGCGCGGCACCGACCTCCGCAAGGCGTTCCCGCTCGGCACCAAGGTCACGACCCAGGTGATCGAGCTCACGGTCGGCAAAGAGGGCGAGCGCCGCATTCGTCTCTCGCTCAAGGCCGCAAAAGACAGCGAGGAGCGCGCGCAGTTCGAAGAGGTGCGCGGCCAAGCTGGCGCGCCCGCGACGCTCGGCACCTTCGGCGATCTCTTCAACAAGGCGAAGAAGAACAAGAAGGGCTGAGCCTTCGTGCAAGCCGCCGCCTAGACGCGCGTGGCATTCGGTCTCACACGAACGGATCCGTGCGCCCGGGACCGCGCTAGGTGCGCGGGATCACGCGCGCGCCGCCTCGGCTCGTGACTTGCTTTGGTGGTGTTCATGCATCTACGCCAAGGCCTACTGGCCGTGCTGATTGCCACGAGTGTCACCGCAGCCTCGGCGCCGTCGCTTGCACACGCCGAAGAGAGCGCACCGCGCACCGAAACGATCGGCGGCAAGAGCGCGGGACCATGGGTCCTGACCGGCTTCAGCGCCGCCGTCGTCGCGACCGGCGTCGGGCTGTATGTCGTCGGCTCGAACAGAGTGGCCGAAGGCGAGGCGCGCACCATACCGCGAAACGATCCGGTCCCGGCTGCGACGCAGAAGGTGTCGGACATCACCGTTGGCCGGTCGATGCAGACGGTCGGCATCGTCGGCGGTGTGCTCGGCGTCGCGGGTGTCGCCGGTGGTTTGATTTGGCACTTTTCCGAAGCGAAAGAGCGAACGGTGAAAGTCGCGCCCTCGGCCGGCTATGGCTACGGCGGCGTCGCTGTCTCGGGACGGTTCTGATCGAGGGGTAGGCTCGACGTAGGTTCGCCTTCGGCCTTGGGCGCGCCTGTCACCATACGATTGCGCGGGTAGAAGAAGCTGCCCACGAGGGCGACGACGACCACCACCGCAATCACGACGAACACGGTTTCGAGGCCCGAGCCGAGCATCTTGGCGAGCTCGCGCAGCACGGCCGGGTCGAGGTTTCGCCCGTGCTCCGGGCCGAACAGGCTGTTGACCGCGCGCGGATCGGTGCCGCCGTGGAGGTGTGCGGCGAGGACTGCCCCGAGCGCGCCTACCATGACCGAGCCGCCGATCGTGCGGAAGAACGTGGTGCTCGCGGTTGCAACGCCGCGCTGCGCCCACGTGACGCTCTCTTGCACCGAGATGAGAAGGGGCGTGCTGACGAGGCCGAGGCCGACGCCAAGAGCGAGCATACCGATGCGAAACACGTTGAGAGGCGCCGTACGCGTCACGAGCACCGCGAGG
>CAXSGV010000112.1:15283-15616 GCA_964236615.1 uncultured Polyangiaceae bacterium
TCGTCGACACGCACGTGATCACCCAACCCGTGATGATGAGGCTGCGGTAGGCGAAGCGTCCGAGGAGGCGGCCGCTCACGGCGCTCGCGACAGGCCAGCCGATGAGCATGGGTGCGAGCGTGGCCCCAGCTTCCGTCGGTGTCGCCTGCAGCACTGCCTGCAGGTAGAGCGGGAGGTAGGTCACCGTGGCCATCATCGCTCCACCGAGACACGCGCCGAGCCCGCTGGCGACTGCGATGAGCGGCGTCGAAAAGAGATCGAGCGGGAGCACCGGATCGGCGGCGCGGCGCTCGACCCAGATGAAGAGCCCCAGGCCTACAAACACCATCAAAA
>CAXSGV010000113.1:0-8908 GCA_964236615.1 uncultured Polyangiaceae bacterium
AGGTCTTGTTCTCCTTCTTGTCCTCGAACCCGATGATCAGGGCCGAGTAGCCGTCCTTCTCCTTCGTGCGCTTGCCGACGACCGTGAGCGGGCCGGCCTCGATGACGGTGACACGTTGAACGGTGCCGTCTTCGGTGAAGAGCTGCGTGTTTCCGAGCTTACGTCCGTACACGCCGGGCTGAGTATTCATGGTCTATCTGTCCTTCTTCGCTTTCGAAGGCTTGCTGCAGTGACGGATCCGGGCGGCGTTTTTCTCTGCGACTCACTCGCGAGAGAAGACCGGTGGTTCCGATGCCCCGAGCGAAGAGCGGGGACAGACCGGCGACCGAGGGGACGAGCCCCACGCCTTCGGATCGAAGGGGCGCGGAATCTGAAGGAAAACGTGGCTCAGGTCAAGGGGCGTCGCGCGCTCACGCAAGCTTCGACAGCGCGTCCTTCACGCCGTCGACGTGCTTGTTCGCCGACAGCTCGCCCTTGAGGACGGCGGCGATCTTCCCGTTCTTGTCGATCACATAGGTGATCCGGCTGACGCGGCCGATCAGGCTCGCGATGATGCCGCTCGCCGCGCCGTACTTGGTGGCGAGCGCCTTGTCGGCGTCGGAAAGCAGCGGAAAGCCGAGGTTGTGGGCCTTCTTGAACTTGTCGTGGGATTCGCCCGAGTCGACCGAAACGCCGATGATCTCCGTGTCTTTGCCCTGGAGCTCGTCGTAGATGTCGCGGAAGCCGCAGGCCTCTTTGGTGCACACCGGCGTGAAATCACCAGGGTAGAAGAAGAGAACGACGTTCTTCTTTCCCTTGTAGGCGGCGAGCGAGATGGTCTCGCCACCGCTGGTGGTCGACGTAAAATCGGGAGCCACTTCGCCGACTGCAAGAGCCATGGGGGCAAGTCCTAGCACGGGTCCGCGTTGACAGAGCCATACCCCCGTGCTTTAAGTCCGGCCCCTCCGATGAACACCATCCCCAAGATCGCCGAGCTCGAGTCCGCCCAGCTGCGCACAGGCCTTCCCGACTTCCGCGTCGGGGACACTGTCCGTGTCCACTACCGCATCGTGGAAGGCGACAAAGATCGCATCCAGATCTTTCAGGGCATCGTCCTGAAGCGTCACCGCGCCGGCGCCCGCAGCACGTTCACCGTGCGCAAGATCAGCTTCAGCGTCGGTGTCGAGCGCGTGTTCCTCTCGCACTCGCCGCGCATCGAGAAGGTCGAGATCGTCTCGAAGGGCGTCGTTCGCCGCGCACGTCTCTTCTACTTGCGCGAGCTCCAGGGCAAGGCTGCCCGCGTTCGCGACGCCAAAGACAACTGAGAACGCATCGCATCCCATGACCGAGCGGCCCCTGCGCGCTCGGTTCTGGGAGGTTTACTCTTCGCTCGACCAGACGCGCCCGCCGCGTGACGAGCCGCCGTGCTGCGCGCCATGGAACGTCTCCTCCCAGTCGATCTCGATGTCGATGAGGGTCGAGCGGCCGTCGTAGGCGTGGGAAGCGGGGGCCGGCGCCGAGGCACGGGCGCTGAGGGGGGCGTTGAGCTCGAAGAGGTCGACGAGGGTTTGCATGGCGTTGAGGGTCACTAGAGCAATCGCCATACCGCGCCTGCGCTCCTGCGATTTGCGGCGTTTGTCGGCTCGGCGGTTCTGATCTTGGATCGGACGGGATCCGTGGACGGGTGCCCGAGATCCAAGCGCAAAGGCGTCGGTCCGGCGGAATTGGCGCTAACCTGAGCGACCCACCATGGCGCGCGAGAGCCCCTACAAGAAGCCGGATCACTTCGCGAAGGCGGCCAAGAAGGCCGGCTTTCCGGCGCGGAGCGTCTACAAGCTCGAAGAGATCGATCGCCGCGTACAGCTGCTGCGCCCCGGCATGAAGGTGCTCGACCTCGGCGCGTCGCCTGGAAGCTGGGCGAAATATGCGGCCGAGAAGATCGGGCCGACGGGGCGCTTGCTCGCGATGGATCTGAAGCCGCTCGCGACCGGCCTTGGACCCAACGCCGAGTTCTTCATCGGCGACGCGCTGACGCTCGACAACGCCGACCTCGCGAAGTTCGCGCCGTACGACGTCGTCTTGAGCGACATGGCGCCGCAGACCACGGGCAACCGCCTCAGCGATCAGACGCGCAGCTACGACCTCTTCATGCGTGCGCTCGCAGTTGCAGCTACGCTGGTTCGCGAAGGGGGCTCATTCGTGGGGAAGATCTTCATGGGTGGGGACCTGCCGCTCGCGCGTGTCGAGCTCAGGAAACACTTCAAGACCGAGCGCCTTCTTCGACCCGAAGGCGTCCGCAGCGTCAGCTACGAGATCTTCGCCGTCGGCCTCGACCGCCGTCCGCTCGCTGCACCCCCGATCGCGACCTGATGTCCATGCGGACTGGCGAATTTTCCGTTCAGGGGATCGTCGGCGGACGCTTCCTCCTCGAACGCGAGGTCGGGCGCGGTGGCGTCGGGATCGTGTACCGCGCACACGATCACGTCACCGGTCAGGTCGTCGCGCTGAAGGTCATTGCGATTCCCGGCGTCGACGCCGGTGAGGAAGCCCGCTTCAACCGCGAAGGCCGCGTGCTCGCGGGCCTCGTGCATCCGTCGATCGTGCGGCTCGTCGCGTTCGGTCAGCTCGACGAGGGTGCGCCCTACGTCGCGATGGAGTGGCTCGAGGGCGAAGACATCGCGCAGCGTCAGAAACGAAAGCCGCCGCTCACGCTCGCGCAGTGCCTCGAGATAGGCGCACAGACCGCCGACGCTCTCTCGGCCGCGCATGCCGCCGGCATCGTCCACCGCGACGTGAAGCCGTCGAACGTATTCTTGATCGGAAGCGGCGCCGGCATCCCCGCGAACACGAAGCCCGTTGCCAAGCTCGTCGACTTCGGCGTCGCCTCGGCCGAGGACGCCAAGCTCACACGCACCGGCGCGATCGTCGGAACCCCGGCGTACATGGCGCCCGAGCAAGCGCGCGGCGACGGTGAGGTCGATGCGCGCGCCGATCTATACGGTCTCGGCGCCACCCTGTTCGAGATGATCGCGCACCGCCCGCCGCACGTGGGACCGACGCCAATCGCCATCCTCGCGCGGCTCGTGACCACACCGGCGCCACGCCTCTCCGAAGTGATCCCCGACGTCCCGGTGCCGCTCGATCAGCTGATGTGCGAGCTGCTCGCGACATTCCCCGGCGATCGGCCGCCGAGCGCGGAGTACGTCGCCACCGAGCTCCGCAAGCTCGCGTCCGAGCTCGAGTCGAACAGCGAGCGTGTTGCGCGCGTCCTCGCCGGCGGTGGCGGCAGCGACGACGAGCCCCTCAGCATTTCGCCTCCGAGCGGCGTCGCGCTCTCTTCGGTCGGCGGTTCGCGCCTCGTCACCTCGATTCTTGCGACCCACGTCGCCAAGGGTGCTCCGCGTCACCGGCTTCTCGCACACCTTCGCGCGCGCGGCGCCGACGCCACCGAGCTCGGGGGCGACGCCATCGTCGCGCATCTCGGCGCGCGCAAAGCGATGGGCGACGAAGCCGTGCGCGCGATCGACCTCGCGATGCGTCTCGCACGCACCAACGCGGCCGTCGGCGTCGCCACCGGCCGCACGCGCATCGATCGCACGCGACCCAGCGGCGAGGTCGTCGATCGCGCCGCCGCCCTCGCACGCGACGCGCAACGCGGCCAGGTTCTCACCGACACCACGACCACCGAGCTCGCGCGCGGGCTCTACGAGTTTCAGGTCCGCGATGACGGCGCTGCGCTCGTCGGTACCGCGCTCGGCGCCAAGCGCGAAGGCGTCGGTGGCGCGCCGTTCGTCGGTCGCGAGGCCGAGCTCGCGCAGATCATCGGCGCGTTCGAGCGCTGCGTCGAAGACTCGACGCCGGTCCTCACGAGCATCACGGGCGCGCCCGGTCTCGGTAAAACACGCCTCCGCCGCGAAGCGCTGCTGCGCGTAGCCTCGCACGCGTTGGCGCCGCGCGTCGTGCTCGTGCGCTGCGAAACCTTCGGCAAAGGCCACCACCTCGGTGTTGCGGCCGACGTGGCGCGCGGTCTCAGCGGCGTGAGCAAAGGCGCCACCAAAGAAGACGCGCTCGAAGCGACGGGCGTCCTCCTGGCCACGAGCGGCATCGAGCTTCAAGACGATGCACGCGATCTCCTCGCGCGCCTCATGGCGAACGAGCCCCTCCCTGCCCTCGCCGACGCACGCGCCGCGCGCGACGCGTTGTGGATGGTGCTCACCGAGATGGGCATCGGCGTCGCACGCCGCGGCCCCTTCGTCATCGGCATCGAGGACGCACAGTGGGCGGACACGGACAGCCTCTCGTGGATCGACCACCTCCTCGCGCGTGGCGGTGATCTTCCGTTGTGGGTCTTCATGACGACACGGCCGGGACTTTGGCGCGAAGACACCGAGCGCTTCACCGGCCGCGACCACGTGCGCGTCGAGCTTCGTCCCCTCTCGAAGAAGAGCGTCCGCACGATCGCTCGCGCGATGCTCGGCGATCGCGTCACGCCCGAAGCCGGCGAGAAGCTCGCCGATACGATCGCGCTTCAGGCAGGCGGCTCGCCGCTGTTCGCCGAAGAGCTCGCGCGCCTCGCCGCCGCCGGTCGCGACGCGACGTCGGCGCCCACGATCGAAGCGGCGATGCAGGTCCACCTCGACGCGCTCGACGACAGCACGCGTGACGCCGCGTCGCGCCTCTCCGTGTTCGGTCTCATAGGTTGGGAGATGGGTCTCTCCGCGCTCGACGTCAAAAACGCGCCCGAGGCCCTTCGCGCGCTCGCGGCTGCCGACGTCGTGCACGAGCAGGCCACCTCCCGCTTCAAGGGCACACGCGAGTGGGCCTTCAAGCACGCGCTCATGCGCGAGGTCGCGTACGCGTCGCTCGGCGATGAAGTTCTTCGCGAGTGCCACGCCCAAGCCGGCCGCTGGCTCGCACGCATGGGGGAGGACGACGCCACGGTCGCGCGCCACCTCGAGCTCGGCGGCGAAAGCGTCGAGGCCGCGGCCTACCTCGAGAAGGCCGCGCGGCGCGCGCTCGCGGCGCACGCGCTCGGCGACGCCGTCACCATGGCCGAGAAGGCGCTCGCCTTCGCCGAGGACAAGCCCACGCAGTTCGCGCGCGCGCAGCTTCTCGACGAAGCGTGGAGCCGCCAAGACGCCCGCGCGGGCGAACGCGATACCGCGGTCCGCGAGATGGAGAACTCCATCTACGACGACGCGAGCGACATTCGCGCACGCGGCGCACGCCTTCGCTACGAGGATGCGTGCGGCGGGAACTCGGAGACCAGCGCTCGGCTCGATCAGGTCCGTAAAGAAGCGAAGGCGCTCGGCCTCGCCGACGAAGAAGCGCGCGCCGCGGCCGCGCTCGCCTCGCGTTATGCGTTCGGCGGCGATCTGGATGCCGCGGCCGAGGTCGCCGATCACCTTCTCTTGATCGATCAGCAGCACGGCATCGCGGGCGCCGCCGTCGACGCGTGGCAAACGCTCGCTGTCGTGCGTCAGGCCCGCGGCGACGTCGGTGCCGCGCTCGAAGCACGCCGCTCGGCCGCACGCGCTGCGAGCGAAGCGAACCTGAAGACCCGCGAGGCGACACTCACGATCAACGTGGGCTTCGCGCTTACGACCGTCGGCGCGCGCGCCGAAGCACGCATTGCAATCGAAGGCGGCATCGCGCTTGCGCAAGCCATCGGCTCGACAAAAACGCTGCGCCACGGCCAGATGATCCTCCTGTGCTGGACCGCCACCTTCGGGCGCGATCCGCAGCTCGACAAACTGCTCGAAGATCCGCGCGCCATTGCCGAAGCCGCAATCTCCGGGAGCTGGGTGCCGCACGATCGCGCGACGCTCGGCGTCCTGTTCTACCGCGGCCTCGAGCTCCTCCGCGCCGAGGGCAAGCAGAGCGCCGAGCAAGCGCGCACGCTCCTCAAGACCGCGGCGCAGGGTTACCAGGCGACGAAGATGCTCGATGTCGTTCCGGTCGCTCTCGGCTTCCTCGCCGAATCCGAACGCCGCTGCGGTGACGGCGAGCGCGCGCGCGACCTTGCGCGTTCCGCTGCGGCGCTGCTCGACGAGGGCTCACCGAGCCTTCTCAACGAAGCCCCTGTCTTCCTCGCGCTCCACGACGCCTGCGTCGATCTCGATGCCCTGATGGAAGCGCGCGACGCGATCGCCCGCGGCATCCCGCGCCTCGTGACGCGCGTGCAGGGCCTCGCGGCCACGCCCTACGCAAGAGATTTTCTCACCGAGCTCGATCCCAACTCCGGCCTCATCGCAGCGGCCGAGCGCTACGACCTGCTGCCCGACGAGATCCGCCGCGTGCTCGACGCGCGCTGAGCCTGCTCCGGTCAATGCCGAGGCCGCTCTCGTTCAGCGGACGTTTATGCGTACCTACGAGAGAAGGGGAAGCCGATTCCTACGAACGACTTGTGGATTGCCGCGCTCGCGATTCAACACAGCCTGGTGTTGTTCGATCGAGATTCGGATTTCGACGCGCTTCCACAGCTCGCGAGAGTGAGTCTTTCCGGTCGCGCCTCTGAGCAACGTCCTACTTCGCGCCGCGCGGCGTGAGCGGCAGCAGCACGGTGAAGGTCGAGCCTTGTTCGGGCGCGCTGTCGACGAGGATCTCGCCGGCACACGCCTCCACGATCTGACGCACGATCCACAGACCGAGCCCGAAGCCACCGTAGTGGCGCGACGACACGGCCCGCTCGAAGCGCTGGAAAATGCGCGCCTGATGCTCGGGCGCTATCCCGAGGCCGTGATCTTTCACGACGAGGCGCGCGCGACCTCCGCTTTCCGCAAGCGAGATCTCGATTGGCTGTTTTCGTCCGTATTTGAGCGCGTTCGACACGAGGTTCACCACGACTTGTTCGACGTGCCCGCGGTCGAGATGAACGTGGAGCGCCGGCGCGATCGTCATTTGGATTTGGTTCGGCTCGCCCTGCGCATCGTCGCGCGCGCGTTCGACGCCCTCGACGACGAGCGCCGATAGGTCGAAGGTCTCGGCCTCGAGCGCAAGGCGACCGCCGGTGATCCGCGAGACGTCGAGCAGCTGATGAACGAGCTTCGCAAGTCGCTGCACCTGCTTTTCGGCGCGCGCCGCGTTCGTTGCGACGCGCGCGGGGTCGGCCGGATGCTTCTTCAGCGTCTGCACCATCAAGAGAAGCGCTGTGATGGGTGTGTTGAGCTCGTGGCTCGCGATCGCGAGGAACTGCTCGCGTAGCCCGACGGCCTCGGCCGTGAGACGCGAGCGCTCGAGCGCCTGCGCGCACTGACGCGCGAGCGCCATCGTGAGATCACGCTCCTGGGGGCCGAGGGTCCGCGGCTTGTAGAAGCCGAGACCAAGCACGCCGAGCGTCTTGTTCTCGAGAGCGAGCGGTACGCAGAGGAAGGCCTCTGCCCGCGGGCCGGTCGCGGGACGGTTCGCCAACGCGGGGAACATCCGCTGGTAGTCGTGCTTGTTCTCGACGGCGACGGGGGTGCCATGACGAAACGCGGTGGTCGAGGGCAGGCCATCGGTGAGCGGAAGGTCGACCAAGCCATCCAAGTAACCCTCGGCGACGCCCTCGTGCGCGAGCAAGGTCAACCCGTCATCGTCGTTCGCGAGGTAGACGGTGCAAGTGTCCGCGCCGAGCGTGGCGCGTGTTTCGTGCACCACGACCTGGCCCACCTGCGCAGGGAGAAGCGCGGCGGAGAGCGCCGACGTCAATCGCTGAAGGCGTGCGAGACGATCACGTGCCTCCTGCTCCGCCGCAAAAAGCCGTGCGTTCGCGATCGCGGAGGCGACACGGCGTGCGAGCTCCTCCGCGAAGGCGACGTCTTCGACCTCGTAGAGACGACCTGACACCGCGGACACGAACGACATCGCCCCGACGCGCCGACCATGCGCGACGAGCGGTACCACGATGACCGATCGCAGTCCGAGCGAGCGCATGATGGCGAGGTGGTCGGCATCGTGTGCGACGACCGCCAGCGACGCGTCGGGGATCTCACGCGACCAGCGCGTCTCACCCGTGCGCGTGCAGTAGCCGACGCCGCCAGAGTCGTCGAGACGAGCCGGGTACCGTCGCGCGAGCTCGTGCGCCTCTTCGTGCTTGGAGGGATCGGTGTGCTTGACCGCGACGCGACGGAGCGTGCCATCGGAGTCGAGCAGATCGATCGCCGCCCAGTCCGCGAACTCGGGCACCGTGAGCGACGCCACACGCTGGACCGTGGTCTCGTAATCGAGCGACGACGCGAGCAGCGCGCCCGCCTCCATCAGAATCGCGTAGCTCACGTGTGGAGCCCGGGCCTGAATCCAGTTCGGCACCGTCACCTAGGGTGTCACGCCTTCGCGAGACGAAGTACCCTGATTCAGGTGGGGTTCGAGGCCGCGACGCCGCGAGCCGTCTCGGCGTACGTGACGCCTTTGAACTCGCGCTTGGCGCTGTTCAGCTGCCACTCGCCGGCGAACAGCACGACCGGCCGCCCGCGGACGTCGAGCGCCGGGATGCCGCAGCGCTCGCGATCAAAGGCAAGGAGATCGAGCTCGGCATCGTCGGTGCGCGAGACCCAGCGTGCGAACTCGACGTCCATCTGCTCGAGGCGCGCGTCGACGTCGTACTCCGAACGGAGACGGCTCTTCACGACCTCGATCTGGAGTCGACCGACGGCGCCAAGGATCGGATCGCCACCGCGCGCCGGCGTGTAGACCTGGATGGTCCCTTCCTGCGCGAGCTGGTCGAGCCCCTTTTTCAGCTGCTTTCGGCGCATCGGATCGAGCATCCCGACGCGAACGAAGTGCTCGGGCGCGAAGCTCGGGATCTCCTCGAACGCGAAGTCGGCCCCCGCCGTGAGCGTGTCACCGATCTCGAACAGGCCGGGATCGTAGATGCCGAGTACGTCACCCGCGAAGCCCTCTTCGACGATCGTGCGCTTGCCGCCAAGGCCGCGCTCTTCCTCAATCTTAC
>CAXSGV010000113.1:8918-15553 GCA_964236615.1 uncultured Polyangiaceae bacterium
GGGGTTCGCCAGGCGAATCTGCTTCTTGGTGCGGACGTGAAAGACCTTCATGCCGCGCTCGAAGCGACCGGAGCAAACGCGCATGAAGGCGACGCGATCGCGGTGCGATCGGTCCATGTTCGCTTGGATCTTGAAGATGAGCGCCGAGAACGCGCTCGTGGGCTCGATGAAGCCTTTGCTGCTCTCGCGACCGAGCGGCGAAGGCATGCGCTCACAGAACGACTCGAGGAACGCTTCGAGACCGAAGTTGTTCATCGCGCTGCCGAAGAACATCGGGCTCACGTCGCCTGCGAGGAACTTCTTCTCGTCGAACGCGTCGCCGGCCATTTCGAGCAAGCCAGCCTCTTCGCAGAGGCGATCGTAGCCCTCGGCGTCGAGCTCTTGCTCGAGCATCGGATCGTCGAGGCCCGTCACCTTCACGGGCGCGACCTCGGCGCCCTTGAGCGCGCTCGACACTGCGAGTGACTTGTCGAAGAGGTAAACCTTCTTCGAGTCACGGTGGTAAATGCCGCGGAACGTCGCGCCGCGGTAAATCGGCCAGGTGACGGGGTAGACGCCGATGCCGAGGACGTTCTCGACCTCGCCAATGAGCTCGAAGGGCTCGCGACCGGGGCGGTCCATCTTGTTCACGAAGGTGAAGATCGGCATCTTCCGCTGCTTGCAGACACTGAAGAGCTTCTTCGTCTGGGTTTCGACCCCCTTCGCGCAGTCGAGCAGCATGACAGCGCCGTCGGCCGCGTGGAGCGTCCGGTAGGTGTCCTCACTGAAGTCGGCGTGGCCTGGCGTGTCGAGCAAGTTCATGTGGAGCCCGCGGTACGGAAACTGGAGGACGCTCGACGTGATCGAGATCCCACGCTCGCGCTCCATCTCCATCCAGTCGCTCACCGCGCCCGCGCGACCGCGCTTCGCCTTCACGGCACCGGCGAGCTGAATCGCTCCGCCGTAGAGAAGAAGCTTCTCCGTGAGCGTCGTCTTGCCGGCGTCGGGGTGCGAGATGATCGCAAACGTCCGGCGCGTGGCTATTTCGTGCGCGAGATCGTCAGCCATGTCGGGTGCGAGTGAATATGCCATGTCGGTCTGTGTTCCACTTGTTTTTCGCGCCTACATTGCCGTTGAGCCTCCATCGCGCGAAGTTCAGTGACGCATGACGATGACCTACGAAGAGGGGTTCGAGCGGTCCGGGATCGAGGTCCGACGCTTCGCAGGTCACGAGGCCTATACGGGCCAGCTTTCGCATTTGCGGATCGCGCACCTGACCGACTTCCACGTCGGCCGCGTCACCCCGATGCGCGTTCAGATGGAGGCGGTCCGTCGCGCGAATCTCGAGCGACCCGATCTCGTCGTGTGCACGGGTGACTTCGTCTGCCATTCGACGCGGTACCTCGACGAGCTGACGAGCGTCATCGCCGGCTTCGATGCCCCGGTCGTCTGTGTGCTCGGCAACCACGACTATTGGTCGGGTGCGAACGAGGTTCGCTGGGCTCTTCGTCGCGCGGGCGCGCTCGTCTTGTCGAACCAGAACACGGTGCTCGAGCTTCGTGGGCAGCGCCTCCAGCTCCTCGGCCTCGATGACGCATACACCGGTCACGCCAACCGCGAGGACGCCCTCCGTGGTCTCCGTCCGGATCTCCCGACGCTCGCGCTCTCGCACATTGCCGAAGAGGCCGACGCTCTCTGGGCGCGCGGCATCCCGCTCGTCCTGTCGGGTCATACGCATGGCGGGCAAGTCACGTTCGCCAAGCTGCACGAGCTCGCGATCGGAAAGATCGCGGGCCACAAATACGTGCACGGCCTCTATGGAACGCGCGCGGCCCCCTCACGCGCGACGGGCGAGACCGGCGCAGTCTACGTCGGCGCGGGCATCGGGGCGGCGGTGATGCCGGTACGCCTCGGCGATCGGGGTCGCCGCGAGGTCGCGATCTTCGAGCTCGGGTACGGGCCCGGCTCGTTCGTCGAGCACCACCTCGAGCAAGAGTCGCTGCCGGGTCGTCGCCCCTCCGCCGAGGTGAAAGCAAAGCGGCGCGCGAAGTTCGAGATGAAAGAGCGCCGCCGCGCCTCGAAGCCCCCGCGCGTCGCCTGATCCAGCCATCGCCCGTGCGCCGTGCGCCCGTGCGCCGTGCGCCCGTGCGCGGTCACTTGCCGAAACCGAGTGCGCTGAGACGCGACGCGAGCCATTCGCTGACCACGCGGACGCGCTTCACGTCGCGAGCCTCGCGATGAATGACGAGCCACAGGTCGCGGCCCCACGGCACGCGCTCGCCGCGCACCTCCGGTACGACCGCATCGAGATCGAGGCGACGCAACCGCGGGTGCATCCGCGCGATGGGCTCGGGTAGAAGCGCTAAACCGAGCCCCGCGTCGGCGGCGGCGGCGAGCGCGAGGGTGTCACTGGCTCGCAAGAAGGGCGGAACGGCGTCCGTCGCGCTTCCGACGACGGCCGCGACCACGTCCGCCATCCAACGCGTCTCGAGGAGGGCACGCGACGGATCGTCGAGCGTCAGCCACTGCATCCGCACGAGAGGCTGACCCCCTCGAGCGCGGAGGTACTCCTCGGCCGCGTAGAGAGCGTAGGGGATCCGTCCGACGCGACGCGCCACCACGTCCGCCTCCCGCGGACGCACCAAACGGATCGCGACGTCCGCCTTGCGGCCGAGGGGCACGATCGCGTTGCTTGCGACGAGCTCGATGCGTAGCTCGGGCCAGAGCTCGCGAAGGTGCCCGAGCCCGGGAGCTATGGCGAGGTTCACGATCTCGGCAACCGACGTGATGCGAACCGTGCCGCGAACCCCCGCCTCGCGCGTGCGCGCCATCGTCTGCATCGCGTGCACGTTCGCTTCCATGGCCTCTGCGAATGCCATGAGCGCGCGTGCGTCTGCCGTCTTGGTGATGCCATCCGAGCTGCGCGAAAACAGCGTCACACCGAGATCGCGCTCGAGCACGGCGATGCGCCGGCTGACGGTGGACTGGCTCACCGACGCCGCGCGTCCAGCTTCGGTGAAGCTGTCAGCGCGCATCAGCGCGAGAAAGTGACGAATGTCGTCCCACGACAATGCCGGCCGGGTCCTGCGCACCCATGCATTATTGCATGACGGCGATGTCGGGTGGCGGCACGTATGCGGGGCGGGCACACAGGTCCCATGGACGCATTCGTCACCCACCTCGGCACCGCCACGATGCTTCTCGAAATCGGATCGCTGCGACTCCTTACCGATCCGGTGCTCGACTCGAAGGACCGTACCCATCACTTCGCGCTCGGCACCTGCACCACATGCTCGATCGCGACGACGCTGCCGGCGCACGGGCTCGGCCGCATCGACGCGGTGCTGCTGAGCCACGACCAACACGGCGACAACCTGGACGCGGCGGGCCGCGCGCTCCTGCCGGCCGCGGGCGTCGTCGTCACCACCCCTGCTGCCGCAGGGCGGCTTGGCGAGGGCGCGCGCGGTCTTCGTCCGTTCGCGTCCACGACCTTGCGTGGAGAGGATGGGCTCACGGTGCGCGTCACCGCCACCCCAGCGCGCCACGGCCCGCCACTCTCCTTGCCTTTCGTCGGCAGCGTGACCGGGTTCATCCTCGAGTGGTCGGGCCAAACAGGCGGCGTCCTCTACATCAGCGGTGACACTGTCTACTTTCGGGGAATCGAAGAGATCGCGCGGCGCTTCGAGATTGGTACGGCGTTCCTGCACGTCGGCGCGGCCCGCTTCTCACGCACCGGCCCGATTCGTTACACCTTCGACGCCAAAGAAGCCGCCCGTGCCGCGGTGCGCCTGCGCGCTCGCACCGTCGTGCCCGTTCACTACGAGGGATGGTCCCACTTCAGCGAAGGGCGGCGCCAGATCGCGGAGGCGATGGCGCGCGACGGCCTCGACGACCGCCTCGCGTGGCTGCCTTACGGAGACCGCGTTCGCCTGCCAGCTTGAGCAGCGGGGCGGCGCGCAGCGACGTGGAAGAATGCCACGCTGGTCGAGAATGCGTGGCGGCGGCGCGCGGTGGCGACGCCCGACGTCAAGTGCTTCGGCCTGCTTTTCCTGCGATCACGCAGTGGTATGCGCAATGCAGTTCGCCGTTTCGATGGCGATCTTCTCCGCACTCTTCAGCTTGCTGGCGAAAAAACTCGGCGACATCGTCCAGGCGATTTTCGGCTGGTCGATCACGGCCCTCTTCGGAAAGCTGCCGACCACGAAGCAAGTGCTGCTCTCGGTCGCGCTCGTGCTTTCGATCCTGTGGCCGCTGTTCGTCGTGGGGACCATCGTCCCCAGCGCCGCCGGCTGGGCGCTCGCGTTCCTCCCGCTCGAGAAGTGGTTGGGCCCGACGGTGCTTCGCATCGTGTGGATCGCGCTGGCTGTGGTCGCGCCGCTTATCGTCGGCGGCATCACGCGCTACGTCGCGCCGGACGCCAAGGTGAAGGGCGGGTTGCTCCGCACGTTGCTCAACGGCTACCCGCTCGCGCTCGGCTTCTTCGTTTCCTTCATCGTGACCGTCGTCACCGTACCGATCGTGAAGCTGGCTTCGCTCGCGCGCGGATGGACCGAGACGCACGTGTACCTGCAGCCGAAGGAAGGGAAATACCATGCGACGATCCACGATCTCGCCGAGGCTTGCACGATGACGGGCATCACCCCTCAGGTTGCGGACGTGCCCATTTCGATGGCGCTATCGACCAAGGCCATGAAGTTCTTCGCGCGCGGCGCCATGGACGCAATCGTCGCCGACGATCCCAAGATGCTGCGCGGACCCGGCATCGAGATTTACCTCTACCCGGCGGACCTTCTGTTGCGCGGCAAGAAGAAGGTCGTCGCCCACGTCCGAGCCATGATGGCGCAGACGCTGCTCGAGCGTGACGCCTACCTCGTCGGCTCGCCGAAGGCGCAGGAGATCCAAGACGAGCTCGGTCGCATGTGGGACGTCGCGGCGCGCCACGACGAGCCTGCAGAAGCGTCGGCGCTTGCAAAGGGGCGGCTCTCCGAGATTCGCCACGAGCTGAATACGGCAGATATCGAGTTCGAGGACTGGGTGATGCTCGATCGCATCCTCGCGCGCCTCGAACGCAAGTTCGACACTGTTCAGGAGGACACAGTCACCATGACCAAGGAACCGAAGTTGGCGCAGGAACCGCTCGACGAGGCGTCGACGGGCGACCTCATCAAAGAGGCGCTCGCCGAGGCGCAGAACCTCGTTCGCCTCGAGGTGAAGCTCGCGAAGGAAGACGTGAAGACCGAGGTGAAGTCGGCGTCACGCGCGGCCATCGGCTTCGGCATCGCGGTGGCGTCCTCGCTGATGATGATGACCATGCTCGCAGTCGCGCTCGTGCTCGCCATCGGGCCGTCGCCGTGGGCTGCGTTGCTGATTGCTGGCGGCTTCATGGTCGTGTGCGCCGTCGCCGCCGTCATTGGCTACACGCAGATCCCGAAGAACCCGCTGGCTCGGACGCTCAACCGCATGGAGTCGGACGTCAACCAAATGAAGGAGCACATCGCATGACGATCCAGCACCTCGACCAAGCGGAGATCCTGGAGCGGAAGGCAGACGTTGCTCGGTCCCGACTGCTGCGCACGATCGACGCGCTCGATAAACGTCGCCACCACGTCGTTGCCGTCGGTGAGGAGATCGAGCGCGCCGTCCTCCCCGCAGGCGCGATCGCGGTCGGTGTCGTGGTGCTCGGTAGCGCTGCCGCGTACGCCGCGCACCGTTCCTCGGTGAAGCGTTACCGCAACGCTTGGGGAAACGTCTTCGCGCGCGCGTTCGCGCCGCCCCCTCCCCGCCCGTCGTTCTTCGCTGAAGCTGCGCGCAAGATGGCGCTCTCGCTCGCCATGCTCGCGGTGCAGGAGCTCGGCAAGCGTGCGCTCCACCAGGCGCTCGACCCCGCCAAGAAGGTCGACGTGCACGGTGAACGTTCGCTAGCCTAGACGGGTGCCAAAAGCAGGCGATGACGACGCGCGCGAGCGCTTCATCGCCATCGGCGAAATTGCCGCCGAGGTCGCGCACGAGCTGCGCAACGTTTTGCAAGTCATCACGGCGAGCGCCTACTTGGCGCGCCAGGATCCGGCAGCGGGCCTTCTGCATATCCAGAAGATCGAAAAAAACGCGCGGCTCGCGCATTCGATCGTCGATGACCTCATGTCGCTTGCGCGCGGTGAGCCCGCACACGCCGAGCCCATCTTGCTCTTCGACGTCCTCGTCGCTGCACGTGCCGAGATGGAGCCCGACTGCGCGGCGTGGGAGGACCAGATCCAGCCGCCGGGCGTCAAGGTCCGTGCACATGCCGGCCTTGCCACGCGGCTCTTCCACGCGCTCTACGAGAATGCGGTCCACGCAGCGAGCCCGAAGAAGCCGATCATCCGAACCCGTTGCTGGCAGGAAGATCGTCTCATCGTGATCGAGGTTGCCGACGACGGACCCGGCGTCCCCGCCGACATCGCACCGCACATCTTCGATCCGCTCGTCACCGGCCGCGAAGGCGGCAGCGGCCTCGGCCTTGCCCTCGCGCGCCGCATTGCCGCAGCCCACGCCGGCGGCCTCTCGCTCGTGCCCTCGGAGTCGGGCGCCACGTTCCGCGTCGCTCTTCCGCAAAAGAAGTAGGTCGCCTCGGTAGGAGCGAGCCCGAGCGCGAGCCCGAACCTCCGCGTCGCCCCGGG
>CAXSGV010000114.1:0-15360 GCA_964236615.1 uncultured Polyangiaceae bacterium
ACCGAGACCATCAGCGAGTTCTTCAAGTCGACCGCCAACGACGACGTCACCTGGCCGTTCCACTTCGACACCAACCTGTCCGAAGAAGAGAACCGCCTCCTCACCGGCATTCGCGTCGCGAACCGGCAGATCTTCGAGCGCAGCACGCGCTCGCGCGAGTACCACGGCATGGGCACGACCGTGGTCGGGGCGATGTTCAGCCCGAGCAAGAAGCGCATGTACATCGGTCACGTCGGTGACTCGCGCTGCTACCGCGTCCGCAATGGGCAAATCCAGCTGCTCACGCGCGACCACTCGCTCATCAACGACTACCTGCTCGCGATGCCCGACCTCACCGAGGAGCAGCGCAGCGAGCTCCCGAAGAACGTCATCACGCGCGCGCTCGGCATGCAGGATCAGGTCGTCGTCGATCTGCAGCACGACGATCCGCGCGACGGCGACGTCTACATCCTCTGCTCCGACGGCCTCTCCGGGATGATCCCCGACGACGAGATCCAGAGGATCGTCACCACCGCGGGCAACATCGGCGAAGCGTGCAAGCGCCTCATCGAGAAGGCGAACGAGCACGGCGGCGAGGACAACATCACCGCCGTCCTCGTCAAGATCGAAGAGCTCGGCGATTCGCCGAAGGACGACAAGACGCCTGCCTCGGTGGCCTCCGTCACGGCGAAGACGACACCCGCCGGTCCGACCTCCGTCCGCAACCCCGTGCCTGTCCCGCAGGCGAGCCCAGCGGGCGTGGTGCCGGTGCAGGATCCCGCGCTTGGCTTCGGCGACGAGCCGACGCACCCGGGCGTGCTCGGCTCCGTCGACACGTCCAAAGACACACCGTCCAAAGACGCGCCGTCCAAAGACGCGCCGTCCAAAGAGCCGGGCGAAAAGTTTCCGAAGAAGAGCTGATCTCGCGCCCTTTCGCGCGGACGCTCGCGCGAGAGCCCAGGCACGGGCCGCACGGCTTCTTGACCTCATGCGACCGGGCCGCTAGGAACCGCCGTCTATGGTCAAGGCTATCTTCACCGTGCTCGGTGGCTTCTGCGTCTACATCATGGGGACGCTGAGCTATTTCGGCATCGCCCTCTTGATGGGCATCGAGAGCGCGTGCATCCCGCTCCCGAGCGAGCTCATCATGCCGTACGCGGGCGCGATGAGCAGCCCCGAGGTCAACAAGGCCCTCGCCGAGCAGTTCCACATCGCCTTGCCGCAGTTCAACATCTGGATCGCCGCCTTCGCCGGCGCCATCGGGTGCAATCTCGGCTCCGAGGTCGCGTATTGGGTCGGCGCGACCGGTGGCCGCAAGGCGATCGAGCGTTACGGGAAGTACGTCCTCATGTCGAAGCACGAGCTCGCGATCGCCGATCGTTGGTTCGAGAAGCGCGGCGACATCATCATCCTCATCGCGCGCCTTCTCCCGGTCGTCCGCACGTTCATCGCCTTCCCCGCCGGGGTCGCGCGCATGAACCGCACGAAGTTCCACGTCTACACGTTCGTCGGCAGCTTCCCCTGGTGTCTCGGCCTCGCCTACGTGAATCAAAAGCTCGGCCTTCGCCTGCTCGACGAGCACTCGCCGCTCAAGCAGTTCATGCACAAGTTCGACGCGGTCATCGCTGGCGTCATCCTCGTCGCGGCCGTGCTCTTCATCCGCTCGCGTCTCAAGGCGCTCAAGGGCTACCGCGACGCCGACAAGGCAGCAGCGGAATCGGCGAAATAGAGCTAGATTCCCGGGATGGCGCAGGACGTAACCATCCCGAAAGCAGCACCCCGCCCCACCGCATCGGATCCAAAAGGCGCTGATGTGAAAGGTGGCGGCGGCGAGGTCCCCGGCGATCTCGAAGCCTTGCGCCAAGCCACGCTCGAGTGGCGGAAGAACGCGGTCGCCAAGAGCAACGCGAAGATGCCGCCGCGGAAAGAGCGCTTCTCGACGTGGAGCGATCTCGACGTGCCCGACGTGCTGGGTCCGGCTGACGTGAAGCTCGACTACGCGAAGGACCTCGGTCTCCCCGGCGAGTACCCGTTCACGCGCGGCGTGCAGCCGACGATGTACCGGAGCCGCCTCTGGACGATGCGCATGTTCGCGGGCTTCGGCACGCCCGAGCAGACGAACGAACGCTTCCACTATCTCCTCAAGCAGGGGCAGACCGGGCTCTCGACCGCTTTCGATTTTCCGACCTTGATGGGCTACGACTCCGACTCCGAGCGCTCGCTCGGTGAGGTCGGCATGTGCGGCGTCGCGGTCGACACGCTGCGCGACATGGAGATCTTGTTCGACGGCATCCCGCTCGACAAGGTCACGACGTCGATGACCATCAACGGGCCAGCGATCGTCCTGCTTGCGTTCTACATCGCGCTCGCCGACATCCGCGGCATCCCGCGCGACAAGATCGGCGGCACCGTGCAGAACGACTGCCTCAAAGAGTTCATCGCGCAGCACGCGTGGCTCGTACCGCCGCGTCCGGCGATGCGGATCGTCACCGACATGATCGAGTACTGCTCGACCGAGGTGCCGCGCTGGAACACGGTGTCGATCAGCGGCTACCACATTCGCGAAGCTGGCAGCACCGCCGCGCAGGAGCTCGCGTTCACGATCGCCGACGGCATCGGCTACGTCGAGAGCTGCGTCGAACGTGGCATGGATGTCGACTCGTTCGCGAACCGCCTCTCCTTCTTCTTCGACGTGCACAACGACTTCTTCGAGGAGATCGGGAAATTCCGCGCGGCCCGTCGCATCTGGGCGCGCCTTCTCAAGGAGCGCTTCGGCGCGAAGAAGGCCGAGAGCATGAAGCTCCGCACGCACGCGCAGACCGCGGGCGTGTCGCTCACGGCGCAGCAGCCTTACAACAACGTCGTGCGGGTCGCGCTGCAGGCGCTGGCCGCGGTCCTCGGTGGAACGCAGTCGCTCCACACCAACTCGCTCGACGAGACGTACGCGCTGCCGACGGAAGAGTCCGTCATGATCGCCCTCCGCACGCAGCAGATCATCGCCGAGGAGAGTGGCGCCGCGAACACGATCGATCCGCTCGGCGGCGCGTGGTTCGTCGAGGACATGACGAACCGCCTCGAGGCCGAAGCGATGGCGTACATCCAGCGCATCGACGAGATGGGCGGCATGGTGAGCGCCGTCGAGAAGGGCTACCCGCAGCGCGAGATCGCCGCGAGCGCGTACCGCTTCCAGCGTCAGCTCGAGGCCGACGAGCGCGTGATGATCGGCGTGAACGGCTACCTCAACGAAGACAAGGGCGCGGCCATCCCCCTGCTCAAGATCGACGAATCGGTGCAGAAGACGCAGGTCGCCAACCTCGCCAGGGTGAAGGCGAGCCGCGATGCTGCGCGCGTGAAGACCTGCCTCGAGGGGGTGCGCGCAGCCGCCTCGCTCAAGTCGGGGCCGGGCTCGAACCTGATGCCGTCGATCATCGATGCGGCCAAGGCCTACTGCACGCAGCAAGAGATCTGCGACGTGCTCCGCGACGTGTTCGGCACGTACACCGATCCCGCCGAGTTCTGAGAGAAAACAGACACGACGAAGCCGGTTCGGCCACGGGCTTGGTCTACGCGATCTTCGTTCTCGAGCTGAAGATCGTGAAGGGGGACGCGCCGCCACCGGCTCCATCTGCGCTGGCGCTTCAGAACTGAGATCCTGCGCGACCCCAGAACCTCCACCGGAACATCTCCTTCGTGCAACGAATAAACTTTTGGAGATACCCACATGAAACTGCTCTGTTCGATCGTGCTCGCAGGAATGACGACGCTCCTCGGTTGTGAGGAAAAGACGAAGGAAGTGGCCGTCCCGGTCCCGGGCCCGACAGTCGTCCTCACCGGCGCACCCGGGGCACCCGGCGCAACCGGCGCCACCGGCGCAACCGGCGCTACCGGCAACATGGGCGCAACCGGTAACACGGGGGCGACCGGCGACGCCGGAAGCACAGGCGCGATGGGCGCCACCGGCGAAACGGGCGGCACAGGCGCCACCGGCGGGATGGGCGCCACCGGCGCGACTGGAAGTGCGGGCGCGACTGGGGCAACCGGAAGTGTGGGCGCGCCCGGCGCAACCGGAACTGCGGCCGCGACGGGCAAGGCCACCACCGAGACGAAGACGACCACGAAGCCCGCCGCGAAGCCGTAGGTCCCCGCGAAGTAGCTTCGAAGAGCGCCGCTCCCTTTCGAGAGAGCGGCGCCTCTTTTTTTTGCCTGCCGAGCCTACTGCGCAGGCGCCACGCACGTTCCGCTGTCGCAGCGGCCCGTGAGCCGAAGTCTGTTCTTGGCGAACACGCGGTACGCCACGTCGAGGACCTGAGCCACACCAGGTGCGCGTGAAGCGGCGACGAGCCGCTCGAAACCCACGGCGGAGTAGAGCTGACGGAAGACCTCGACGCCTTCGATGATCTCGCCGCTCGGAAGCCGACCGTGGATCTTCCCCATGAGCGCGGCCCGATCGAGCCCCACCACGGCCGGGTCGAACGCTGCCGCGGCGATGTTGGTAAAGCGAATGCGCTCAGCCGTGTCGCGTCGCACGAGCATGCGGATCTCGCGCATGCAGAGCGGGCAGTCACCGTCGTAAAAAACTTCCACGTCCCATGGCCGCATCTTGGTGAGAAGAAGCGTAGCGGGACGTCCAACAGTTGTCCAACCCTTGTCTAGCGTGACTGCAGACGCTTCTTGAGCCCAGTCACCTGATCGATCTCGTCGCCGTCTTCGTCGAGTACTGGCTCATCTCGAAAGCTCCACTTCTTGCCGTTCGCGGCTCCGTGCACGACGGCCCAACCGGCCTCGGGAGCGATTGCGCCTGTCGCCTCGTCCTCGGTGACTCCGAACAGGCCCGCGACGAAGCGAAGCGAATGCGTGGCGCCGGTGCGCGCGTCGTTCACCTTCACCGGCACACTCGAGAGGACGGGTAGAAGCTGCGACAGGGCCGGACCGCGCAGATCATACTTCGCGAGCCGCGCGTCGACCGTCCGCCAGTCCTCCGCCCACGTTGCGATGTGCTCGTTCCGAACGCGCTCGCCGTCGAAGCTCTCGATGTAAGGGAAGAGGACGTGGATCCAACCCGTTAGATCCGATCGTCCCGACCCACTCTCGTAGCGAAAGAGCGACCGCCAGAACGAGGTGTCCGGCGAACCCTGGGCTGCGTTCACGAACTGATCGAGCACCGGAAGGAGCGACTTCGTCCACCAATCGAGCCCGTACTCGGCGAACGTCCCGGCGCGTGCACGTAGCGATCGCCAATCCTCGGGCGTGCCGAGCAGCGTGATCGATGGGATCCCGCACCCGATCCTCATGACGTACTCGAAGTAAGCCTGGAAGCCGTCCATCAAGACGACTTCGCTCGCGGCACGTTCGGTCGGCCGGTCGTCGAAAAGTCGGCAACGACGAGATCGCGCAGCTTCCCGACATGCTCCGCGATCTTGTCGCTGAACGCGGCGAAGGCTTCCGGCCACGGGTTTGGCTGACCCAGCGTGAAGTCGGGACGCTCGACGACGAGCGTGAGCTGTCCTGGATGACGCACGAGCCGTTCGCGTAGTGTGTCGGCGTTCTGGTTTACGTGCTCGGCGAAGCCGCGCGCGATACAGAGCCAGACGGAGTCTGGCGAGAGAGAGAGTGGGCGGTGTTCGATGAAAGCGAGCTGCACGGCTTCCACGAGCGCGTTCGCGTCCGAGCAGAGGACGAGTCGGCCCGTCCCGGGGTAGAACGCCTCGACCGGCTGGTGCAGCAGCTTCTTCAGCGTCGCCTCGCGATCGAGAGGCTGCTTTCGGTCGCGGGCGACTTCGACGTTGGAGACGGCGAACGTGATGCTCACACTGGCGGCCTACCGGCGGCGAGGATCCGATCGGCGATCGCGTCCGCTTGCTTCACGCAGTCCGGTATCCCGACGCCGTCGAAGCCGCTGCCGGCGACGTAGAGCGCGCGATGCCGCGCAACCGACTCGCGGACGCCACGAAAGCGCGCGAGGTGGCCCACGTTCGGCTGCGGGCTGGCGCGGTTGAAGCGATGCACGACGGTGAAGAGCGGCTCGCCGGGGATCGACATCAGGCGCCGGAGCTCACTGAGGGCGAGGGTCGTCAGCTCGGCGTCGTCGCGCTCGAGGACGTGCTCGAAGCCGACCCCACCCACGAACGCGCGCATCAGGACGTGCCCCGCGGGCGCGCGGTGATCCCATTTGCTCGACACCCACGTGCCCGCGAGGATCGGACGACCGAGCGTGCGCGGAACGATGAAGCCGGTGGCGTCGAGCGCGTGCTCGACGGCGTGCCGCTTGAACGCAAAGAACACGGTGGCGCTCGAGGCGTAGCCCATGAAGGACTCCATGCGCGCCGACAGCTCCGGGTCGAGCCCAGCCACGACGCGCGCCGACGCGAGCGCCGGACCTGCGAGGACGACCACGTCGCTTCGCGCGATCGCGCCGTTGTCGAGCTCGACGGACCACGCGTGCGCCTCACCCTTGGGCGAGCGCCCGATGGAGCGGACGGTCTTGCCGGTCGCGACGCGGTCACCGAGACGCGCCGCCAGCGCGTCGACGAGGCTCCCCATCCCTTCGCGCAGCGAATGGAACGCGCTCGGCGCCACGCCGTTCTCGGACTGTGCGGCGCGCGCCTTGCGGAGCGCGCGCATCGCGAGCACCAGCGAGCCGTACTTCCTCTCGGCCTCGACGAGCTGCGGAAATGCAGCGCGCACCGAGATGTGCCACGCGTCGCCGGCGAAGATCCCGCCGAGCAGCGGCGCCACGAGGCGCTCGGTCATCTCGTCGCCGAGGCGGCGTGCCATGAAAGCGCCCACCGACTCGTCCTCGTCACCGGCGTAGGCGCGCGCCGGCACGAGCGGCTCGAGCCCCATGCGGAGCTTCTGATCCCAGGAGAAGAGCGACGTCTCCACCATCGGCCGGATCTCGGTCGGGATCCCGAGCACGAGCCCCTCGGGCATCGGGTGGAGCGCGCCGTCGTGTGCAATGTACACGCGCCGATTGGTCTCGACCGTACCGATGATCTGGGGAGCGAGATCGACGCTGCGCGCGAGCTCCTCGGCCTGCGGCTTCGTCGCAATCCAAGAGTCCGGGCCGGCGTCGATGACGAAGCCGCCTTTGCGCTCGGTCCTGATGTTGCCGCCGAGACGCGCGCTCTTCTCGATGACGCGGACGTCGATCGCCCTGCCCGCCTTCTCGGCCTCGCGAACGAGCCGCCACGCGCACGCGAGTCCGGTGATGCCGCCCCCGACGACAGTCACGCGGGTGGTGGCCATCAGCGGCCCTGCCCAACGGCGCGCTCGAGGAGCGGCCGAGCCACGACGGCGATCGCTTCGACGAGGCCCGCACCTGCGTTGAGCGATGGCGCGCGTACCATCGTGAGACCACGCGCAGCTGCCCAGCCCTGCGCTTCGATGTCGAGGTCGTAGAGGATCTCGACGTGGTCGGCGAGAAAGCCGACGGGCGCCAAGATCACGTGCGTGTCGCCGCGCTCCCTCACGAGATCGAGCGTGGCCTCGAGCGTGGGACCGAGCCATGTCATCGGCTTGCCATCGGGGCCATTCGACATGCCCTGGCTCTGGAACGCGATGACATGCTTCGGTGCGTTGGCGACGCACGCCGCGATCGCCTCCGCGCTCTTGCGGAACTCGGACTCGTAAGGATCGCCGGCGTCGATGATCGCCTTCGGGAGGCTGTGCGCCGTCAGGATCAGCGTGGTCTTGGCGCGCGCAGCTTCGGGGATGTTCACGAGCGCCGCCTCGATCGAGCGCGCGTAAGCGTCGAGCAGCGCCGGCGTCTGGCCCCAGTTGGGTGCGCACGCGAGGCTAATCGGCGCGGCCCCTGCCGCCTCGCGCTCCTTCTGTGCCTGCACGACGGACGCGCCGTAGATGGGCGCGGAGTGCTGCGCGAGCGGGACGACGGCGACGTGCGTGACGCCGGCCTCGGCGAGATCGTCGAGCGCTTCCCGCGGATACGGCTTCCAGAGACGCATGGACATGCGCGTCGGCACGCCAAGGTAGGCTTCGAGGTTCTTCGCGAGCTCGGTGGAGATCGCGTTCAGCGGCGAGCCCCCGATGGCTTCGTAGCGATGACGGAGCTCATCGACGAGCTCCTGTGGAGGCGGCCGGCCACGGCGGATGTTCGTGACGAACGGCGCGAGGTCGTCGAGATCATCGACGGTGCCGTGCCCGATGAGGAGGAGCCCGAGACCTGCCAAGCTAGGAGGTCTTTCGCTGGCTGTGCTCGTGGACGTAGTCGACGACCGCCTTCACGGTGTCGACCGGCGTCTCGGGCAGAATGCCGTGACCGAGGTTGAAAATGTGCCCGGGTCGCCCGCCCGCGGCGTCGAGAATGCGCTGGGCGTGCTTTTCGGCGATCTCGCGAGGTGCAAAGAGCACCGTCGGATCGAGGTTGCCTTGGACCGCGTGGTCGTGACCGATGCGGCTCCACCCCTCTGCGAAGGGCGTGCGCCAATCGAGGCCGATCACGTGACCGCCGGCGTCGCGCTGGTGCTCGAGCAGGTGCTGCGTGCTCGTCCCGAAGTGGATGACGGGCACGCCGGTCTTCATGATGTCCTTCAGGATGTGCGCCACGTGCGGCTGCACGTACTCGAGGTAGTCCTGCGCCGAGAGCTGACCCACCCAGGAGTCGAACAGCTGAATGCAGTCTGCACCGGCCTCGACCTGCGCACGCAGGTAGCGACGCACGACCTCGGAGAGCTTCCCCATGAGGAGGTTCCACGCCTCGGGCTCGGCGTACATGAGCCGCTTCGTCTTCGCGAAGTGCGCGCTCTTGCCGCCTTCGATCAGGTAGCTCGCGAGCGTGAAGGGGGCGCCGGCAAAGCCGATCAGCGGGAGCTTTCCGGTGAGCTCCTTCTTGATCGTCTTGATCGACTGCATGATGTAACCGAGCCCGTCCTCGGGATCGATGACACGCAGCTTCTCGATCTGGGTCTTGTTCGTGATGGGCTCGTGGATGACCGGCCCCTCGCCCTTCGCGAACTCGAACGACGCACCCATGGGCTCGAGCGGCAGGAGGATGTCGGCAAAGAGGATCGCGGCGTCGAACCCGAGCTTCAGCGGCTGAAGCGTGACCTCGCACGAGAGCTCGGGGTTTTTGCAGAGATCGAGCAGCGAGTACTTGGTTCGAAGAGCGCGGTACTCGGGCATGTAGCGCCCGGCCTGTCGCATGAACCAAACGGGGGTGACGTCGGTGGGCTCGCGCCGGCAGGCGCGGAGGAAGCGGTCATTCACGCGGCCTAGAGTATCATCGTGGCCGATGCGTCTTGGTCGCGTTCTTCTCGTCGCGGCTCTCGCGGGTGGCTGCAGCCTCACGACCTCGCTCGATGGGCTCACCGGCAACGTCGACGGCGGGGTCTCGGGCGCCGATGGCGGTGACGCTGGCGGTGCCGGCGATGCTGGCGATTCAGCACCCCTCGTCGACGCGCTACCGCTTCCCGACGCGTGCCCCTCCGACTACTCGAACGACTCGCTGAACTGCGGGCGCTGCGGTCGCACCTGCGGCGGTGCGGCGTGCGTCGCCAGCGCGTGCCTCGGCATCACGATCGTCAAGGACCGAACGGCACACCCTTGGTACATCGCCGTCGACGCGACCTCGATCTATTGGACCGAGGAAAAGGCCGTCTTGCGCGCAGACAAGACCGGCGCGAACGTGACCCAGCTCGCGAGCGAGTCGGGCACCTTCGCGATGGCGCTCGACGCGACGCACGTTTACTTCACCCACGACAGCGGACTCTCGCGCGTCCCCAAGGCTGGCGGGCTTACGCAGCGCCTCGCTGACCTCTACGGGCTCGTGGGCACCTTCGTCGCCGGCGGGCGTGCGTACGCGGCGAAGGCCAACGATGCGAGCGCGACCTTCGGAATCTACAGCACCGACGCCACGTCGAAGAGCCCGACCCTGAGTATCTCGACGCAACCCTTCGTCGAGGGTCTCGCGGTCGAAGGTGACCACGTGTGGTGGACGGAGCACAACGCCACCGGCCGCGTGATGAGCTCCGATCGGACGGGTGGAAAGCAGACAGCGCACGCATTGTCGGAGAGCTTCCCGCGGCGCCTCGTCATCGATGCGACCGACGTTTACTGGCTCAACAACAACGCCGTACGCCACGCGGCGCGCGCAAGTGAGGTCGCGACCACGCTCGTGAGCGATCCGAACATCGAGCTCGGCGATCTCGCGGTCGACGCCAGCGACGTCTACTTCACGGCCAGCACGAATGGGACCCTGCGCCGCGTGCCGAAGAACGGCGGTGCGCCGGTGCTTGTCCTCAGCGCGCTCGGCCGTCCCACGGGCGTCGCGGTCGACGACACGTACGTCTTCGTCGCAAACAACATGGGCACGATCGTTCGCGTCTCGAAGTGAACACACACACCTACGCTGCGCGGTGAGGATCAACGCGCTACGGTTCGTGAAGTGCGTCGCTTTGCTTTTGCCTTTCTCGCGAGCGCGTCGGCACCGCTCATCTTTGCTGCAGGCTGCGGCGACCAGACGGTCACCCCCACACCCGTCCCCCCTACCCCCGATGCGGGCGACATCGACGCGGCCGACGGCGGCAGCGATCTGACGATCGGCGCCCCGAACAAGTTCGTGTTTCGCGGGACCGTGATCACGCCCGACGAGGCCATCGATGGCGAGGTCTTCGTCGTCGACGAGATGATCGTCTGCGTCGAGAAGGGCACGAAGTGCAGTGAGTCGAAGGACGCCACCGGGGCGACCATCATCGAGACCCACGGCGTCATCGCGCCGGGTCTCATCGACACGCACAACCACATCCTCTTCGACATCTTCGACAACGACGACTGGGGTCCCGAGAAGGCCTACGAGAACCACGGCGACTGGCCGAAAGAGGCGCGCTACTCGGCCATGCTCGACGTGAAGCAGTGCCTCGAGGACGCGTCGCAAGGGAAGCCCACGTGGTGCCCCGCGAAGTACGACGGCCAAGGCAACGTGAAATGCGAGATGAACAAGTGGGGTGAGCTCAAAGGCATGATCGCCGGCACCACGTCGATCGTCGGCTTGCCCGGAAACTCGGTCGCCTGCTTCGGCTCGCTCTCGCGCTCGATCGACGGGCCCAACAACGATCTGAAGAACGGCGACCTCGTGCAGACGAGCTCGCTCTTCCCGCCGGCACCCGCGAGCGCCGACGGCGTTTGCAACAACGTCACGGCGATGAAGACGAGCGCCTACCTGATTCACGTCGGCGAAGGCACGAACGAAAAGGCGCGCGCCGAGTTCGACATCCTCGGCAGCGTCACGACGACCGACAACTGCCTTTACGCGCCGTCGACCGTCATCACGCACGGCACCGCCTTCACCGCGGCCGAGTTCGCCAAGATGGGCGAGACCGGCATGAAGCTCACGTGGTCACCGGCGTCGAACGTCGCCCTCTACGGCGTGACCACCAACATCCCGCTCGCGCTCGACAACAACGTCATGGTCACGCTCGCCCCCGACTGGTCGATGGGCGGAAGCCAGAACATGCTCGACGAGATGCGCTTCGCCAACGCCTGGGACGACAAGAATTGGGGCGATCGGCTCTCGACGAAGGACATCGTGACGATGTCGACGAAGAACGCCGCCATTGCGCTTGGGCTCGCCGACAAGATCGGCTCGATCAAGGTCGGACTCTTCGCCGATCTCTTCGTGGTGAAGGGCGATCCCAAGGCCCCCTACGACGCGGTCGTGGCGGCCACGCCGGCGACGGTCCGCGCGGTCATGGTCGGCGGCAAGATCCTCTTCGGTGACGAATCGCTCCAGCGCGCGTCACCGGCCACCCCCTGCGAAAAGCTCGACGTGTGCGGCCAGAAGAAGTTCGTCTGCGTGGCGGAGACCGACCAGGCGAACAAGCTCAATCAGACCTACGAGCAGATCAAAGACATCCTCGAGACCGGCATGACCGACATGGACCAAGCGTCGTCGACCGACCCATGGAGCTTCGCGCCTCTCGCCCCCGTCTATCGATGCCCGTGAGGCGCTGTTTCGTCGTTTCTCTCCTGAGCGTCCTCGCGGTCCTCGCGAGCGGTTGCAACGAGACCGTCGTGTTCACCACACCCGGACGCGCTCCACCGGCCGACGGCGATCTCGTCATCGAGGTCGATGGCGTCGCCCGCGGCTTCGGAAAGCCGAGCCTCGCCACGGACGCCAAGGGCAAGCGCATCGTCGTGGCGGAGATCCCCGAGACGGGCACGTCGGCCGTCATCCACCTTCCAGAGACGGTTTCCACCGTCTCGTGTGCCGCCCTGCCGAAGGCCGTCGTCCTCACCACGACCAGCCCACTCGAGCACACGGGGGTCAGCTACAACGAAGCCACTTGGACGGCGACCGACTGCTCGATCACGGTGGCATCGATCGCCGAAGCCGCCAAGCCACGGGCCGAGGGCTCGTTCACGGCGACGCTCGTGCGCGACCAAGACGAAGAAGGCCAGAAGACCGTCGAAGGCCCGAAGACGCTGACGGTCAAGGGCACGTTCGACGCCACCGCGCTCTGATCGTCAGGGCTTGAAGGTGTTGTCCTCTTCGCCGGTGACCGTGACGATGCCGCTCTGATCGAAGGTCTTCAGGATCGACAGGTAGTTCATCGGCGCGTCGAACTTGAGGAGCCCCTTCGTGAGGGCAACCGTGTTGATCGGGAGCGAGTCCCAGTTCGGCGGCATCGAGTTGGTGAGAATCTCCATGTACTTCGTGCCCGTGGGATCGTCGGGGTTCAGCTTCGCCCGCGTCTCGGCCATCGTGCCGTCGACGTACGCAAAGGTGTCGCAGCCGTTCATGTAGAAGACCTGGTACTGGCCCTTCTTGAACGTGCCCATCGTGGCGAGCTTGCGAACGTTCTGCCCGAGACCCGCGTGGCCGTTGTAGACGATGACGTCCGCGTCGGTGGAGAGCGCGTTGTATTTCGCTTCGAAGTCCGGTCCGCCTTCGCGCACGTTGTCGACGAGGAACGCGGTGACGCTGACCTTCTTGCCGCCGGGGAGCGTGCCGTCGATCGTGACCTGAGGAACCGCGATGCCAGGACGCTCGGGAACGACGGCGGGGGTCGTCGTGCTGCCCGGGAGCATCTTCTTCGTCTCGGCGATGAAGTAGTCGTAGGACCAGATGCCGCGGTCACTCTCGGTCTTGCTGCCGTCCACGACCTTGCCGAAGATGGCGACGAGCCGGAGCTGGTTGTCCTCCCAGATCTTGTCGTACTGGGGGTACTTGTCGATCGTGTTCTCCGGGCTCGTACGAACCGTCGCGTCGACCGAGAGCATGTCCTTCGGGTCGAGCGTGCAGCCGAACGCCTTGGGCCGGTAGTAGTACCAAAAGATGCCGACCTCGTTGTCGTGCGCGTTCGGGTCGACGCACGTGCTCTTGTACTTGTCGAAGAAGGCCGACTGGCCTTCGTAGTCGACGCGCATCGGCAGGTTGACCTTGTACGTGCTCGGGAGCCTCGAAGTCTGCCGAATCGAGAGGGGCAGCTTCATGTGGTACGTGATCTTCGTGAGGTCGCCCTCACGCACGCTCTTCAAGTCGGTGATGG
This sequence comes from uncultured Polyangiaceae bacterium, assembly GCA_964236615.1. GTDB lineage: Bacteria > Myxococcota_A > Polyangia > Polyangiales > Polyangiaceae > CAXSGV01. The sequence continues at coordinate 13,482 of CAXSGV010000114.1, forward strand.
TCATCTTGTCGAGGCGCGCGACGCCGCTCTCGCCGTTGAACTGACCAATCGTGAAATACATCTGGCTCTCGATCTCCTTCTTGGGATCGAAGCCGTTCGAGGTGAGGAGCTGCCCGTCGAACTCGACGTTCTGCAGCGTGCCGCTCGCGCTCGTGTACGCCCCTTCGTCGACGTCGTCCCCCTCGCCGGCGTTGCCGCCTGAGGAACAGCCGAGCGCAAAGGAGAGACCGAGGCCGAGGACCGAGAGCAGGCGGAGTCGCATGACCGCCGCCTAGCAATTGGTATACCTTTACCTACACCGCCTCTATCGCGTTGATTCGAGGGAAAATCAGCGGGGTCGGGGGCCTACGACTGGTACGCCCCTGCCCCAGCTGGCCCGTCGCAGGATCCAGTTAACCTGTTACCGCCGCTTTGACTCTTTCTCGGTGGGCGCGAAGAGGCGGTACATCGAATCGATCGACTCGGGGCCGTAGGCGACCGACCCGACGGGCACCGCCGACGCGATGGCGTCGAGAATGCGCGCCGTCCAGATGGGTCCGAATCCACCGCACAGCTCGATGAGCTGAACGCCGTCCGCCACGAGCCGCTTCGCCGCGTCGATGCCTTCCTCGGGCTTGGAGACGCCGATGGTGATCATCTTGAATGAGGCGGACTCCATCACGCTGACATGCCGCGCGGGGTCGAGGCCCGAGCCAGTGACGATGAACCCGAATTTGGTAAGTGCCATGGGCGGACCCATAGGGTCACTGTGGCGTCAGGCAACCGCTCGAGACGCGTGTTCAGAAGCAGCCGCGAAGCATCACACCGCTCGCCGTTCCTTTGACGACGTCGCAGCGCTTGCCGACCTTGCAGTCGGCATCGGTCACGCAGGCGCGCTGGCAGGGCAACGCCTTGTCTTGGCAGAACAGGCCAGGCCCGGCAGCAGCGGTGGTGGAGATGCAGCAGAGCTGCTCGATGCTGCTCTTCGTCGGGCACTCCGCGTCCGTCTTGCAGACGCCGGGTGCATCGGACGACACGGCGTTCGGGCGAACGATCGACGACGGTGGCCGCGGCGGCGGAATGACAGGGCCACTCGCGTCCATGCCGAGCACCATCGGCGGCTCGTAAGGCTTGCTGGAGCCCGAGCCCGAGGCCGACGCTGCGCCCACGGGCGTACTGCCGCTGTCCTTCTTGCAGCTGTCGCAACCGCTGCTCGCCAAGAGGAGCGCCGCGGCACCGACCCACCATCGCTTCGTCATGCGGTGCGAAATACCATCGTCTACGTCTTTTGGTTGTAGTTCGTATTTTCGAGAAGGATGACGTTGGTCTTGCTGCGGGTCTCGCCGACGCTCGTCACGTAGACCGCCGGCTGGTCTTGAACGGGGCAGACTTTCTCGCACGCGCCGCAGCCGATGCACAAGCTGGGGTCGACGTGCGGGCGCTGCAGGTGAACGTCCTTCATCCCGGGTTGCTCGCCGTTCGGACCGGGCTTGCTGTCGCGAACCTTGGCGTCGACCTCGTCGACCCAGATCGCCTTCGGCGAGGTGGGGCAGAACTCTTCGCAGACGATGCACGGCGTCTGCATGCTCCAGGGCAAGCAGCGACCGATGTCGTAGAACGCGGTGCCGATCTTGATCGGCGGCACGCCGAGACCGAGCTTCTCCTTCTCGGTGATCTTCTGGATCGCGCCGGTCGGGCAGACCTGGCCGCAGAGCACGCACGACGGCTCGCAGTAGCCGATGCGCGCGATGAGGATGGGCGTCCAGATGCCTTCGACGCCGGCCTCGAGGAGAGCACACTGGTGGAGGGCACGCACACGCTGGCGTTCGGCATCAACGTGCCCAAGGCGCTCGGGGACTTCCTGGTGCTGCAGGCCGTCCGCGAGTCCGGTGGTACGGCG
>CAXSGV010000114.1:15370-15509 GCA_964236615.1 uncultured Polyangiaceae bacterium
TCGGCTCGCAGTAGCCGATGCGCGCGATGAGAATCGGCGTCCACATGCTTTCAATGCCCGCTTGCATGAACGCCGGATGAAGCGCGTTGTTCGGGCACACCTTCATGCACTCGGCGCAGCGGATGCAGCGCTCGAGGAA
>CAXSGV010000115.1:0-15487 GCA_964236615.1 uncultured Polyangiaceae bacterium
GCTGACACACCGTTTCTGAGAGCTAGCGCGGAAAGGCTGCGGCGTTGCCGCCGTCGACGGTGATGATGCAGCCGGTCGTGGCGCGGGCTTGGGCGAGGTACGCAAAGGCTTCGGCCACGTCGCTTGCGAGGACCTCGCGCTCGAGCAGGTTCGACTGGAAGTACGCGTCGACCGTGAGGCCACGGGCGGCGGCGCGTGATTCGACGAGGCCGCCCTCGAAAAGGCCCGTTCGCACGCGGTCGGCATTGACGGCGTTGGCGCGGATGCCGTGCTTGCCGCCGTCGACGGCGTACTGGCGCATCAGCGAGACGAGGGCAGCCTTGGCGACCGCGTAGGGGCCAAAGCCGGGGCCCTGGTTGAACGCGCTCTTGCTCGCGTTGAAGAGGATGGCGCCGCCGCGGCCTTGGGCGAGGAGGATCTCGGTCGCGGCGCGTGCGACGTGGTTGTGTGAGAGCAGGTTCACTTCGAGTGAAGCCCGGAGCGCGTCGTCGCCCTCGGCGGTATCGAGGCGGCCGCCGCTCGCGGTGCCGGCGTTCGAGACCACGATATCGACGCCGCCGAAGAACGACACGACGCTGCCGAACGCCGCTGATACTTTTTTCCACGAGGTGACGTCGCACACGATGGGCTGCACTTGCGTGCCGCGGCCCTTCGACAGAGCGTCGTGAACCTCGACCAGCGTCTTGGGATCGCGATCGAGCAGCGCGACATGCGCCCCGAGGCGAACGAAGAGCTCCGCGGTCGCGCGGCCGATGCCCGACGCCGCGCCGGTGACGACCGCGACCCTTCCGAAGAGCGGGAGCTCGGTGACCTTCTTGATCTTCGCTTGCTCGAGGCTCCAGTACTCGAGGTCGAACAGATCGGCGCGTGAGACCGGTTCGTAGCGGCCGACGTCGGCGGCGTCGGTCATGATCCCGACGGTGTGCTCGTAAATGTCGGCGACGATGTCCGCGTCCTTGAGCGTCCGGCCGACGGCGCACATACCGAAGCCGGGGAGCAAGATGACGCGCGGCCACGGATCGAGCTTCGTCCGCGTGACGCCTTTGTCGGAGCACATCGCGGTGAAGTAAGCGTCGTACTTGGATGCATACTGCACGATCTCTTTTTCGATGCGTGCGAGCAGCGCAGGGAGATCGTCGTAGCTCGGAGAGCCGACGTAGAGCGCTGTCGGCTTGGTACGAATGACGTGGTCAGGCGTCGCGCAGCCGGCTTCGACGAGCTCCGTGACGTCGCGTCGATCGAGAAACGCGAGCACGTTGTCGGGCGCGCGCACGGTGAGGAACGGACCGCGCTCGAAGGGCTCGCCGGCGAGGCGTGCGAGGAGGCCGCGGAGCCCCGGGACGAGCAGCGTCTCGATGTCCTGGACGCGCGAGGCCGCGGAGATACTGCCCGTCTTGCGCGCGTCGGCGAGCCACCGTTCGGCGCGCGTGATGGCGGCGATCATGGCTTCGTAGCTTGCCTTCGCGGTGTCGCCGAAGGTGAAGATGCCGTGCTTCTCGAGCACGATGACCGTCGGCGTTGCGCCGCTCGCAACGACGGCGTCGAAGGCATCGGCGCAGCGCTTGGCGAGCGTGAAGCCAGGCATCACGTAGGGCACCCAGACGAGCCCCTTGCCGAACATCTGCGCGAAGAGCTTCTCGCCGCCAGCGCCGCCCGCTGCTTCCGATGCTTGGTCGGCGAGCGAGAGGATGGCGTCGGCGTGCGTGTGATCGATGAAGCGAGCCGGCAGGAACGCGTGCAGCAAGGTCTCGATGCTGGGCGTGGGCGCGCTCGGGTCGAGCAAGTTGAGACGCAGGAGCGCCACCATCGCGTCGTCCGAAAGCGCGTCGAGCGAGCGAAGCTTCTGGAGCGGCTCGAGGCGCACCGCAGGGTGGCCGGGTGGCTCGATCGTCGCGAGGTCCCAGCCCGAGCCCTTGATGTAAAGGACATCGACCGCTTCACCGAGCGCATCCCTCGCGCGCCCCTTCGCCGACGTGTTGCCGCCCCCGTGGAGCACGAGCGCAGGGTCCGCGCCGAGCAGTCGCGCGGTGTACGTGCGCTCGGCGACGGTCGCGTCGACACCACGCGCCATGAGGGTGTCACGAGCAGTCTTGGCCTCGTCGTCGGCGTAGCGCGATTTCACGAAACGCGATTACACCAGAAGTCGGCAGGACCGCAGCGCTCTCCGCGTCCTTGACGCGCCCTTGACAGGACGACCGCAGCTCGGTATCTCCCGTGTCCTCACACAGAGGCGCGTAGCTCAGTGGTAGAGCACTACCTTGACACGGTAGGGGTCGTTGGTTCAATCCCAATCGCGCCTACAGAACGGCCTCATCAGCCGAGAAAACAAGCGGGTTGAGACGGTGACGTCTCAGCCCGTTTTCGTTTCCTCCCCACCAAAAGGGACGAAACCCACGCATGGCCGCGTTGGACCAGACGTCGATGAGGCGCCGTTCACGATGACCGGGTTGTGCGGGGCGCCCCGTCGGCATCGTCGACGACGACCGGCGCAGGTGCCGTCGCGCCGCCGTCGCCCGAGACTCGCGTCAAAGGTGCTCTCTCGCACGCGCTTGTCACGCCTGCGTAGCGGCGCGCTAAGATCGGTACATGCTCTCTCTCGCCCGCGCACTTGGGGTCGTCCTCACGCTCGTGATGCTCGGCGGCTGCGTGCCAGGGCCACGCTCTCCCGAGGAGTGCAAAGTCACGACCGACCCCGAAGCCTGCCGAAAACAGTTCGAGCATCGCTAGCTGGGGGGACGGCGCGCCGCGGCATAGTGGCGACTCGCCGTTCTTGTCCTGTGGAACATGAACCTGTGGGCCGGCTTCATCGTCGCGAGCTCGCTCGAAGGATCGAACGACCCCACTCTCCTCGAATCCGCGAGCTGGTTGCTCCGAGGCTGACCTCGAGCAGACGTCAGGTACGCTCGAACGCGAGACATGAGCGGCGCCGTTTGGAGAATTTGGGAAGTCCACGTCGATGCGTCGAGACCGCCGTCGATGGCGTTCATCGGTCGTCATCTGGGTAGCGGGGTAGAAACGCTGCTTGGTCACGAGCTCATGGCCAAGGCGAGTGAGCGCACCGCGACAGGGCAGAGTGGTCGACTCGTTTTATCGGCGCTCGGTGAGCTCGCTACGTTGGGGGAAGGCTGGGACGAGGTGCCCGGCAGTGTCGCGTTGGAAGTGTGGGGGCCGGCGGGACACCTCCTGGAAGCGGCGCACGGCAGCGTGGAGTATCTGAACAATCCGTACCGCGTACTTCCGAAGCCAGCTGCGCGTCCGCTCTTTTCCTCGCCGAGCGCGGTGGGTCAACGCTCGCTGCAAGAAGCCATCGAGGATGCGGTGCAGATCGATGCGCCAGCGTTTTCGTGGGCGCGTGAGATTGCCGACTACCTTCCACGAGGCGCACGGATCGTCACGGTCGATCACCGCGCGCGTGGAGCGCCGCCACCCGGTTCGATCTGGTGGCCGCTCGAGGATGGTTTCGCCATCGTCACGACGCCGGAGCTCGCGTTGATGGAGAACGATCGGATGCCATCTCCGAAGGTGGACATTGCCGCGCTCGAACGCGCGGAGCCCGGGATTTATCGTCGCCGCATCGAGCTTCATCGGCCGGGCCCGTCACGCTGGACGGAGCCGGCAAGCATCGGTGGCGCGAACGTGTCGCTCTTTGCTCCACCGTGGAGAGACATGTATCCCGCGCCAGCAAGTGAGCAATTGCTGCGCGCGCTCGGCATCGAGCTGGCGTGAGCGCGGACCGCGTCTGAGCCTTGTGCCGGTGGACCATGTTTCGTCAGCGATGCGAGGATTACGCTCGCTAGAGCCAACCGACGTCCCTCGGTCGCGCTGCTCTTCAGCAGGTGAGGATCAGAGCTCGAAGCTCTTGCACCACGCGGAGAATCGCTCCCACAAACCGCCACCGCCGGCGGGCTTCGCGGTCGTGCCGTACACCTTGAGGTCCTTCGCCTTGTGGGCGAGGGGTGTGAGGTTCATCGCGAGCACGAAGGTGCCGCCCGTCGACTTCTGATCTTTCACGCTCGCGTACGTGCCGGCGACCGTCGGGACGGTCGTCGCTTGCACGGCGCCGTTCAACGTCACGACGCGATCGCCAGTGTAGGTCGCCGTGAACGCGCCCTGCGCGAACGTGCCCGTCGCGCTGCCGCCGACCGCGGGCGTACCCGGATCGACCGGCGTCGAGAGCGTCGAAGTGTTTCCGTTCGTCACGACGGTGACATCGTACGTGGTCGTCTGAGCGGGCTTCGTGACGCCGTTGACCTTCGTCAGGTTCACCGTGAGGACGTAGCGGCCCGACGGGATCGGCGCGTTGGCCGACGTCTGCGCCGTCGTGGGCGTGGCGGCCGGAGCGGGCGTGGACGATGCCGTGGGCGCGGGCGTCGGGGCAGGCGCGGCCGTGTGGGAAGCCGTCGGCTTCGGCGCGGGATCTCCGCCGCCGGTGCCGTTCTTGGGACCTGCAGCGAACGAGACGGAAGCGAAGCCAACGGTGGCGACGGCAGCAAGAACGAAGAACGATTTACGCATGGGGATACCCAATCGAGGTGAGAGGTCGGACCGCGCCACAAAGGCCGCGCACGCTATCACGGCACAGGTCGAGTCGGATCCATGGGCGCAGTGGCCGCCAGCGCGGTGAGCTCGCGGTGGCGGCTCGGCGCGCGCACCTCGAGGTAGCGCAGCATCTTCTCGCGGACCATGGGGCGCACACGGAAGTAGGGAGCGCTCGGATCGCGCACCGACGGCTCGCGCTCGAACCAGTCTTGTATTTTCGCCGTCTTCTCCGCGGGAAACATTTTCGCGAGCGAGTCCTCGTCGATGCGATCGAGGTAACAGATGCGAATGAACCAGTCGCGCTCGCGCTCGCTCATCCAGCGCGTGGTTCGCTCGTAGAAGCGGCGCAGAAAGACGACGGACTCGTCGGCGTTCTGGAGGGCCTCCTCGACGGCGAGGCTGATGAGAAATGGATAACCCTGCGTCGCCTCGAAGAGCGGCGCCCATCGTTCCTGGGGAATGCCTGACGCGGCGAAGAGAGCGTGAGCCGCGGGCTCGTCGAATGGCGCAAGTCGGATCTGCTCGCGGAGGTAGCGCCGGCAATGTTGCGCCCATCCGGGGTGGGTCGTCTCGAGATCGTCGCGACCGACGATGACGAGCACGGTCTTGAAGGGCGCGTCGGCGAGCGCTGGTACGAGGGCGCCGATGAGGAAGTCACCGAGAAGACTGTGCACGGCCTCGTAGTCGTCGATCACGAGGAGCAGGCGATCGACACCCACGATGCGCCCGTGCGTCGCGCGCTGGGAGTCCTTCGTCTCGTAGCCCACGAGGGCGGCGGCCAGATCGGTTCGAAGCTCGGCGGCGGTGACGGCGTAGAGGTCGCGCTTGATTCGATTGCGCCGCGTGACGCCGAAGAGATCGCGAAGTGGGCCCGGCAACGCAGTGGCATCGCGCAGGCCCTTCAAACTGCGTACGAGATCCCACGCGACGTCGAGTGACTTCTCGACGTCGTCGTCGGTGACGCCTAGCGCTCCCAACGCCTCGGTCGTCTTCGCGACCGTTCGATTCAAGATGCGACCGGCACGCAGCAGCACGTTCGCTGCTCGCTTCACGTGCTCGGGCGCGCCTTCCTTCGCCATCTCGCCGAGTGCTTCCGAGATGATCGCGCGATGCGTCTCGGCAAGATCGCGGAGGTGAGGGAAGTAATCCTTCGTGTGATCAGCCGGCGGCGACAGGTTCCGACGAAAGAGCTGACCCTCGAGGATGCCGAAGAAGTCGCCCCGCGTGTCGGGGTTGGCTGCGTCCGCCGTCAGTACGAGGAAGCCGTTCTTCTCCGGCTCGACGGTCTCGAGCACGTGCGAGAGGAGAAACGTTTTGCCCACGCCCCCCAGCCCACTCAACCCGACGATCGACAACCCGGATGGCGCGTCCTCGAGCGCGCGAACCAGCCGCGTGACCTCGGATGCGCGATGGATCCCACGGGGCGCGTCTGCCATCACGCGATGCTACAGAGTTCCGGAGAAGCGGTTTCAATCACGCCGTGTGCTTCTTCTGCCACGCCGACGCAGGGCCACACGAGGCCGCGCGTGGTGCAAGTCGTCGCGGAAAACGCGCGGGCACACGACTTGCGAAGCCGTCGTGTCATGCAGGCGTCTCCGCGCTTTCTCAGGCTTGCGAACCGCGGCGAGCACCTCGCGTTGGCGGTAGCCACGGTCGCGTACGCGGCGTTCCTCGTCGTCTACCTCTCCGCGCCGGCCTTCACCGATCACATCGAGGTCAGCGTGGGCGCCGTGGCCAGCGCGCTCCGTCGCGGTCAGCCGCCGTACCATGGGATCACCGGAGCAGCGAGCTACGAGCTTCCGTACGGGCCCAACGTGTTTCTGGTGCTTGCCGGATCGATCGCGCTCTTCGGCCCGAGCATCTTCAGCATCAAGCTGCCTTGCTTCATCGCGTGCATCGCGTCGGGCGCTTTCATGTTTTCGATTCTTCGACGGCGTGTGAGCTTGCGCTGCGCGAGCGGCGCGTGGCTCGTCTTCCTTCTGTACCTCGTCTACTACGACGAGAGCGCCTACTGGTGCCGGCCAGAGCCCTTCCTGCTCTTCGGAAGCGCGCTCGGTCTGTGGCTCGCGCGGATGCGCCCGTTCAAGAGCGCTTCGCTCGAAGTGCTCGCTCACGCCGCGATCGTGGCGTGGATGATCGACCTCAAGATGACGGGCGTCTTCTACGTCGCACCGGTCCTCGTTCTTGTCGCCGCATCGTCAGGCGTGCGTCGTGCGTGTCTCGCGGCGGTGCTCGGCGGGGTCATGTCGGTCAGCCTTTTTGCGTGGGGTCCACTTTCACTCGCGGCGTACGTCGCAGTCCTCACGAAGACAGCGCGGCACGGTTTCGCGATGCGCGATCTGCTGCTCGGGTCGAGCGCAGCGTTCTTCCTGCTGTGTCCAATCGCGGTCGCGCGCCTTCTCCATCCTGCAGGTCCCGTGACAGTGCCTGCGCGCGCGCGGTGGCTCTTTCCGTACCGCACGCTGCTGCTCTCCGTCCTCGCGACATGCGTGATCGCAGCGAAGCCGGGCGCCGGATGCCACCACATTCTTCCTTTCCTACCGCTCGGTCTCGACGCGTTCGTCGATGCGATCGATGGAGTGGAGCGCAAACGTATGTCGACGATCACGGGGCGCGTGAGCACCTTGGTCGGGCGCGTGGCCGTGGCCGCCATCGTCGTCGTCTGGTCGCTGACGAATGGCTGGTTGGTGGAAGAGAAGGTCGCCCGGGCACGAACGCGTGCCGGTGAGGTACGCGCGCTACTTGCGGAGCACGGCACGGAAGACGTGCAGATGGGCTACAGCACGGACACTCGCTACGAGGACACCGACGAGCGCATTTTGATCGCGTTCGACCGTCCGCTTTACCTCGACTCCGGCTCCCAGATGGACAGCACCGGCGCGGGCTACGACGCGACGAAGACCCTCGGCACCGGTCTCGCAGCTTGCCATCCCGCGGTATGGCTTCTTCCACATGGTGAGCCGTTCAGCCTTCTCAGTCGCTACCGCGTTCGCAAAGGCGAGGAGCCAACGGTCTTCGACGCGGCCTTCCGTGCCGAGTTCAGCGCGCGCTACGTCCTCGTAGAGAGCACCCGAACCTACGACGTCTACGTGTGCGCCGCGGCTTCGGGACGCCACTGAAACGCGAGCCACGCGACGTGCGCAAGTGCTCGGGGGCGCGCGTCAGAGGCCAAGCGCGCGTTCCACTGCGGTGACGATCAAGTCGGCGTCCGGGGGAACATCTGGCGCGAAGCGCTCGACGATTTGCCCTTCGCGATTGACGAGGAACTTCTCGAAGTTCCAGAGCACCTCGTCGGGGGTCGCTGGTTTGATGCCGTGGCCCGCCAGCTTCTCCTTGAAGTCGCTGCCCGGCAGCTCCTTCGCGCGAGGCTGCTCGGCCGTCAGCTTGGCATAGAGCGGATGCTGGCCTTCGCCCTTCACGGTGAGCTTTGCGAAAAGCGGAAACGACACATCGTAGCTGGTGGAGCAAAACTCTTTGATCTCGGCCGCGGTGCCCGGCTCTTGCGCGCCGAAGTCATTGGTCGGGAAGGCGAGGATCTCGAAGCCTCGCTCCTTGTACTTTCGGTAGAGCGCTTCGAGAGCCGCGTACTGCGGCGTGAGCCCGCACTTCGATGCCACGTTGACCACCAAGCGAACCTTGCCCGCGTAGCTACCGAGCGTCGTGTCGTTGCCATCGATCGTGCGAACCGGGATCGTTTCGAGTGCTGTCGTCATTTCTTTCCTCTACGTCATCCTTGCGTTGCCACACAGCGACGCGAGGGCCCTACGCGCAAGGCGCGCGCTCGGATCTTCCGTCCTGCGCCCTCGCACCTTCACCTCCTGCGCGACACACCTCCCACGGAAACGCGCCGCGAGCGTGAATGCACTGCCCCCGCGGCCATTCCTGACGGTAGCGTCGATGCTTGCGAGGGTGACCATGTCGATCGAGCGAACTTCCCGCGTTTCCCGGTGGCTTGCGGTCGTGGGTCTCAGCACGATGCTCGGCCTGGGCGTCACGTTCTTCGGCGCCTGCGGGAGCGAGCCCGATGCGCCGCCGGGCGCAGCCGAGGCTGGCATCGATGCTTCGATCGACGTGCCGTCGATCGAAGAAGCGTCGATTCCTCCCGACGCGATCTCCGATGCGGGAGCCGACGCATCGTCGTGCCTCGATTCGAGCCCCGACGCGGACATCGATTGCACCGGCAAATGCGGACCGGTGAAAGACCTCTGCACGGGCAAGACCAAGCAATGCGGTGGTTGTGCGAATCGGCTCAACGTCGACGGTGGTGACGCCGGGCCGCAGGTCTGCGATCTCGTGACCAACTCCTGCGGTGTACCGAAGATCACGTGCGGCGATCTCGGCGCCGAGTGCGGCACCGTCAAGAACAGCTGCGGCGAATACCTCGATTGTCCCGACAGCAATCCCAAAGGCTGCGCCGCGGGCAAGGAGTGCGATCCCGACACGCGCAAGTGCCGCGACTGCCAGCCCGTCACCTGCAAAGATCTCGGGATCGAATGCGGGTCGGCGTGGCTCGGCTGCGGCGAGGACACGCCTGCAAACTACACCGATTGCGGCAGCTGCGGAGCAGCCGCCGACGGTGGGGCGCAGAAGTGCAACGGCGTGTTCCACACGTGCGAGCCGAGCTGCGTGCCGAAGCCGGCGGCCGATCTGTGCAACGACGCCAAGCTGAAGAAGGGCCTCGAGTGCGGCGTCATTTCGAATGGATGCGGCGGCACCGTCAACTGCGACGCCGTCGCCACGTTCGGCTGCCCGAGCGGCGAGAGCTGCGGCGTCCGCGGCATCGCCAACCGCTGCGACACCAAAGCCACGCCCGACGAGTGCAAGGCAAGCGGCAAGAACTGCGGCGAGATCACGAGCGCGTGCGGCGGCGCGAAGATCAAGTGCGGCGACTGCGCGACCGGTCAGGTCTGCAACGCGAACGGCGTGTGTGGAGCGCCTTGCACCCCGAAGACCTGCGCCGACTTCTCTGCCTTCGAATGCGGAACGTTCGATGACACGTGCGGCGGAACGCTGACGTGCGGAGCCTGCGTCAACGGCATCTGCAACAACACCACGAAGTCGTGCTGCGCGACGAACACCTGCGGCGCGGCGTACGCTGGAAAATGCGGCGCCGACCTCGCGAATGGCTGTGGGCAGAACGTCCTCGACTGCAATTGCACGAACCCCGCGACCTGCACGGCGGACGGCGGCGTGGCGCCGATCGCACCGACGAGCACGGCGGGGTTGTGTTACACGCCGAAGACCTCGGCCTCGTATGCCGGGCAATGCGGTACCAACCTGTCGAACGGCTGCGGACTCCAGAACATCAACGTCGGTTGCCCAGCCAACCAGTTCTGCGTCAACAACGGCACGGGTCAACCCGGCCCCGCGCCCGCGAACGGAGTGCCCGGCAGTTGCTGCGTCCAGACCAACGTCTGTCCGGGGGCGCCCTCGTGTGCCGCAATCCAGAACTCTTGCCGCACGACGCCGACCAACATTGCCTGTAACGGCAACTGTGCGAGCGGCACGACGTGCAACAACAACACGTGCTGCGTCGCGGCTGCAGCCTGTCCGGGCGGTGGCGGCGAGAACGCCGAGTGCAACACCGTCAAGCCGGCCAACGGTTGCGGCAACGATCGCGCGTGCAACTGCGGAGGCGGACGCACCTGCTGGTGCACCAACCACCAATGCGTTGCCGGGGCTGACCCCGCGGGCGTTTGCAAGTCGGCGCTCACGTGCACGAGCCCCAGCTACAACAACATGTGCGGCACGGGGCTTCCGAACGGCCTCGGCGGGACCATCGGCTGCGGCTGCGCCACCGGAAAAGTATGCTCGACGAGCACGCCCGGCCAGGTCGGCACATGCAACTGCGCCAACGGTTCGGGCGCCCCCTATACCTGCGCCAATGTTCCAGCGGGCCCTGGCCAGGCAGGTGGCGATCAGTGCGGGCCGTTCTCCAACGGGTGTGGCGGCACGCTCTCGTGCACCTGCCCAGTCGGGCAGACATGCAACACCGCCGCGAACCCGAACGCGTGTTGCAGCCCGGCCACCTGTCCTGCGCAGGCCCTCGGAAGCGCGTGCGGGAATCTTTCCAACAACTGCGGCGGGACGATCGCGTGCGGTTGCCCGAGCGGCATCGGCAATGAGAACGTCACGTGCAGCAGCGGCACGTGCCAGTGCGTCAAGGACACGTGCCGCGGTCGAACCGGTCCGCAGCCAGATCGCTGTGGCGGCACGCTGCAGTGTGGAGGTTGATCATGCGCCGAACGCTTGCTCTCATCGCCATGGGCACCGGTATCTCGATTGCGATCGGCGCGCCCGGCTGCGGCTCGGAGACCGTCGAGCCTGTGGACGCAGGCTCGAACGACGGAGGTGATTTCGCCATCAACGACGGCGGCGGCACGAGCGATGGCTTCGGGTGCGCCACGACGTCGAAGAAGGCGGAGAAGCAACCCGTCGACATGGTCATCGGTCTCGATACGAGCTTCTCGATGGACTTCGATTCGAAGTGGCCAAACGTTCGCGAAGCCATCAAGGCATTCGTGTCGAATCCCAAGTACGCCGACCTCGGCGTTGGTTTGCAGTTCTTTCCGATTCGCAAGCAATGCAGCGTGCCGGACTACAAGATCCCCGCGGTGTCGTTGATGCTGCAGCCGCAAGCCGCGGGGCCCGTCGGCATTGCCCTCGATGCTCAACAGATGGCAGGTGGAACGCCCATGGTTCCACTCCTCGAAGGCCTGACGCAGTACTTGGCGGGTGTGGCGAAGCCAGGACGCAAGCCTGTCATCGTTTTGGCGACCGACGGCGTGCCGGACGACACCTGTCTCTCCACCGGATCGGGCGCGCGCGCGAACACACTCGAAAACGCGGTGGCCGTCGCCGACACGGCGTTCAAGGGTAACCCGTCGATCGCGACGTTCGTCATCGGTGTCGGCGGTGAGCTGACTGCCCTCAACGCCATTGCGGCGGCGGGCGGAACGACCAGCGCGACCCTCGTGGACACGGCGGGCAACGCACAGCAGGCGCTCCTCGATGCCTTCGAGAAGATTCGGCGTACCGCCATCCCTTGCGATTACGACATCCCCGCCGGGACCATCGACCCGAAGTCCACCAACGTGACGTACACGTCGGGAGGAAAGGTCACGAGCCTCTTCTTCGTCGGCAACGAAGCCGGATGCGCCAAGGCCACCAATGGCGAAGGCTGGTACTTCGATGACGAAGCGGCACCCAAAAAGGTCGTCCTCTGCGCGGCGCTCTGTAGTTCGGTGAAGAACGACGACGAAGGAAGCGTCGACCTCGTCTTCGGTTGCCCGCGCAAAGAGATCAAGTAGCCGAGCCGATCGAGGCAGAGCCAGGGCACTTCGAAACGCTCGCGGGTAAGCTTCGCGCATGGACAAAGCGCTCCTCGAACAGCCGCTCGTATTTCCGATCGGTCGTACCCGCCCCAGCTACGCAGCGGAGGACGTCGCGCGCCTCCGTGCCCTACCGATCGAGGACTACTGGCTCTCGATCGCCCGCGAGCTCACGTGGACCCAGGAGCCGACGGTCGCGCTCGAGGGGGAGCTCGGAGACTTTCGGTACTTTCCCGGCGCGACCGGGAACGTGAGCGTCAATTGCCTCGATCGCTGGCCGAAGGATCGCGTCGCGTTGCGCTACGAGCGCGAGGACGGGTTGAAGGAGACGTGGACGTTCGGCGAGCTCACCGATGCCGTCGCACGCTTCGCCGCGGCGCTCGAGGACCTCGGCGTCACGAAGGGTGATCGCGTGGCCATCTACGCGAGCAACGTCCCAGAGTCGTTCATTGCCATTCACGCGTGCTACCGGATTGGTGCAATCTACAGCGTCATCTTCGCGGGCTTCAGCCCCTCGGCGGTTCGCGATCGGCTCGTCGATGCGGAGCCGAAGGTGGTCGTGGTGACCGACGCGACCCTGAGGCGGAAGCGCGCGATTCCGATCAAGGCCACGCTCGACGAGGCCATGCGCGGCCTGTCGATTCCGCATGTCATCGTCGCGCGTCGTGTCGATCCGAACCATCCGCTGCTCGATGGTGAGCACGACTTCAAGACGCTGCTCGCGAGCACCACGCGCCGCGCTGATCCCGTGGCTCTCGAGGCCAACGATCCGGGCTTCATCATCTACACGTCCGGCACCACTTCGAAGCCGAAGGGGCTCGTCCATGCGGGGATCGGATTCATGGTGGGCGCGTACGCGAACGTGAAGTGGTCACTCGATCTCGGCGAGCAGGACGTCTATTGGTGCACCGCGGACGTGGGGTGGCTCACGTTTCCCATCTTCGCGCTCGTCGGTGGCCTCGCGCACGGCGCAACGCATGTGATCTTCGAGGGCAGCATCGATACGCCCGGTCCGGCGCGGCCCTACGAGCTGTTCGAGCAGTACGGGATCACCAAGGTCTTCACCGCGCCCACCGCGCTGCGGATGTTGCGCCGGTCCGGCGATGCGCTCCTCGAGGGGCGCGATCTATCGAAGCTCGAATTGATCTCGCTCGTCGGCGAGCCACTCGACCCCGAGACCTGGCACTGGACGCACGGAACACTCGGGCAAGGCCGACTCTTTCTCAACAACACCTACGGTCAAACGGAGACGGGAACGGCATGGACGAGCAGCATCGTCGGTGTCACGCCGACGCGACCGGGTAGCTGCGGACAGCCTCTTCCGGGGTACGACGGTCACGTGCTCCGTGAAGACGGGAGCGACGCGGCGCCCGGGGAGCTCGGAGCGGTCACCATCGGGAAACCCTTTCCGTGCCTCGCGCGGACGGTGTGGAACGATCATCCGCGCTACGTCGAGAATTACCTCTCCGCATTTCCAGGGCACTATTTTGCCGCCGACGGCGGCCTGTTCGACGGAGACGGCCAGCTCTGGGTCACCGGTCGGCTCGACGACGTGATCAACGTCGCCGGTCATCGCATCGGAACGATGGAGCTCGAAGCGGCGCTCCTCACTCACGCCGCCGTATCGGAGGCGGCCGTCGTGCCGCAGCCCGATCCGATCAAGGGCGTCGTGCCGGTCGCCTTCGTGGTTCCGCGCGCCGGGCACCATGCCAGCCGTGAGCTTTCACTCGCGCTGTCGCAGGCGATCGTCGACGCGGTCGGGGCGATCGCGCGCCCGGCACGCGTCTTCGTCGTGTCGACGGTTCCGCGCACGCGAAGTGGCAAGATCATGCGGCGGGTGCTTCGTGACCTAGTGACCATCGGCGAAGCGACGGGCGATCTCACGAGCCTCGACAACCCGGAAGCAATCGACGTCGTCCGCGCGAGCATCGCAGCACCTGAGTAATCGCGAGCAGAGCACTGCGTTTCAGGGCGCGTTTCAGGGCCGAAACGATCCCTCGCTGGTCGGTGAGACCATCGGCCGCGCGCGTGGATCGCCAGGCGCAATCTTCGGTGCAACGCGATCGGCCGCGCGCATCTCTGCGAGGGCGGTGAGGAAGGAGAGTGTCGATTCCGCGCCCTGATTTTCGTTCATGCGGTCGACATGAATTCCATCACGGCAGCCGCCCGTCCTTGCGTCGTAGACCGGCTTCTCCAATGCGTTCTGACCCAAGAACCAATGGAACGTTCGACGCGCTCGATCGAGCCACCGGGCGTCACCGGTCACCCGATTCGCGTCGAGGCACGCGGAGACCATCGCGCACGCTTCGACCGGCTGTTGATCGAAGGTCGCGCGCGCCTGACCGCGCACGTAGAAGCCATTCGTTCCGACCGGAACGAACGCCCCGTCGGGCGCGACGTGCTGGCTGACGAGCCACTCGAGCGAGCGCTCGGCGACGTCGGCCATCTCCACGTCACCCATACGGGCAGCCGAAACGAGGAGCGCTTGAGGGAGACGCGCGTTGCAGTACGTGAGGCGGTCCTCGAACCAGAGCCAATCGGCGCTCTGCGATTCGTGAAACCTCATCATCAGCTTCGCGGTGAGCGCTGCTCTCACCGCCTCGACGTTGCTATCCCCTTCGAACGCACGCAGGTACTCGTCGATCCCGAGCAGCGCATAGGCCCACGCGCGCGGGCTGATGAGCACTGCTGTCGCTGGTAGAGCACTGTGAAAGAGGCGCGCCGCGAGCCCGCGCCGGCCAGGATCCGCGGACCGTCCGACGACGGCGCCAAGCGCCCAGAGCGCACGACCATGGCTATCGTCGGACCCGGGCCCCTCGTGCCATCGCCTCGCGTAGGTCAGGAAGTTGTTGAACCGCCCGCTCGTGTCGTCGAAGGCGTGGTTCATGAACGCCAGATACCGCGTCGCGAGGTCGCGCACGACGCGCGGCTCGTCGGTGCCGGCCTCTTCGACGAGCGTCATCAAGAGAAGCGCGCGCGCGTTGTCGTCGAGGCAGTATCCGTCGCTGTAGCGAGGGATGTCGAACGTCGCGTGCTGGAGCATGCCGGTGTCGTCCGTCATGAGGCGGACATGCGCGAGATCGATCTCGGGCAGCTCCGTGCGGCGCTTCGCGAGCGTCTTCGCGGCGAGACCTGCTCGGCGGTGGGCGTCGTGCGCGGCTCGCGCTTGCTCGAATGACTCGACGTAGCGACGAGCGACGAGCGGCCAGCTCATCGATCGACCGAACACTCGCGCGCGCTGCTGAAGCTCGCCGCGCTTGCCGGGATCGTCGAGCAGCGCGATGGCCTCTCGCCCGATTTGCCCCGAGTCACGCCACGGAACGAGGATGCCTCGGCCCTCCGCGAGGAGCTCACGTGCGTAGCGGTAGGGCGTGGAGATGACCGCCTTTCCGCATCCGACGGCGTAGGCGAGCGTGCCCGACGTGCTTTGCTCCTCCTTGAGGTACGGCGTCACGTAGAGGTCGGCGGCGCCGAGGAAGTCGACGAGCTCCTCGTGACTGACGAAGCGGTTGTGAAAGATGACGTTTCCGTCGACACCGAGCCGCTCTGCACGGGTGTGGAGCATTTGGCGGTAGGCCTCGCCG
The DNA here is from genome assembly GCA_964236615.1 of uncultured Polyangiaceae bacterium. Classification (GTDB taxonomy): domain Bacteria; phylum Myxococcota_A; class Polyangia; order Polyangiales; family Polyangiaceae; genus CAXSGV01. The sequence continues at coordinate 15,455 of CAXSGV010000115.1, forward strand.
TGCTCCTGCTTGACGTGGGGATGCGTCGCGCCG
>CAXSGV010000116.1:0-2450 GCA_964236615.1 uncultured Polyangiaceae bacterium
GCGGCCTCGCGCACTGCAACACGCAGTTTCAGAAGTGCGCGTTCCCGTGCATGAACAAAATCAACTGCATCCAGGACGCGATGTGCAACAGCACGACGGACTTCTGCCTCCCGAAGGCGGGCGGCCAGTAAGCGTTCGGCGAGTCAGCGTTACCTGCGAGCTTTCGCTGGCGTCTCTTCAGGCGCCGCGGAAGCTCGGCTTTCGCTTGGCGACGTAGGCGTTCAGGCCTTCCTTCGCGTCGGCCGACGTGAAGAGCTGCGACTGCAGCTCACGCTCGAACGCGAGCCCCTGGTCGAGCGTCATCTCGAGCCCGCTCTGCACGCTGCGCTTGATGAGACCGACCGCGAGTGACGCCTTGTTCGGTGGCGTGAACTCGTGCGCGTAGTCGTTGACCTGCCGCATGAAGGCTTCATGCGTGGGTGCGTCCCAGACCTTGTTCACGATGCCGAGCTCCTGCGCCTGGAGGAAGGTCACGTTCGAGCCTTCGGTCATCATCTCGATCGCCTTGCCTTTGCCGACGAGCCGCGAGAGCCGCTGCGTTCCGCCGGTACCAGGGAGAACGCCGAGGTTGACCTCGGGGAGACCGAGGAAGAATGGCTTTTCGCCCTCGGGCGTACCGCGCGCGACGCGGAGATCGCAGGCGAGCGCGATCTCGAGGCCGCCGCCGACGGTGTGCCCGTTGAGGGCGGCGATGCACAGCTTCGGCGTGTGCTCGAGGCGGTTGAGCGTCTCGTTCGCGTGGAGGCAGAAGTAGTATTTGAAGCTCGCGTCGGCCTCGCGCAGCATGTTGATGTTCGCGCCGGCCGAGAAGTACTTGTCGCCGTGACCCGTGATGACGAGCACGTGAACGTCGTCGTCGAAGCGAGCCTCGAGGATGGCCGCGTCGAGCTCCTTGAACATCTCGTACGTGTATGCGTTGACCGGCGGATCGTTGAGGACCAGCCGCGCGACGCCTTTGTCCGTGGTGTAATTGACGAGCGTTCCCATGGGAAGCCTCCGAGGGGAGGGATACTAGTCGACCTTCGTGAGACTTTGCGGCGTGATATCCACCGCGCCGCTTACAGTTCGGCCACTTCTCCGCGGAAAGTTCCCAGCCATGATGCTATGCGAGGGGCGACCCAGATGACCGGCATCGACACCATCAAACAAGACATCAAAGAGTTGATCGTTCGCGAGCTGAATCTCGAAGGGAAGGATCCCTCGAGTATCGCTGACGATGGGATGCTCTTCGGGCAGAACGACGGCCTCGGACTCGACTCGCTCGACGCGCTCCAGCTCGCGATGAGCATCGAAGAACAGTTCGGCGTTCGCATTCCCGAAGGCGACGAAGCACGCCCCATCTTCCGCTCGGTGGCGTCGCTCGCGGAGTTCGTCGCGAAGACGAAGGCGGCCGCGCCGGCGTGAGCCGGGTCGTCGTCACCGGGATCGGCCTCGTCACCTCCATCGGCGGGACGCGCGAGGCAACGTGGAGCGCGCTCTACAGGGGCGAGCGTGGCATCCGGCCAATCACTCTCTTCGACACGAGCGGCCAGCGTGCCGTGAACGGTGGCTACATCGAGTCGATCAGCCTCGGCGACGCGCCGTCGGCACGCGGTCGCGTGCTCGAGCGAGGTTCGGCTTGGTCGCGGTCGAGCGTCATGGCGATGTACGCCGCGCGTGAGGCGATGGACCAAGCGGGCCTCGATCCGAGCACGTCGCGCGTCGGTCTCGTCGTCGGCGGCACCACGGGCGGCATGTTCGAGACGGAGGGACGCCTCGCCGAGCTCCACGGCGACGCCGGAGCCGACAATGCGCTCGTCGAGATGCTCTCGCATCCACTGACGTCGACGGGCGACTGCCTCGACGAAATGCTCGGCCCGTTCACGCGCGTGCGCACGCTATCGACCGCCTGCTCGAGCGGCGCCAACGCCATGATCGTCGCAGCAGCCTGGCTCCGTTCGGGCGAGGTCGATGCGGTCGTCGCCGGCGGCAGCGATGGCTTGTGCCGCCTCACCTTGAGCGGCTTCAACGCGCTCGGTGCGATCGATCCCGAGCCTTGCAGGCCCTTCGATCGCAGGCGTCGCGGCCTCAACCTCGGCGAAGGCGCCGGCTTTCTCGTGCTCGAGCGTGGCCAAGAGCGCGGCGTGCGTGTCATCGCCGAGCTCGCAGGTTGGGCGGTCGGCTCCGAAGCGCACCACATCACGAACCCCGAGCCCACCGGCACCGCGGCGGGTCGTGTCATCGCGGCAGCGATCGCCCGCGCCGGTCTCGAGGCCAAGCACATCGACTACGTCAACGCCCACGGCACCTCGACGCCGCTCAACGATCCCATGGAGGCGGCCGCGCTCAGACGCGTTCTCGGCGATGAGATCCACCGCATCCCGGTGTCGAGCTCGAAAGGCCAGATCGGCCACACGCTCGGCGCGAGTGGCGCGATCCGCGCGAAAGATGCCGAGTACATGGCTTGTCAC
>CAXSGV010000116.1:2460-6364 GCA_964236615.1 uncultured Polyangiaceae bacterium
GGCCAGATCGGCCACACGCTCGGCGCAGCCGGCGCGATCGAAGCTGCGATCGCCGCGCTCGCGATCGAGCGGCAAGCCATCGTTCCGACGGTGGGGCTCGAAGAACCCGACGACGCGTGTGCGCTCATGCACGTGCTCGGCGAAGGCCGGCCTGCCACGTTGCGCGCGGTACTTTCGAACTCGTTCGGATTCGGCGGCATGGACAGCGCGCTCGTCCTCACCGCGCCCGACTTCGTCGCCGCGCGTGCGTATGTGCCGCGACGCGTGGTCGTGACGTCGTCAGCGAGCCTCACGCCCTCCGGCCTTCGGGGCACCACGGCCGGCATCGAGCTCGCTGACGCGGCCGTACCGCTCGCGGGCACCGTAGCGCTCGATCTCGCAGCGCACCTCGACATCGCCCGCGCGCGTCGCCTCGATCGCCCCGCGCGCATGGCCGCGATCGTCGTCGCTCGCGCGCTCGAGGATGCCAACGCTGCGGACGTCGACCGCACGCGCATCGGCATCGTGCTCGGCAGCGCGTTCGGCAGCGTCGACGCATCGGCCGCGTTCATGCACCGCCTCTTCGAAAAGGGACCGCGCTTTGCGAGCCCGGCCGATTTCCCCAACCTCGTCCCGAGCTCCCCGGTCGGTCACGTGTCGATCTACCTCGGTATCAGCGGCCCCGCGCTCGCCACCCAGGATCTCGGCACGAGCGGCGAGAGCGCCTGCTTGCAGGCCATCGAGCTGGTCGCGAACGGCGATGCCGATCTCGTCGTCGGCGGCGCGCTCGAAGAAGCGAGCGGCATCGCCGAGCGGCGGCTCGTCGTGCTCTTCAACCGCACCGATGTACTGCAGCGCCCGCGCTCCGAAGGTGCCGCGGTCGTAGCGTTCGAAGCCGAGGAGCTCGCCAACGCGCGCGGCGCCCGCTCCATTGCGCGCGTCGACGACGTTCGCTCGTGGCGCACCAGCGTCGCCGCGCCCCTCGCCGGGCTCGCCGTACCACTTCCGTCCGCGCTGGTCGTTCTTCCGCGCCATGACGCCGCGCTCGAAACACTCCTCGACGCGTCGCCGTGGCGCGACGTCCCGCGTCTCGTTGCCGATGGTGCGGGTGGCGAGCACGAAGGTCTCGGCGCGATGGCGCTCGCGGCCGCCGTGAGCGCGCTTTCGCTCGGGCAGGCGCGCGACGCGCTCGTGCTCGGCCTCGCGACGGGACGTGGCTACGCGCTTCACCTCGTCTCCGTCTTACCCGCCGCTTGATCATGGTCCGCCTCGTCGCGCTCGCGGTCCTGGGCTCGATCGGCTGCACGCCGGCGCGCCCGCCCGACAAACCGGTGTCGCAGGCGACCTGGTCGAGCGCACGCGCTGCGCTCGGCACGATGCGGAGCGACGCGCCCGACAAACCTTACGTGCAACTGATTCGCGTCGCGCTCCGTGAGCCACGGAGCGGCCGCGTGCTCGAGGGCAGGGGAGCCGTCGCCGTCGATCCCCACCACGCGATGCGCATGGTGCTCGTCGGCCCTGGCGGTCGTACTGCGCTCGACGTCTGGGTCACGCGGGACGCTTGGCGCTTCGCGATCCCCGCGCTCGAGCTCGTGCGGCGCGGCCGGCGTGGCGAGATCACCTACGATCTACCGGTCGGCTTCTTCCGGTGGTGGTTTCTGGGGCCGCTCGACGGGCGCCTTCTCAGCGCCAACGCCGACGCGCAGGGCCACACGTGGATCCTTCGCGACGGCGCCGCGACGGTGAGCCTGCGCGAGCTCGGCCCGCACCACTTCGTCGCGCTTCGTCGCGAGAATACCGATGTCGATCGCCTCGAGTGGGTCGCTCGCTCGCTTCGCCCCTCGACCGGCGATCGCGCGCGCTACCTCCAAAGGATCACGGGCCTCGAGGTCGAGGTGCTCGTCGAGTCGCTCGCGCCCGACCCACCCGATCCGGCGGCGTTCGTCGATCCCGACGACATGGGGGTCGCGCTGTGACCATCGCGCGCGCAGCCGTCATCGCGTTTGGTGCGATCTCACCGCTCGGCGAGGGCGAGGCTGCGAGCGGCGTATCCGCGCCATCGGAGGCCGCGTTCGTCGCGATCCGTGAGGACGAAGAGCTCGTCGGCGCGTCCTTCGCGCGACCCTTCGCCGCCCGCGTGCCTCCGCGCGGCGATCCATTGCGCGATCGCGCCGATGTGGTGCTCGAGCGCGCGCTGGTGTCGTGCGCCGCCGAGCTCGACCTCGTTCGCCCCGGCTGGCGTGGCTCACGCGTAGGACTTGCGCTCGGCACGTCGAGCGGCGGCATGCGGAGCGCGGAAATTCTGTTCGAGCGCCACGCGGCCGGCGCGCCGATCGACGCGGACACCGCCAAAGCGGCAACCTATTTCGCCGGGATGAACGTGGCGCTTCCCGCGCTCCGGCTCGCGCGGGTTGCGCCGACGACGCTCGTGCTCACTGCGTGCTCCGCGTCGACGCTCGCGATTGGCCTCGGCATGCGTTGGCTCGAGGCCGACGCGTGCGACGTCGTTCTCGCCGGGGGCTACGACGCAGTCAGCGTCTTCGTAGCCGCAGGCTTCGAGGTGCTCCGCGCCACGTCTGCCCAGGTGCCGCCGCGTCCGTTCTGCGTAGGCCGGGACGGAATGGCGGTGGGCGAAGGGGCGTGCGTGCTCGCGCTCGTTCGTTCGGACGTTGCGCCGACGGTCGCACCGCACGCCTTTGTGCTCGGGTTTGGCGCGTCCTCCGACGCGGTGCACCTCACGGCGCCCGATCGAACCGGTGATGGTCTCGCGCGTGCGGCTTCACGCGCGATGGCGACCGCCGGACTTCCGATGGACGCGCCGCCGATCGATCTCGTCAGCCCGCACGCGACGGCGACCCCGTTCAACGACGCCGCCGAGTCGAAGGCGCTCGCTGCGACGCTCGGTCCGAGCGCGCGTCCCGTCATCCATCCGCTCAAGGCGCAGATCGGTCACACGATGGGCGCCGCGGGCGCGCTCGAGACGCTCGCGTGCATTCATGCGCTCGAACGCGGAATTCTGCCCGCGAGCGCGTCGCACTCGAACGTCGAGAGCGATCTCGGTGGCCGCTTGCTCGAGGCGAGCGAAAAGGGCGATCCGCGCCTCGCGCTCAAGCTGTCGGCGGCGTTCGGTGGCGCTAACGCCGCGCTCGTCGTCGCACGTGCCGACATCGGAATGGAGCGGGCGCGCGCGCTGCCCCTGCCTTCGCGCCGCCCGACCTTCGTCACGCGCGCGGTCGTCGTCGACGCGGTCCCATCACTCGCCGATCTCGCCACGGCGACGGGCCACGCCGAAGAGAAGCTCGCGCGCGGCGACGGCCTCGTGCGCTTCGCGCTCACCGCCGTGCAGGCGCTGCGCGATCGCGTAGGCCCGACCGCGCTGGAAGGCGCTGGCGTCATCGTCGGCCACTCGCTCGCGACGCTCGAAACCAACGCGCTCTTCGCGTCGCGAATGCGGTCGCGCGGCGTGCGCATGTCGGAGCCGCGTCGCTTCCCCTACACGACGCCCAACGCCGTCGCGGGCGAGTGCGGCGTCGTCTTCGGTCTCCGCGGCCCCGGGCTCGCGGTCGGCAGCGGCTTGCACGGCGGCGTCGAGGCGCTCGCCATCGCGTCGGACATGGTTGCGAGCGGCGACGCCGACGCGATGGTCGTCGTCGCGGTCGACGAGATCGGGGACACGGCGCGCGCGCTCTTGCACGCCGCAGGTTGGGACGCGGCGTACCCGCTGCGTTCGGGCGCGGTGGCGCTCCTCGTCACGATCGATCGCACCCACGCCGTTGCGCGCATCGCGAGGACCACGCTGTCGGCCGAGGCCGCGTCGCAGACGCCGCAAGCAGCGGGCCGCACGTCGAGCGGGGCGGGGCACCTCGCGCTTCGAGCGCTCGCGGATGCGACGCCCCCGGTCGCCGCCGCCGCCTTCGCTGCGGCT
>CAXSGV010000116.1:6396-7052 GCA_964236615.1 uncultured Polyangiaceae bacterium
CGCCCGGCGGCTTCACCGCCGCGGTCGAGCTCGCACGCCTGTAGTCTGCACCAATTTGGCAAAAACTTGACTCGACCTGCCGCGCTGTTGCCAAAATGGCTAAATAATCCGCGCGCGGAATGCTCCTGCACCCGGTAGTGTTCGAACTCTCGCACCCCATGAGCCGATTCCACGTGACGAAGACCGCCCTACTCGCGCCGCTCGTGATGGCCACCTCGCTGCTGTTCGGCGCGGGCTGTTCCAAGACGTACATCCCGAACACCGACGTCGAGGACACGAGCGACAACAAGAAGGTCATCGCGTTCTGCGAGGACTACCGCCACGCCGTCGAGGACAAGAACGTCGGCAAGATTCTGAAGATGGCGAGCCCGCGCTACCACGAGGACGGTGGCAACACGAACGACGAGGACGACATCGACTACGACGGCCTGAAGGACTACGTGACCGCCACGTTCGTTCAGACGCAGGCCATCCGTTACGAGATCCGGTACCGCCGCGTCACGTTCACCGAGACCAGCAAGGTCTTCGTCGACTACACCTTCGCAGCGAGCTTCCGGATCCCGGGGGTCAAGGGGCAAGAGTGGAAGCACACCGTCGCCGACAACCGCCTCGAGCTCGTTCCGGACGGCGAGTCGTACAAGATCCTCGCGGGCATG
>CAXSGV010000116.1:7062-15406 GCA_964236615.1 uncultured Polyangiaceae bacterium
CACGTCTCCGATCTTCACGTCTCGACGTTCGGCGACACGTTCCACGATCGGGCGCGCATCGTGAAGCGAAGCGTCCGCATCGCGGACGTGGATCCCGTGCGGTGGGAGGTGCGCTGGGAGGAAGCAGGTTGGCGCGTCCTCCACGAGAAGGGCGCACGCCGCGCGAAGATCACCCTCATCGATCCCGACGGCTACGCGCATGGCCTACCTCCAGCGAGCACCGATCGTGAGCTGGTCGACCCGATCGAACGCGCCGCTGCAAAGGCGTGTCGGCTGGAAGCGCGTCGCGCATTGACCCTCGCGCGCGACGTGCCAGGTACGGGCGCCGTCGAGATCTTGTTCACGGCGACGCCCAAGAACTCGAACGTGCGCCTGCTGCGCGCCGCCAAGAAGGTCGAAGAGAGCGACGTCGACGCCATCGTCGTCACTGGCGATCTCACCGACGACGGCGACGGGTACCCCCTTGTCGAGGCTGCGTTCCAGCGCTACGCCGACGCCGGCCGCCTCTTCGCTGTGCCGGGCAACCACGACCTCTACCTCTTTCCCATGGCCGGGAGCGGGCGACCGCGGCCGACCTACGAGTCGAAGCGCGCGGCGTGGAGCGCGTTCGCGGCCAAGCTCGGGCTCGAGCTCGATCCGACCGGTGCGTGGACGCGCACGTTGCCCGAAGGCGACGCCATCGTCGTCGGCCTCGACTCGTGCGCACGGCTGCAACGCCGCTTCTTTCGCCACAACGGCTCGATCGGCGAAGCGCAGCTCGCGTACCTCCGTCGCATCGCAGCTGGCCCCGAGTGGAAGGACGCCCGGCACCGCATCGTGCTTCTGCATCACCACGTCGTCCCCTTGCCGCACGGTGTCGGGCGCAAGGCACCGTCGGAGATCGGCATGCGCCTCGACGACGCGAAGTCGGTGGCCGAGGTGCTCAACGAGGTCAACGCCACGCTCGTCATGCACGGGCACCGTCACATCAGCGAAGAGCGCCAGCCGGCGGGCTGCAACTTCCGCTTGCTCGCGTCACCGTCGTTGACGCTCGGCTGCCGCAGCGGCGACGCGCCTTCCTTCTGGCGTATCGAGCTCGGCGAGCACGTTCACGCAACGCGCGTACGTGTGCCCATCGAAGCGATCGAGCAAGAGAATGATCCCGGCGTCGAGCCCGACCCGGTGCCCGAAGAAGAGGACTGAGACCGTCGCGCGCCTTCGCCGATCGCGTTCGAGGGCGAACCTTTCGCGCGCGTTCAGTCCGCCGCGTCGGGCGCGTCGGTCGGAGCGTCGGCAGCGGCGTCGGACGCGGGTGTGCTCGCGGTGATCAGGAAGGCGCACGCCGCGTTCGACTCCGGGTGGAGCACGGTCGGGCAGTCGCCGCTCGTGATGGCATCGACGCACGACTGAGTCGCGGGTCCGCCGGGATCGGCGACGTTCATTCCGTGAAGGCAGGCATCGCGGTAGAAGCGCACGCAGGCGTCGACGTCCTGGCTGGCCGAACCTTTGTGCGGCGGCACGTTCATGTTCACGTTGCAGCCGGGAGCCTTCTTGCAACGGGCCTCCTCGATCTGGCGACAGGCTTCGACGCCCGTCGCATCGGTGCCGCACGCGGCCAGCGCGAGCGTCGCCGAAGCGAGCGTGGCGAAGAGGAGCTTTCGCATCGAGGTAACCATGCCCGGATTTGCGTACACCGTCTGAGACGGTTCTCCAAAATATGCGTGAAACGGGAACCGACACGGCGACGAGCGCCCGCACGTGAAGAGGTAGACTGCCGGCCGTGGTGGCTTCGATGATCCTCTGCGCGGGGCTCGGGACGCGGCTTCGGCCATTGAGCTCGTGGTGCACGAAGGCGCTCGTGCCCGTAGGCGATCGTCCTGCTCTCGCGCACGTGCTCGATCGGCTGGAGGCGGCGGGGCTTCGGCAGCACGTCGTCAATGTGCACTGGCGCGCGCCGGACCTCGCCCTTTTCGCGGCATCGCGGCGTGGCGTGCAGCTCTCCGACGAGCCCGAGCTTCTCGGAACGGCGGGCGGCGTCGAGCACGCGGGCGAGCTACTCGGTCGAGGCGACGTGCTCGTGCACAACGGCGATATTCTGGTCGACCTCGACGTCGCGGCACTCTTGGCTTCGCACGCCGCGGCATCGCAAGCGATCTTGGCGACGCTCGCCGTGCGTGTCGTGGGCGGACCGGGCGCGTCCAATGTCGGGCTCGACGCCGCCGGAGAGATCGTGCGCCTACGTCGCGAGACCGTTCGCGAAGGCGAAGTCCTTGGCGCCGAATTCAGCGGCGTGCATGTCCTCGGCGCCGAGCTCCGGCGCACGCTTCCGAAGAGCGGCTGCCTCGTGGGCGACGTGTACTTGCCGGCGCTGCGAAACGGCGCGCGGCTGGCAGCGTTCCGCTTCGAAGGCGCCTTCACCGACATCGGCTCGGTCGCGAGCTACCACGCGGCGAACCTCGCGTGGCTCGCGCAGACCACGCGCACGTCGTGGCAGCACCCTTCGTCGACCGCGTCTGCGGGCGTGACCTTCGAGGCGTCCGTCGTGGGCGAGCGCGCGAGCGTCGAGGGCTCGGGCGCGGTCGTTCGCTCGGTGATCTGGCCGGGCGCGAGCGCTCGTGCGCCGCTGCACGACGCGATTGTCACCCCGCACGGCACGGTGAACGCCTTTACGGCGTAAAGGACTCGATCTCCTTCGCACCACCGACGACGACGAAGGAGCGGAGCCCTGCCGCGAGATACTCGATTCCGCGCGCGCCTTTGCGGCGGACCTTGAAGGGGATCTCTTGCACGGCATTTTCGCTGACGCGGAGCGCGTGGCTCGAGCCTGAGGTGTCGTCGCCGACGAAGAGGACCGCGCCGCCGTCGAGCGTGAACGACGTCGTCCGCGCGATCGCGACAGGGAGGGCGGCGTTGGTCCACACGGCTGGCACGCACGCGGTGGCGCAGGCGAGGTCGAGAACCCGCGTCGGCGCGGGCGCGCCTGCCGAGTCGAAGCCCCCGGCGAGGAGCACGTGCTGTGCATCGAGCATCGCCGCACCGGCGCCTACGATCGGATCGGAAGCAAACGGCAGCGCAGTCGACGCCGTTGCGCCCGCGCCGATCAGCTCGGCGCCTGCGCCAGTATCGCTGCCACCAACGACGACGAGGCCGCGACCTTCGACCCACGCGGCGGAGGCGCCGAGGCGCGGCTCCGCCAGCGAGACGAAGGTCAGCGCGCGATCCTTGCCGAGGCGGAGGACGCGCGAGGTCTTCGAGCCGAGCGCGCGCGTGCCGCCGACGATCCACGTGACGCCGTCGGGCGCGGCGATGGCCGTACCGCCCGAGACCTCGCCAAAGCTTCCGCCCGGGGGTGCCGTGGCCTCGGTTGTCACGGCGGTCGAGAGATCGAAGAACGTCGCGCCCGCATCGTCGACCAGCAGCGCGGCGACGCCTGCGACGGCGACGCTCTTGGGCACGCGCGGGAGATCGAGCGACGCGCCGAGCGGGGCGATCGACGCCACGTCGTACAGCTGGCTCGACTTCGCGCTGTCCTTCCCACCGGCAACGAGCGCAAAGCGGCCCGAGACCAGCACGGCAAACGGAACCTCGCGGACCTCAGTGAGCCCCAACGGCATACGCGCGAACTCACCGGTGCGTTGCACGAACACCGGCACCGAGAGACCGTCGAGCGCACCAAGCTGCACGAGTGGCGTGCCCCCACTGAGGATCCGCGCGTTCGTCGCGTCGAAGCCGGAGACCTTGATCGCGTACAGATCGCCGAGCCCGCGGTCGCCGAGATCGACCGAGCCCGACGGCAGCTTGGCCTCACCGAGCTGGACGGATTTGCCGTCGGCCCCGATGCCTTCGACGACCAGCTTCACCGGCGTGGGCGCGCGCGTGAAGGCATCGGCCTCGCCGCCGGTGGTGATCGCGAGGGTTCCGCTCGGCTTGTCGGCGCAAGAAGGCAGCGCAAGCGCGAGAAAACACAACCCCGTCATCGCGAGCAGAAGCCGCAGGCGCACGACCGTTCGTGTATCAGAGTCTGGCGAGGAAGTTGCCCGGTTCCGCGTGGGCGAGCTACGGGCAGAGGAGATCGACATGAGCCTTGCCGACCGCGTACGCACCACGCTCCATGAGGCGCTCGAGCGACTCGCGCGCGAAGGTGCGCTCGGAGAAAACGTCGAAGAAGCACGGGCGCTCGTCGCCGAAAGCACGGGCTGGACGGTCGATCGACCGAAGCGCCCCGAGCACGGCGACCTCGCGACCAACATCGCGATGGTCCTGACGAAGCGTGCGAAGAAGCCGCCGCGGGCCATCGCCGAAGCTTTGGTGAAGGCGCTCGAGGGCGACAAGGTCATTCGCGCTGCCGAGATCGCCGGCCCTGGGTTCGTGAACCTCCGCGTCCACGCGAGCGCGCTGCACGCCGAGCTCGACGTGATCTTGAAGGACGGCACTGGCTACGGTCGCGCGGCGAGCGCGACGGGCGAGCGCATCAACCTCGAGTTCGTCAGCGCGAACCCTACGGGTCCCATCAATGTCGCCTCGGGTCGCAACGCGATCTACGGCGACACTGTCGCGCGCTTGCTCGAGGCGATGGGGAACCGCGTCACGCGCGAGTACTACATCAACGACTTCGGAAATCAGATCCGCGTGTTCTCGGAAAGCGTCGCGACCGTCGCTGCCGGCAAGGCACTCTCCGAGGAGCACTACCAAGGCGAGTACGTCAAAGAGCTCGCCGAATACTTGAAGAAGAACGACCCCGAGGTCCTCGCCACCGGCGGCGACGATCTCGCGCGCGTCTGCATGACGTGGATGCTGCACGGCATCGAGGGCTCGCGCGTGCTTCCCGGCATTCGTCGCTCGCTCGCCGACATCGGGATTTTCTTCGACGTCTGGTTCAGCGAAGAGTCACTGCACCGATGGGGCGCCGTGAAGGCCGCGCTCGGCAAGCTGCAGAGTGGCGGCTACCTCGTCGAGAAGGACGGCGCGCTCTTCTTCGTCGCGGGCGAGAAGGGCAGCGAGGACAAGGATCGTGTCGTCCGCAAATCGGATGGACAGTACACATATTTCGCGAGTGACATCGCGTACCACGCCGACAAGGTGTCGCGTGGCTACGATCGCCTCATCACCGTGCTCGGCGCCGACCACCACGGCTACGTGCCACGCGTGCGCAACGCGCTCGAAGCGCTTGGCCTTCCGAGCGACAAGTACGAGGCGCTGCTCTACCAGCTCGTCTTCATCTTCAAGGACGGCAAGCCGCTGAAGTCGAGCAAGCGCGCCGGCAACTTCGTCACGCTCGAGGAAGTGGCCGACGAGATCGACGAGGCCGCGGGTCGCAAAGGCGCGGGCAGTGACGCGATACGCTTCTTCTTCCTCTCGCGGAGCGCAACGACGAACGTCGAGTTCGATATCGATCTCGCGAAGAAGAAGAGCCTCGATAACCCGGTGTTCTACGTGCAGTACGGTTACGCGCGACTCTGCTCGATCGCGAAGAAGGCGGAGAGCCTCGGCATCCCGCGGCCGCGTCACCTTGCCCCCGAAGCGTGGGCCAAGCTCGTGCATCCCGACGAGCTCGCAATCGCGGCACGCCTCGGCGAGTTCCCGGAGATGCTGCGTGAGGCTGCGGCGGCGCGCGAGCCCCACCGCGTCGTCTTCTACCTTCAAGAGCTCGCGCGCGAGTTTCAGAGCTACTTCACGCGTCTGAAGACCGATCCGATCCTTCCGCAGGACTCCACGCGCGCGACCGCGGGTTGGGAAGCGTCGTGGGACTTCGAGAAGACGGCCGCGCGGCTGGCGTGGATAGAAGCGATTCGCCTCGTGTACGCAGCGGGTCTTGGGCTGCTCGGCGTCTCGGCGCCCGAGCGCATGGATGCACCACGGAACGACACGGCAGCGGGAGAACGTGAAGATGATGCAGCAAAATAACGTGCGGAACCTCGAGCAGATCCAGGAGTCGGACGCAGAGTCGAAGATGCCGCGCGGCGTGACGATCGCCTTCGTCGCGCTCGGCGGCGCCTGCATCGTGTTCGCGACCCTCGCGCTCAACGGTCGCCGACCCGCTTCGGTCGCGCATGTCGATCCGCTCGGTGATCTCGTTGCGCAGCGGGGGCTCACCACGGGATCGGCGGGCGGGGCGCCGAGCAAGCCGACCGATCTCCATGCGAGCGAGGTGACGTTCCCCGGCATACTCAGCGACGGTGATCACCCGACCACCGCGCTGGCCGCCGTGCGCACCGCACCGACCGCGAGCGCGTCCACCTTGCTCGTCCCCGTCAACTTGCCGCCGCCGGCCGCCGATCGCTTGCCGGTCGTGCCGCTTCCCGCGCAGAACGTCCTCGAGGCATCGCCGGTCGTCACGCGTCCGCGCGACACGCTGACGAAAGCCGCGAGCGACTCGGCGCAGCTTGCGACCGCCAACGCGACGTCGGTCGGCGCGGGCCACGACGGTGCCTACCAATTGCAGGTTAGCTCCTTCCGTTCGCAGGCCGAGGCAAACCAGTTCAGCGATCAACTTCGCGCGCGCGGTCACAAGTCGTACGTGCTCGAGGCCCACGTCAATGGCCGCGGCACCTGGTACCGCGTACGCGTCGGGCCGTTCCCGACGCAGCACGCGGCGGCCGCCTACCGATCTTCGTTCGAAGCGAAAGAGCACGTTGTGCCCTTCGTCGTGCAGCCGCCCGGCAAAGAGACGAAGTAGCCGCGGAACCTCGGCCCCGCCGCCGTTGTCACGCCCCCCGCGAGGGATGGCGCCCAAGGATGTCGAACGTCTCGCTTCCAACGCTTTGCTTGGAAGTGGACCGCCGCCTCGGGCGTAACCGTCCGCAGCTGACAAGCGGGAGGCGTCATGAGGGTGAGAAGCGTGCGTTGGTGGGGCGTCTTCGGTGCGTCGGTCGTGTCGGTCGCAGCCGTGACGGCGGGCGTCGTGGGCTGCGGTGGCGCAAAGGGCAGCCAGGCCTCGTCGAAGGTGGGCGGGGCTGCCACTGCGGGATCGTGCCTGCGCATGCGGCCCAACGTCGGCGCCATTCCGCTTGGCCACGAGCGCTCGAGCTCGTCGGTTGCGCTCGCGCGCCTCAAGGACAAGACGATCGCCTACGTCGCCGACGAGGACGACGCCACGTTGCACGTCGTGGACGTCGACAGCAACACGGAGATCGGTGCGATTGCCCTCGACGGGAAGCCCTCGCAGCTGCTCGTCGCACCCGACGGCCGCGTCGTCGTCGCGCTCCGTGACAAGTCCGAGCTCGAGGTGCTCGAGCCCTTCGCCGACGGTACGGTCGAGCGTCGCTGCAGTGTCGAAACGCAGACCGAGCCGATCGCGCTCGCGCTGACGCCGGACGATCGCACGCTGCTCGTGACGAGCGGGTGGGGAAAGGCGCTCGAAGCATTCGATGTCCCGATGGTCGCGCGTCGTTTCAAGGTCGAGCTCGCGCGTGAGCCGCGCGCAGTGGTCGTGTCGGACGACGGCAACAAGGCCTACGTCTCGCACGCGGTTGGTGGCGCGGTCAGCGTGGTGGACATCGCGGACGACAAGCACGCGGTGAAGCGCGTCGTACTTTCGAGCAACGACGATCCGTCCGCCGCCGCACAGGTCGCGGCGCCGCTGATGAGGAAACACTCGATGCACGAAGCGTTCGCTCCCGAGACCATCAAGGGCAAAAAGAAGCCGCCGCGCACCTCGTGCCAGGGTTTTGCGCTCGCCAAATCGATCGCGCCCGCGGGGCGCATTCTCGCGCCTCAAGTCCTCGTCGAGTCGGGCGATACGGCCGAGCGCTCGACGGGTTACGGGACGTCGACCGGCAGCCCGAGCGAGGTCTCCGACGTCGCCGTGATCGACGAAGGCACCGATCGTCCGCTCGAGCCTTCGCTCACGATCCGCAGCGACGTCCGCCGCGCATTCGGCGGTCCCGCCGCCGCCAAGGAGTGCGTGCTCCCGCGCGCGGCCGCGGTCGATTCGCACCGCGAGTCGCTCTTCGTCACCTGCCTCGGTATCGACACCGTCGTCGAATACGACACCGCCTCGCCCGAGCCACACCACGCCGAAAAGCGTCGCTGGGTCGTATCGTCGGGCCCGACGGGCATCGCGATCGATCAAGGCGGTCGCCGCGCAGTCGTGTGGGCGCAGTTCGATCGCGTCCTGAACGTGATCAACCTGGGTGGCGAAGCGATCGACGAGCAGATGGTGGCGTCCGCTCAGCCTGTCTTGCGCGTCGCGCTCAGCCGCCGGGCCGCACCGGCCGCCACCGCGGACCTCGCGCTCGGTCGAAAGCTCTTTCACGCGGCGGGCGACCAGCGCATCGCGAACGACGGGCGCGCCTGCGCGAGCTGTCACCCCGACGGGCGTGACGACGCGATCACGTGGGCCACGCCCGAAGGTCCGCGGCAGACG
>CAXSGV010000117.1:0-15341 GCA_964236615.1 uncultured Polyangiaceae bacterium
TGCGCCACCAAGCAGCCCTCGCCGTGTTTGCCTTCTCGATCGTCAGTGCCTCGGTGCTCGGAGGTTGCGGGTCGAGCTCCACGGATGCCAGCTCGTACGGGGGCGGCAGCTCGAACGCAGGAGATCCGGGCTCGGGCTCCGGCTCGGGCTCGGGCTCGGGGTCGGAGGGCGCGGCGCCCGCGACGCCTGGGACGGACTCGACCGGATCGACCGCGAACGGCGGCGGAACGCAGGCGGGCACGCTGACGGCGGGCGATTGGGACGACAACCTCAACGCCGAAATTTTCACGAAGTACGTGACCAAGTTCGCGACGACGAACACGCTCTATCCGTCGCCCGACACGATCGATCGCATCCCGATCACGGTGAAGAACGAGAACGGCGCGGCGCTCCCCAACGTCACCGTCGAGATCAGCGAAGCGAACCGTCAGAGCCCGTACATGAAGGGCTCGACCGGCACCGACGGACGGCTCCTCTTCTTCCCGACGCACGACGGCGCGGGGAAGCACGGCCCGCTTACGGTCACGCTCACCGACAGATCCGGGACCGCGGCGCCGATCACCATCGCCGCCCCCGGCACGTCGACGTGGGAGCTCACGTACCCCGGCGCACCGCGCACGTTGCCGCCCACGCTCGATCTCGCGTTCGTGATCGACACGACCGGCAGCATGGGCGACGAGCTTCGCTACGTGCAGGCCGAGGTGCAGTCGATCGCGGCGACGGTGCTGCAGCGCTTTCCCGGCGTCACGGTTCGCTACGGGCTCGTCGTCTACAAGGACGTGGGCGACGCGTACGTCTCGAAGAAGACCGATTTCACGACCGATCTCCAGAAATTCGAGCTCGATTTGAGGTCGCAGAGCGCCGGCGGTGGCGGCGATCTTCCCGAGGCCGTCGAAGAGGGCATCGCGTCGATGAACGAGCTCTCGTGGAGCGCGACACACGCCGCGCACGTCGCCTTCTGGATCGCCGATGCGCCGCCGCACACGCCCAAGGTCCCGATGTATTTCAGCGGCATCGAAGCAGCGCGCAAGAAGGGCATTCGCATCTACCCGGTCGGCGCGAGCGGCGTGGACGACAACAGCGAGTACTTGATGCGCATGGCCGCGCAGCAGACGGCCGCGCGCTACCTCTTCCTCACCGACGACTCCGGCGTGGGTAACGCGCACGCGGAGCCGCACATCCCTTGCTACCAGGTGCAGCACCTCGACAACCTGATGGTGCGGATGATCGACTCCGAGCTGTCGGGCGTGCGGGCCGCAGCCCCGGCGAGCGACGTCGTACGCTCCGTCGGCAGCCCGCAAGGCAACGTCTGCACGCTGAAAGACGGCGGGACGGCGTCCTTCTGACGCGCTTCCGACCCGTCTCTCCGTGCTAGCTTCCCGGCGCAATGGGAAAGCCGGTGGTGCTCGTCACGGGCGCAAATGGTGAGATTGGTCGGTCGCTCATCACGCGTCTTCACGCGGAGGGGAACTACCGCGTCGTCACGGTCGATCTGACACCGCTCCCCGAGCGGTACCGACCGCTGTGCCTCGAGACGTACGCGGGCAACATCATGGACCGCTACCTGCTCGATCAGATCGCGGCGCACCACGAGATCGAGGTCGTGTTCCACCTGGCGGCGCTGTTGTCGACGCGCGGCGAGCGCGACCCCGAGCTTGCGCACCAGGTCAACGTCGAGGGCACGCTCCATCTCCTTCGCGTCGCGCAGAACCAGTCGGGCCGCCTCGGTCGCGCGGTGCGCTTCGTGTTCCCGAGCTCGATCGCGATCTACGGTTTGCCGTCGCTCGAAGAGAAGCGCGCCTCGTCGCGGATCAAGGAGGAGCAGTGGAACCTCCCGATCACGATGTACGGCTGCAACAAGCTCTACTGCGAGCAGCTCGGTCGCTACTTCACGCACCACTACCGGCAGCTCGGCGCGCTCGCCTCGGCGGCGCGTCTCGACTTCCGCTCGATGCGCTTCCCCGGCCTCATCTCCGCGGAGACCGTACCTACCGGAGGCACCAGCGACTTCGGTCCCGAGATGCTGCACTCGGCCGCCCGTGGCGAGCCTTACAAGTGCTTCGTCGGCCCGGACGCACGCATCCCGTTCATGACGATGCCCGACGCCACCGACGCGCTCCTTCAGCTCCTCGAGGCCGACAAGGAGCGCCTCTCGACCGTCGGTGCCTTCAGCGCGTCGGCGGGGCAGATCGCCGAGAAGGTTCGCAAGAGCTTTCCGAAGGCCGTGATCGACTACGCACCGGACGCAGTTCGCTCGAAGATCATCGACTCGTGGCCCGAGGACGTCGATGACACCCGCGCGCGCACCGACTGGGGCTGGAAGCCGGCTTACGACTTCGATCGCGCCTTCGACGAGTACCTGATCCCCACGATCGCCAAGCGTTACGCCGCCGAAAAATGACGAAACGTCGCCATTTTTCGATGTTGCGCGAGTTCAAGCTCGCGGACTTCCTCACGCTCGGCAACGGCTTCAGCGGGGCCGGCGCCATTCTCTGCCTATTCAAGTACGTCGTCACGAACGACCGCGCCTTTTTGTGGATCGCGTTCGCCCTCTTTCCGATCGCGCTCGTGTGCGACGTCCTCGACGGCCGCGTCGCGCGCCTCCGCAGCGAAGCCTCGCTCCTCGGTCAGGAGCTCGACTCCCTGGCCGACTGCGTATCGTTCGGCGTGGCTCCGGCGGTCCTCGCGTTCGCGCTCGGCATGCAGGGCGGCTGGGACATGCTCGTGCTCGTGTACTTCGTCGGGTGCGGCATCAGCCGGCTCGCGCGGTACAACGCGACGGCCGCTTTGCTCGCCGACGAAAGCGGCAAGGTGAAGTACTTCGAGGGCACACCGATCCCGACGAGCCTGGTCCTCGTCGCCACGCTCGCCGTGCTCGTCGGTCTGCATCGCGTGAACGACCTGCTGCCGCTCGGGGCGATCGATCTCGGTCCCGCGGCCTTCCACCCGCTCGTTCTGATGTTCGCCGCGAGCGGCACCGCGATGATCAGCAAGACGCTCCGCATCCCCAAGCCCTGAGCCGACACCGCGATCGCGCCCTGGATCGCGCGACCAGTCGCACCATCGGTCGGTCGCGCAAGTGCGCGGAATTGCTGGGACCGACCGCGTGCTTTACGGCGGCCCACCGTTTGCTGACAATGGCCTGATGCGCCGAACCGTCTTTGCCTTTTCGCTCCTGCTCGCTGCCACCGCCACGGCCTGCTCGTCGCCCGACAAGCCCGGCGTCAACGGGCCGACCGGCCCTGGAACGGTGGTCCCCGAGGAGAAGCTCGCGGCCGACGCAACCTGGGGCGAGGGCAAGACGCTCGCCGGATCGGTCATCGTCGAGACGGGGGTCACCGTCACCATCGCCGCCGGCGCTCACATCAAAGTTGCCGACGGCGCGACCATCACGGTGAAGGGCACGTTGAAGTCACCGGGTGGCGCACCCGCCTTCATCAACGCCGAGAGCACCACCGCAAACTGGGGCGGCATCATCGTCGCGCCGAGCGGAACGCTCGCGCTCAAGAGCGTGCACCTCGAGAACGCAGAGGTCGCGCTGCTCGTGCAGACCGGCGCGAAGTCCGCCACTTACGACGCCGGCATCATCAGCGACGCACATGTGCCGTTTCAAGTTGACGCGAACGCCAAGCTTTCGATGACCGACGCCAAAGTGCTTCGCCCGACGGGCACGAGTCAGGTCGAGGGCGGCTTCGTGGCCTCGCACCTCGACTACGACTCGAACTCCAACGACGGCATCCGCACGATGAGCGACGATGCCACGCTCTCGATTGAGGACTCGACGATGCACGGCCAGCGCGGCACCGGCGACATGATCGCGTCCTACGACGGGGCAGCAACCATCCATGTCGCGTACACGACCATCACGATGGTCCACTGCTCGTTTCACCTCTTGCGGGTGACGAACCTGGACATCTCGAACGTGACGTCCGACGGCAACGTCTACGGGCTCATGCTCCACGGTTCGGTCGAAGGCGGGACGAAGACCGTGAAGAACATGAACATCATCGGAAGCCTCGAGTGGGGCGTTCACGAGATTGACGACGCGCAGAACGCCGCGATCTCGTTCACGGGCACCTACTTCAACGGCAACCGCAACGGCGATTTGTACTTGAAGGACGGCACGGCCATCGCGGTCAGCAACAACGCGACGACGAAGAACCAGAACGACCCGCGCTAGCGGAACGCGCCAGCGCGGGGCGGCGGTGTCACTTGCTCTTGCCGTCGTAGTGCGTGATCGGCACCTCGTCGACGTTGACGTCGTCGAGGCAGCGCATGTTGATCGCGACCATCTTCTTGCCGTCGGGGCCTGCGCCCGTCGCAAAAGAGGCGACGCCGCACGTCTTGCAGAACAGGTGCGCGAGCTTCTTCGTGTTGAAGCGGTACTCGGACTGCTCGCCTTCGCCGGCGAGGAGCTTGAAGCCGTCCTCCGGGACGAACGTGAGAACCGACCCGCGCTTCGAGCAGATGGAACAGTTGCAGGAGATGCCCTTGGAGAGGTCGGTCTTCGCTTCGAAGCGAACCTTGCCGCAGTGGCATCCGCCGGCGTGCATCGTGGCTTCCTTCGTCGTTTCAGTCATGAGCCGAAGCTAGAACCGTCGGGGCGGAAAGTCGACGATGTGGTATTTTCCAAAGCGTGATTCGACGCGTCCTTGCCCTGTTTGCCTTCGCCACCGTGTCTTCCCTCGCCATGGGGTGCGTCAGCAAGCCGACGATGCATCTGAACCACGCCGAGATCGGCGGCGTTCAGATGTCGACGTACCCACCCGGTCTCGTCGTGGCGATGATCGTGGTCGTCGACGTCTACAACCCCAACAGCTACGACATTGCGATTCGCGCGATGCGCGGCAACGCAATCCTCGCCGATCTCTACAATGTGCCGGTCGACTTCCGCGCGCCCGGCGACGGGCTCTGGCTCGGCTCCGAGCGCACGACGCCGGTGCGGGTGACGGTCAACGTTCCCATCGAAACCGCGCTCGCCATCGTCAACCAGTCGATGATGACGCCGATCATTCCTTACCGTCTCTCGGGCAGGGCCGACGTGACCGCGTCACGCACCCTGAACGTCGAGAAAGACGACTACTCGCTCGACGAGCGCGGGACGCTCTCACGCGATCAGATCATCGCGGTGATCCCCAACACGCTCTTCCGGCATTAGCTTCGTCGCTCGGCGGGTAGTCGCTTTCTCTCTGCTCTCTCTGGTCGCTCGTTTCAGTGCGCCGCGTCGTCGACGGCCTGCTTCAGATCGCCCCACGCGTGGGTCACGTTCGTCTTCACCGTGGACCAGGTCGCCTCGCTGGCGCTGTCGACCGTGGTCATCGACCGCGTGAATTCGCCGCGCTTGGTCTTGATGCCCGTGATCGAGCGCTGAAGACGCGCGCGCTCGGCGGCGTCGTTCGTGGTCGACATTTTTTCCTCGAGCTTCGCGATGCGCTTGTCGGTGTCCGCGAGATCCTCGGTGAGCTTCGCCTTGTACTCGGCGCGCTTCGTCATGAGGTCAGCCTTGTCGTCGGCGAGCTCACGCTTGGCTTCGGCAGTGTGGGTATCGACGCGGTCGCCAATGGCGCCCGTGGTCGTCGTGACCGAGGCGCGGCCCGCGTCCTTCATGGCGAGCGTCTCGTCTTTGATGCCGTTGCCCAGGTAGCCCTTGTCGTCGACCCGCGTGTCGTTGCGGCCGTTGTTGTCGAGGTCGCGCGCAGTGGTCGTTCCGCTTGTCGTGTTCGTCGTGGTCGCGTCGTCGCGGCGAGTTCTGTCGCAGCCCGTGGTTGCAACGAGAGCCAAAGCCAAGGTGCCAGCTGCTGCGATCGTGATCGAACGAATCATGGTGTTTCCTCCGGAGTGGGGATGAATTGGCGCGCTCGTAAGCCGCGACGCCCGTTGCCGAGGGCCTTAGGCAACCGTCGTACCGCCGCGCCGGTTCGTGCGGTTCCGGCTACCTACGCCTCAAGCGGCGCACGCGATGTGAGGCGTCCTGGCACGAACCGGGGCAGGCGCGCTGCGCCCGCGTCACGGCACGCAACAGCTACCTTGCGCGCTTGATGGGAACGGCGGCACGCCCGCCGCTTCACTGCGGCGCTCGACAACCGGGTGAGAGAGTACGGGACACTAGCTTGATACGGCTGAACTGGTCGGGGTGACAGGATTTGAACCTGCGACAACGAGCACCCAAAGCTCGTGCACTACCGGGCTGTGCGACACCCCGTCGAAACACGAAATACCTAGCACAACTCGGCGCGCGGCGACCGTGACGGCTTCCTGTAAGCTGCGTGAGCCGACATGAAGAAATCAAGCAAGCCCAAGAAGCCGTCGTCCAAGGCCGAGCCCGAGGCCAAACCGAAGAAGGTGAAGCCCACGGGGGACGTCGCGCCCGAGTTGAAACAAAAGCTCAAGACGAAGGCCTACGAGGCCGAGCTCGAGCGCTTGCAGCGGGAGCTCGTGAAGCTTCAGGAGTGGGTTCGCAACCGAAAGCTTCGCGTCGTCGTGATCTTCGAAGGCCGTGACGCGGCCGGGAAGGGCGGCGTCATCAAGCGCATCGCGGGATGCTTGAACCCGCGCGTGTGCCGCGTCGTCGCGCTCGCGACTCCGACCGACAAAGAAAAGTCGCAGTGGTACTTCCAGCGCTACGCCGAGCAGCTGCCTGCCGCGGGCGAGATCGCGCTCTACGATCGCAGCTGGTACAACCGCGCCGGCGTCGAGCGCGTCATGAAGTTTTGCAGCAAAGAGCAGCTCGACGAGTGGTTTCGTTCGTGCCCCGAGTTCGAGCGGATGCTCGTGCGTGAGGGCATCATCCTCATCAAGTACTGGTTCTCCGTCAGCGACGAAGTGCAGGAGAAGCGCTTCCAGGATCGCATAGAAGATCCGACCAAGCGCTGGAAGCTCAGTCCGATGGATCTCGAGGCCCGCGCCAAGTGGGTCGAGTACTCGAAGGCCAAAGACGAGATGTTCAAGCACACCGATCTCAGTGAGTCGCCGTGGTGGGTCGTGCCCGCCGACGACAAGAAACGCGCGCGCCTGAACTGCATCTCGCACCTCCTCGGCCAGATTGAGTACAAGGATCTCACGCCGAAGAAGCTGAAGCTCCCGCGTCGTCAGAAGAACCGGGGCTACGTGCGGCCGCCCGAGACGTCGCAGAAATTCATCCCCGAGAAATACTGAAGCTAGGGCTTCTTCTTCTCGGGCGTCTCGACGACGTGGAAGAAGACGGCGTCGCCTTCGCCTGCTTCGTCGCTGCTCGCGGCGGAGTCGGCGGGCACCAAGCGCGCTGACTCGACGCCGTGCCCCGTCAGCCACGCTTCGACGGCCGCGCCGCGCTTCTTCGCGAGCGCGCGTCGTTCGGTAAGCGGCGCTTTCCCCGCGGCACGCGCGCGCACTGCGACGCGCATGTCTTTGTGGTCGATGAGGAGCTTCGCGACGGCGGCGAGCACGAGCTCGCTCACGGGCTCGAGCTCGGCGGTTCCGGCCTTGAACCGCAGCGGGGAGGACAGTTGGATCTCGCCGCCCGCGACGCTCGCGATCGGAGCGTCGCTCTCGGGCTTCGGGCAGCCGTTCGTCGCGGGCTCGGTGGTCGAGACTCCGGCCTTGTCGGGGCACGCGTCGAGCGTGTCGACCACGCCGTCGGAGTCGCGGTCGGGGCAGCCCGTCGTCGCTGGATCGCCGGTTTTCATACCGGCGACCTCGGGGCACGCGTCGTCCTTGTCGAGGTAGCCATCACGGTCGCGATCGCCCGGACACCCGTTGGTCTTGGGATCGTTCGACGGCGTTCCCGTCGCGGTCGGACACGCGTCTTCGCTCGCGCAGATGCCGTCGCCGTCGGCGTCGACGCAGAAGTCCGGTGCGTAATCGAACGACACCAGGGCGCGCATCGAGGGGTTGCCGTCGCCGTGCGTGAAGCCCGCGCCGATGCCGCTGCCGACGCGAAAATCGTCGCCGAGCGTCACGTGGAAGCCGAGGAGCGCCTCGATGGGTGTGGTCCGTTCACGAAAGCCTGCGTTGCGGCCGGTCACGACGGTGCTCGCCGAGAGCTCCGGGCCAACGACGAACACGTCGTTCACCTTCACGCCGGCGGCGATGCTGGTGAGGACCTCGCTGCCTAGGTAACGCCCGAGGAGCACGTCGTTCTGCGGACGGTAGTGAAACCCGATGCATGCAGCATACACGAAGCCTTCGCCTTCGCCGGCGACCATGAAGTGCGGGATGACGCGGAAGGTGCCGTCGCTCGTGAGCGCCTCGCGGCTGCCCGTCGGAAGGAAGACCTGCGCACCGAGCGCGCCGGTGATGATGTCGCCATACTCGCCGAAGACACGGGCATCGAACGCGAGGCGCAGATCACCGACGCCGGGGTACGAGGTCTGCGGGTTCGCTCGGCCAACACGCTCGACCCGTTGGAGGTCGTCGCCGTTTTCGTAAGCGGTGATGGGCAGATTGAACGCGACGCGCATGCTGTCGAGGAGCACGAGCGCCCCGCCGACGTGCACGAACATCTGGTCGGTGAGGACGTTGACGTCGCCGCCGCCGGGCGTGTCATGGAGCACGAACGATTTGTAGCCCCAGTCGTAGACCACGCCGAGCGCGGGCCGGTGCTTGCCGCGGAAGTCGAGCGATCCGTTGGCGAACCACTCGCTGCCGCGCTCGGCAGGCTCGAATCGGTTGATCGCCATGCCGCTGGTCTCGGCGTGCGCTCGTTCCACCGACGCGCCCAGCGCGAGCGCACCGGCGAGCAAGCACAAGAGCAACTTCCTATGAATCCGGTTCATTTCGGCGAGCCGACGTCATACACGTGGATGGCTCCATGCGGCTCTTGATCTCGACGCTCGCGCTTGCGATTGCGCTCGTCTTCGGGGCGTCGCCGGCTCACGCCGAGCCGCGGCACCTCGCGTACGACACGCGGATCGATCTTGCGGTCACGATCACGGGCGGCCTGTGGCTTTTCACATCCGAGACGCTGAAGCCGCGGCTGGTCCCGGACAAGTGCCGCTGGTGCTACCGCGCCGCCGACGGCACGGACACGCTCAACCCCATCGACGCCGGTATTCGCCGCACGTTTCTCTGGAGCTCGACGGGCAACGCCGACTTCATCAGCTCCGTGCTGGCGTTCGGAGTCGAGCCCGCCGGTCAGCTCGGGCTGCTTGCGGGCGCGGCCGCTGACGAAAGGGCGGGGGGCAACTTCCCGCTCGACGCGCTGCTCGTCTCCGAGGCGACGATCATCGCGGCGACGGTCAACCAGGTCGCGAAGTTCGCCCTCGCGCGTGAGCGTCCGTTCGTGCACTTCTTGCCACGCGCGCCGAACGGGATCCGCACGCTGACGGCGAGCCCGTCCGACGACAACCTCTCGTTCTTCTCGGGGCACACGACGCTCGCCTTTGCGATCGCGACCGCGAGCGGCACCGTCGCGACGCTGCGTTCTTACCGGCTCGCACCGTTCGTGTGGGGCGCGGGTCTCACGATGGCCGCTTCCGTCGGCTACCTCCGCATCGCGGCCGACAAGCACTACTTCTCCGACGTCATGACGGGCGCGATTGTCGGCAGCGCCATCGGGATCGGCGTGCCGCTGCTCTTCCACGGTCCGCGCTCCGAACCCGCAACACCCGCGCAGGTCGGCGGTGGCACCACCACCAGCGCCGTCGCACCCGCGCTGCCTCCGACCTTCGGCATGAGCGGCGCGTTCTGAACCGCGGCTCGATTTGAATCGGCAGAAACGCGCCTCGTCAGAACCGGCGTGTCATTCCGAACGTGAGGCGAAACGACTCGGCTTTGAAGCCGTTCGCGAGCGGCTGGGTACCGAAGCCGGTGAGCAACTGGAAGTAGTGATCGTTCGACGCGAGAACGTGCACGCCGATCGTCGTCGAGAATCGGAGAAGCTCGGGGTCGAAATCGCGAAGGTGCTCGCTGAAGGTGTTGCCGACCGACATGTCGATCACGCCTGCGAGCCAAAGCCAGATCGGCCACTCGTAAGCGAGCGTTGCTGCAGCGGCGCTCCGGCCCGTGAGGCGGCCCGCGCGAAAGCCTTGTAGGGGCGCGTCGCCGCCGAGCGTCGCTTGCTCGGTGAAGGGGAGACTCTCGGCGATGCCGCTCAACGGATCGGCGAAGTGGGCGTTGAGCGTGAGGCTGATCACGCGCTGGTAATGGACGTCCCAGTAGCCGCTCACGACGGCGCCATAGCGCGTCCACGAGCGGCGCTCGTGCGCCGTGTCGACGTCAATCTCGCCTTCGACGGCTGCGCGGATTCCGCTTTGCCGCGGGGGCTCGCCGAAGGAGCGGCCCGGAACCCCGGGTCGCGTGTCGATGCCGAGCACGGCGCGCTCGTAGATGGTGGTGTACGCGTCGGCCGGCGGAAGCGAAGGCTGGCCCTCGCAGCAACCGGCGTCGCGAAAGCGAACCGCACGGACGCCGCCTTCGACGCCCACGTGCGATCCTGCTTTGCCGATGGGCATGTCGAAGCTGGGTCCGACGTCGACGCGATCGAAGCCGTAACGACGTCCGTCGGCTTGCGTCGTGGTGGGGCCGAGCCCGTGAAAGAGCCCGTCGTCGCGCCGCGTCCACTCTTCGTGCAAGCCGAGCGTGCCGTACGAGGTCGTGATGCGGTCGGCTACCGTCTCGCTCATCGCGCCCAGCCCGCCGAACGCGATGTAGCCGAGGAGCGAATGGTTCTTGGCCCAGTTGGGCGTCCACTTCAGGTAGAGCCCGACCCAGGGACGAAACCCTAGATCGAACAGAAACGACGGGGCCACGCTCGGCAGGGTGTCGGGCTCGCCCTCGACGCCTTCGGGTTTTGCCTTGATTACGGCACCAATCGGTTTCCGGAGGCCGTACTCGTGCACGAGCCACACGGGAAACAAGACCACACGCGGCACCCAGAGCGCGACGTCAGCTGCGTCCGGCGCCGGCGCTGGCCGCGCGTCGTAGTCGACGGCGGGCTTCTTCGGATCAGCCGCAAGCGCGGAACGGAACGGTGCGGACGCGAGGATGAACGACGTTGCGACCGCGCAGACGAGCCGTCTCACCCGGTGCGAATAGCCTCGATCGCTTGAAGCAGCCCGCGCGGCGTCGCGCGGAGTGTCACGTAGACATGATCGCGATCGGTCTCGATGGCGCGGATGCCCACGAGCGGTGTGATGATCGAAAGCACACGACGGAGTCGCTCGTTGGCCGCAAGCGAAGGCACCTTCATGAGATCGACGACGATGCGATCGCCTTCCGATTCGACGATGGCCGGCGGGCGCTTCGGAATGAACTTCACGAGGTTGCCAGGCTTGGAGAGATCGAGCGCGCCAGACTTCACGAGCGTGGCCACGGGCGACTCGCTCTCGCCGATGAGCGAAAGCTTCACCTCGGTGAGACGGATACCGATGCGCAGCGTGTCGGGCGAAATCTCTACCTCGTCGACCTTCACGGCGGCAGAGGCGCGTAGGTTGGTCCCCATCGCGTCGACGGTCGCGCTCAAGCGAAGCGCGGGCGGAGCGCTCCCGAGCTCGATGTCTTGCGGCATCTTGCTGCGCTTTTTGCTCGCGCCGTTCCCGCCGCGTGCGTCACGCCCGTCACCGGCCGTGGCTTCGAGCGCGAGGTAGCGAAGGGCGGCGAGGGGGATCCCGAAGCGAAGGCCAGCTGCGTTGATGGCAGCCTTCACCACCTCGTCAGGGTTCTTGCGGACGTAACCGACGGCGGCTTGAAAGAGCGCTTTGAGCTGCATTTGCGGGGCCGAGCGTACCTTAGATCTTGATGATGGAGTCCCAGTTGTCGGCGATCTCTTGCGCCGACCAAACGCCGCCGTCCCCATCCTTGAACTTCCCGGGGGTCTCGATGACCTTGAAGGCGTACATGCGTGCGCCCGCGACTGCGAGCACGTAGCCCGTGCGATCGCCGCAGAGATCGCTGGCGAGAAAGAGCGCGGCAGGCGCGATGTGCTCGGGAGTCATGGTGTCGACGCCCTGAAACATCGGGAGATCCTCGGTCATGCGCGTCTTCGCGATGGGGGCGAGCGCGTTGACCGTGATGCGGTGCTTCTGAAGCTCGATCGAGATCGTGCGCGTCAGCCCGTAAATCCCGGCCTTCGCCGCGGCGTAGTTCGCTTGGCCGAAGTTGCCGAGCATGCCGCTCACGCTCGTCGTGTTGACGATGCGACCCCCGCGCCCTTGCGCGACCGCCTGCTTCGCGAATGCCTGCGCCGTGAGGAAGCTGCCCTTCAAGTGAACCGCGATGACCGAGTCGAACATGGCCTCGTCCATCTTGAGGAAGCTCTTGTCGCGGAGGATGCCTGCGTTGTTGACGAGGATGTCGGCGCCGCCGAAAGCTTCGACCGCGAGCTTCACGAGCGCGTTCGCGCCTTCGACCGTGGCGATCGAGTCGAAGCTCGCGACGGCCAGGCCGCCTGCCTTCTTGATCTCGTCGGCGACCATCGACGCCGCGCGCGTGTCTTGCCCTTCACCATCTCGGGCGCCGCCGAGATCGTTCACGACGACTTTGGCGCCCTCCTTCGCGAAGAGGAGCGCGTGCTCGCGGCCGATGCCGCCGCCGGCGCCGGTGATGATTGCGACCTTGCCTTCGAGGAGGGTGCTCATGGCGCAACGAGTTAGCATGAGCGCATGCGAGTGATCGGATTTTCCCGGGCTGCCGCGCTGGTCACGCTGGCCGTTGTCGCGTGCTCGAGCACGACGCCCGACAGCGCGGACAAGCCGCCTGCGGAGGTGACGTTTCCTGCCAATTTCATGTGGGGCTCGGCGACCGCGGCGTTCC
This sequence comes from uncultured Polyangiaceae bacterium, assembly GCA_964236615.1. GTDB lineage: Bacteria > Myxococcota_A > Polyangia > Polyangiales > Polyangiaceae > CAXSGV01. The sequence goes on from CAXSGV010000117.1 coordinate 12,730, forward strand.
AGATCGAAAAGGGCAACGTCCACACAGACTGGTCCAAGTGGGTGGCGCTCGGCGGCAAGATCAAGCGCGGCGACGATCCCGACAAGGGCGGCCCGGACGCTTTGAACCATGTCGACGACGACGTCCGCGCGCTGAAGGACAGCGGCCAAAACGCGTACCGCCTTTCGATCGAGTGGGGCCGTTTCTACCCGACGCGCGCCGACTTCGACGCCGACACGCCCGACGCCGATGCCGTCACAGCGTACTCCGATCTCCTCGACAAGCTCCGCGCGGCCGGCATCACGCCCATGGTGACGCTCAACCACTTCGCGTTGCCTGACTGGCTGTCGGACGTCGGGCACCCGAACGATCCGCAAGGCTGGGAGCGCCCGGAGACAATCGAGCTCTTCACGCAGTTCTGCGGGCGCATGGCCAAGCGGTTCGGCAAACAGGTCGACTGGTGGATCACCATCAACGAGCCGCTCGTCGTCGTGGTCACCGGCTACATCCAAGGCGGCTCACCACCGGGCGTGGTGCTCGACCCCACGCGCGGTTTCAACGTCGCACGCACGATGGCTCGCGCGCACGCCCGCGCGTTCGACGCGATCCACGCGGCCGATCAGGACGACGCCGACGGCGACGGCAAGAGCGCGATGGTCTCGATCGCCGCGCACCAGCGCACGTTCCACCCGCTCGATGAGACCGATCCCGACGACGTCGCCGTCACCGAGCATGTCCGCTATTTGTGGAACCTCTGGTTCTTCAACGCCATCGTTCGCGGCGACTGGGACGACGACATCGACGGCAGCTACGACGGACCGAACGACAAGAAGGGCGATCCGACGCTGGCGCATCGCGCCGATTTTCTCGGCATCAACTACTACTCGGACACGCTCATCAGCGCGCACAAGGGGGTCGTGATCCCGATCGTGCGCGCCGCCGTGCTGCAGGATCACCTGCCCACCGAGCGCGCGAAGACCGACTTTGCGCGGGACATCTACCCGGCGGGCCTGCGCACCGTGCTGCTCGAAGCAAAGGACTACGCGCTGCCGGTCGTCATCACCGAGAACGGGATCGCCGACGCCGCCGACAAGAACCGCGGCCGCTACATCGCCGAGCATCTGCAGCAAACGGGTTGGGCGATGAAGGACGGCGTCGACGTGCGCGGCTACTTCCACTGGTCCTTGCTCGACAACTTCGAGTGGCAGGAGGGCTTCTGCCCGAAGTTCGGCCTCTACAGCGTCGATCCCGTCTCGGGGGCGCGCACCAAGCGCGCGAGCGTCGGCGTGTACGAGGCCATCATCGCGGCTCGCAAGGTGAAACAGGCCGACGTTGACGCCTTGCCTCCCTACGTGAATGGTACATCCTGCAACTGAGCCACCGGGCATTTTGCCGTCGAGGAGCCGTGGAGCCGCAGACGTTTTCCAACCCGCCGTCCCGCCCGAGCCTGTCTGATCATTGGTTCGACGAGGACACGGGTGTGTCCCCCGTCGAGCCACGCACGCCGGTCCCCGGTGCCGTTCGCGGCGTCGACGAGCGCGCGTTGGTGCTGCTCCTCACCGGCACCAACGCCGGACAGGTGTTCACCCTCGAAGACCGCGAGACGCTTCTCGGCCGCGGCCGCGACGTGCAGCTCCGTGTCGAGGACGTCGCGATCAGCCGCGTTCACGCGCGCATCGTCAGGCGCGAGGACGGCCGCTTCTTCGTCGAGGACATGGGCTCGACCAACGGCACCTTCGTCAACGGCAACGGACCGATCGAGCGCAGCGCGCGCGCCGAGCTGCACCGCGGCGATCGCATCCAGGTCGGCCCCAATGTCGTGCTGCGCTTCTCGGTCATCGATCAGGTGGAAGAGAAGCTCGCCCGCCAGCTCTTCGAAGCGTCGACCCGCGACCCGCTGACAGGCGTCTACAACCGCCGCTACTTCACGGAGCGCCTCACGTCCGAGGTCGGCTTCGCCGAGCGTCACAAATCGAACCTCGGTCTCATCAGCTTCGACATCGATCACTTCAAGCAGGTGAACGACACACACGGTCACTCGATGGGCGATCTCGTCCTTCAGGCGATCACGGGCGAGGTCGGGCAACTCATTCGCGTCGAGGACGTGCTCGCCCGCGTCGGCGGCGAAGAGTTCACGGTCCTCGTGCGCGGCATCGAGCACGTCAACGTCGTTCGCTTCGCGGAGCGCCTGCGTCGCGCGGTCGAGCAGATCGTGCTGCCGTTCTCCGTCGACTCGATCGGCGTGACGATCAGCGTCGGGGTCGCCTCGCTCGACGAGGTGATGACACCGCCCGTCGGCATCGAGGCCGACGCCACCACCACGGAGGAGCGTCTGCTCAGCCTTGCCGACGCGCGCCTCTACGAAGCCAAAGAAGCCGGTCGCAACCGCGTTTGTTGCGGGTCTTGACTGGCGGCGGCTCGACCCCTTGACTCCGGTCGAGGAGAAAGTTACCAAACTGAATCGCCGTTCAATTTTGCGGACTTTCAGGAGGATGCTTCGATGGCCGTTGATGTGAAGAACCTGTTCAATACCGAGCTCCCCGCGGCCCTCGCCAAGAATGCCGAAGACGCGAAGACGATCGGCGCGAAGTACCAGATGAACGTCACCGGCGAAGGCGAGTGGAACATCGACG
>CAXSGV010000118.1:0-3001 GCA_964236615.1 uncultured Polyangiaceae bacterium
CTGTCCTCGAAGTCCTCACCGCTGAACACCTCGAGCGCGGTGAAGTCCTCGCTCCAGAGCTCGGGGTCGCCCTTCGCTGTCTGGCGGTCGAACGACGCGGCGCGGGGCCAGAGATCTTTGCCACCGCGCTCGTCGAGAAGAAGACCGCGCGCGGCGAGCAATGTCCCGAACACGCAGACCGCAGCCACGATGGCAGCCCAGATCATCAGCTGCTCGCCGTGGAATCCGCCGGCGTACCCGATGGCGAGCGCGAACGGGTAGAGGATGCTCGTGTTGCCGGACGAGTACCCATTGCCGACGACCCACTCGAAGGGGTGGCCGTTCGCGGTCGCGCGCGCGTAGTCGAAATGGATGAAGACGTCGTCGAGCGGGGCTGACCACTCGCCGCTCGTTTGCTTCAGCATGTAGCCATAGAACAGCCGCGCCGAGGCCAACGTGCACACGGCCGCCCAGAGCGCGTAGAGCGCTCCATCGACCCGCGCGAAGCTCACGGCGTGCCGACGCAGAGGCCGCAGAGGCAGTGCCGAAAGGAGGTTCACGCGCCGGCTCCGCTATAACACACCCCCATTCCGCGCCGCGGCGGCCGCAAGGTGGTTGAGCTTTCGGCCCTCTGCCAGTAATCGTGTCCGGGCGCATGGCACGTCGGTTGGATCTCGTCGTAGGTGCGTCGCTCGCGGCGTCCCTCCTCTTCCTCGATGAAGCTGCGCTCGCGCAGCAGCCGGGTCGCGTCGATCCAGCGCCCGTCGACACCGCCCCGCCGTCCGCTCCTGCGCCCGTGGTCATCACGCCGCCCGTGCTCACGCACGACGATGGCGCCGAGTACCCGGCAAGCGCGGCCAAAGACGGCGTGCGCGAGACGGTGCGGGTCGTCGTCATCGTCGATGTCGACGTCACGGGCGCCGTGAAGCGTGCGGTCGTCGACGTCCCGATGGGGCACGGCTTCGACGAGGCCGCGATGGCCGCCGCTCAGAAGCTCGTGTTCGAGCCGGCGCAGCGCAACGGAAAGCCCGTCGCGGCGCGCATCAAGCATACGTACGAGTTTGCGCCTCCGGCATCGCGGCTCGTCGGACGCGTGCGTTCGGCCACGAATGAGCCCGTTCCGAACGCGGAGATCACGGTGCGCGCCGACGACGGCACCGAGCAAAAGACCACCAGCGGCGCCGACGGTCGCTGGACCTTCCCGACGATCAAAACCGGCAAATACCAGGTCACGGTCCACGCCGCGGGCTTCGACGATCAGACCGCGGAGCAGGACGTCGCGCCCGGCGAAGAGGTCTCGAACGTCGTCCGCCTCAACCCTGTCGTCGTGCCCGGTGTGACGCCCGTCGTGAAGCCGGCCGCGCCCGACGAAGAGGTCGACGAGGTTCGTGTGAAGGGCCAGCGTCCGGCACGCGAGGTCACGCGGCGGACGCTCGAGCAGCGCGAGATGAACCGCATCCCCGGCACCGGCGGCGACGCTCTTCGCTCACTACAGAACCTCCCCGGTGTCGCGCGTCCGCCCGGGTTCGCGGGCCTGCTGCTCGTGCGTGGCTCGGCGCCGCAAGACACGAACGTCTTCGTCGACGGCACGCTGATCCCGCTCGTCTACCACTTCGGTGGGCTCTCGAGCGTCGTGCCCACGGAGCTGCTCGAGAAGATCGATTTCTATCCCGGCAACTTCAGCGCGCAGTACGGCCGCGTCATGGGCGGCATCGTCGACGTCGGCATCCGCGATCCCAAGAAGGACAAGCTCCACGGGCTCGCACAGGTCGATCTCATCGACGCGCGCGTGCTCGCCGAAGGTCCGCTCGGCAAGGGGTGGAGCTTCGCCGTCGCCGGTCGCCGCTCGTACGTCGACGTGTGGTTGAAGCCGGTGCTCGAGTCGACTGGCGCTGGCGTCACGACCGCGCCCGTCTACTACGACTACCAGGCGATGCTGCAGAAGGACTTCAACAAGAACTCCTCCTTCCGCCTCATGTTCTACGGCGCCGACGATCGCATCGACATCCTCATCAAGAGCGTCAGCGCGTCGGACCCCAGCTTCGGCGGCGGCATCAGCGCGCACACCGGCTTCTGGCGCGCGCAGGCTCGCTACAAGAACAAGATCTCGAACGACACCGAGTTCAAGCTGACGGCCGCGATCGGGCAGGACTTCGTCGATTTCGCGCTCGGCGACAACCTCTTCACTTTGTCGAGCTACCCGATCACGACGCGCGCCGAGATCTCGCAGAAGATCGCCACGGGCGTCACGCTCAACCTCGGCATGGACCTGCTCTACGCGCCCTACGACGTCCACGTCCGCTTCCCGCCGATCCCCCGGCCGGGCGAGCCGCCGTCGGGTCCGTTCCTCGGGCGGCCGCCGCTCGAGTCGAAGGACAGCGACGCGCTCTACAGACCTGCACTCTACACGGAATTCGAGCTCACGCCCTGGCGCGGCGCACGCATCATCCCGGGCGTGCGTCTCGACTACTCGAAGGACACGCGCGAATGGGACTTCGGCCCGCGTGTGAACGCGCGTCAGGATCTCACGACCGGCTTCCCGCGCACGACCGTGAAGGGCGGCGTCGGCATCTTCACCCAGCCGCCGCAGCCGCAAGAGACCAACCGCGTCTTCGGCATGCCGGGGCTCGTCTCGAACCGCGCGTACCACTATGCGCTCGGCGCCGAGCAGGAGATCACGAAGAACGTCGAGATCTCGGTCGAGGGTTACTACAAGCAGCTCGATCGCCTCGTCACGCAGCGCTACGGCAACGTAGGGCGCGGCCGGACGTACGGCATCGAGACCCTGCTTCGTTACAAGCCCGACTCACGCTTCTTCGGCTGGCTCGCGTACACGCTCTCCGAAAGCATCCGGCAAGATCGTCCCGAGGAGCCCGAGCGACTCACGCCGTTCTCGCAGACGCACATCCTCACGGTGCTCGGCAGCTACCGGCTCGGCCACGGTTGGGAGCTCGGCGCGCGCTTCCGCCTCGTCTCGGGGAACCGCCACACCCCGCGCACGTACGGCTTCTTCGACGAGAGC
>CAXSGV010000118.1:3011-6620 GCA_964236615.1 uncultured Polyangiaceae bacterium
GACAAGGCGTGGCAGTTCAAATACTGGAAGCTCGGCGCGTACCTCGACGTGCAGAACGTCTACAACCACGGCAACGTGGAAGGGGTTTCGTACAACTACAACTCGACGAAACGCACCTACGCACAGGGGTTGCCCATCCTCCCGAGCCTCGGTCTTCGGGCGGAGTTCTGAGGATCGCCATGAGCACACGTCTTCGCTACGCAACGACAGGCAGAAAGGGCGCCGCCCTTCTCGGGCTCCTTGCGCCGCTCGTCCTCGGCGCTGGCGTGGCCTCGTGCGGCAACGACGACTTCGATCCCGCGCCGCTCGTGAACACGGTACGCATCCTCGCGTCGCGCTCCTCGCAGCCCTACGTGCAGCCAGGCCAGAAGGTCGAGGTCGAGCTCCTCGCGTACGACGGTCGTCGCGATCGCTCGCGGCCGATGAAGATCTTCTGGCTGCCGTTGCCGTGCATCAACCCGTTGCAGGACGCGTACTACGCCTGCTTCGCGCAGCTCGCGGGCGGCGGCGCTCCCGGCGGCGATGCGGGCGCGGGGCCCAACCCGGTTGGCCTCTTGAAGCCCGGCATCGACCTCACACCGTTCTTGCCGACGGGTCCGAAGTTCGAGCTCACGATGCCCGCCGATGCGATCGCGACGCACCCGAAGGTGTCGGGCATCAACGATCCGTACGGGCTCGCCATCCTCTTCAACATCGCCTGCGCCGGACACCTCGAGCTCGTCGAGCGCGACTCGGCCAACCCGCAAGCGGTGCCGATCGGCTGCTTCGACGATACGACCCGAGCGCGCCTCGGCCCCGACGATTACGTCATTGGCCTCACGCGCGTGTACGCGTACGACGCGCGGCGAAACGAGAACCCCGTCATCTCGGGCGTGCTCTTCGACGGCAAGCCGGTCGATCTCCGCGAAGGCATCACGCTCGACAAGTGCGAGCAGGAGAAGAAGGCAGACTGCCCCGAGAAGAACATCGAGGTGCAGGTCCCCGAGACGAGCCAAGAGACATTCGTCAGCGACGCCGAAGAGGACAAGGGCACGCAGCGCAAAGAGCAGCTCTACGTCGCCTTCTTTTCCACGAACGCCCGTTTCAAAGACGGCGCGCGGCTCCTCTATGAGCCCACGCGCGGCAAGGTCGTCGGCACGGAGGACAAGCTGCTCGGCGCGAAGACGGCAGGCGAGGGGATCGTGTGGGCCGTCGTGCACGACAACCGCGGCGGCGCGACCTGGGTCGAGATCCCGCTGCACTCGAAGTAGCTCGCGACGTCAGCCCCTCGGGCGGCGCACGATGCTCAGGCCGTGACGGCGAGGTGGACGACCTCGTACGGCCCGGACGCCGTGGCCCCCTTCGTGCGGAGAAGCGTCTGCATCGTGTGCAGGACCTCGGCGCGCGTGCGGCCGGTGCAGCGGCAGTCCGGGACGAGCAGGCACTCGGCGACAAAGAGGCCGGACTCGTCCTTCTTGAGAAGGACCGGAAGGTTCGCGCGCGAGTTCATGAACGAGAACCTTGTCGCTCCGCACACGAATGTCGTTAGGGACTTCCCTGCAATGGTGACGCGACGCATTATTTGCGCCCTGGTTGCGGGAACTTGGCCCACGTGCGTGAAGGTGCTTGTGGCTAGGCGCCTGACTCGATGCTACATGTCGTACCCATGAACGCCGCCAAGCTGCGCCACCTCGCGATGTGGGCTCTTTTGGGAACAGCTGCGGCGATGCCGGCCTGCTCCGCCGCGACCGACGACGACAGCGAAGAGAGCGAAGATCCTCTCGCCACCTCGAGCCTCTCACTCACCTCGGTCAAGAGCGTGAAGACGTACGAAGCGCTCTCGACCGACGGCGGTGGCTTCGGCCAAGCCGGTCGCTCGATGAAGTTCCTCATCGATTCGCGCGACGTCAAAAACCGCCAAATCAACTTCATCAACGGCAACTACAAGGTCGCCGGCAAAGTCCCCGACTACGCGAAGTACCACTACTACTTCGCGCAGAAGAAGCTCGGCATCACGACCGACAACACGACCTTCAACGACAACACCTACTTCGAGCAGGACAAGCACTTCTTCGCCGGCACGATCCAGACGTACCTGATTGGCGACGCAACCTCGCCGACGTACGCCGTGCAGTTCTATCCCGACGATGTCATCGCCGAAGAGACGCTCGTCATCGCGCTCACCGAGATCAAGAAGGGCTTTGCCATCCGTGGCGCCAAGATGGCGTTCGTCGCGACCGGTCCGCAGCAGACGACGGCGCGCGTGGGCGCGCAGATCAACGCGCTCGGGTTCGACATCACCTCGATCGACAAGATCCTCGGCAGCGTGAAGTACCTCCCGATGAACCCCGGCGAAGCCTGGGGCTACATCCGCATGTTCCCGAAGGACGTGAACGAGCTTCGTCCGACCGATATCCCGGTCTTCGACGAGCTCCCGCTCGATCTCTCCGTCGTCGCCGGCACGCTCACGAAGACGTACCAAGACGCGACCTCGCACGTGAACCTGAAGTCGAAGGAGCGCGGCACGCCGAACATGGTGCTTCGTGACGCGAGCCTCACGAACACGCACCTCGCGCCGTTCATCGACAAGCCGGTGCACCTCGTCGTCGGCAAGAAGGACTTCACGATCGAAGCGACGACCGATGCCGTCGTCCAGGCCAAGCTCCAGGCGCGTCTGTCGAAGCCGTGGATCGCGCTCCCCGTCGTCGCCGAGACGCGCCTCCTCTCTTACGACGAGATGTGCCCGGTGCTGAACCCGGCGTGCCTCGACCTGACGCCGAAGTTCGGCGGCAAGGCGACCGGCCTCGGCTTCCTCACGAACCGCTCGGTGCTCGGCCGCTACGCGACGGCGGGGACGGTCAGCCGCAAGATGGGCTACGACCTCGTGCCCGGTGGCTTCGGCGTGCCGGTGCAGGGCTACCGCGACTTCATCGACTTCCCCGCGAACGCGGCGCTGAAGGCGAAGGTCGACGCGCTCGTCGCGAAGGAGAAGACGGGCAACCTGTCGCCGAACGAGCGCGTCACGCTGCTCAACGAAGTGCAGGGGATGTTCTACACCGCGACCGTTCCGCCGGCTGCGATGGCGGCGATCAACGCGCGCATCACCGCGCTCGTTCCGGCTTCGGTCGAGGAGATCAAGGTTCGTTCGAGCTCCAACGCCGAAGACGTTCCGAACTTCGACGGCGCCGGCCTCTACGACAGCTTCAGCGCCGAGCCGGCGAAGACGGACAACCCCGACTTCTCTTGCCGCGTCGAGCGCGAGACGGGCCCTGGCGGCGTCGTCACGAAGAGCAAGGTCAAGCCGAAGACGGTGCAGTGCGCGGTGAAGGCCGTGTACGCGAGCCTCTGGAACCGTCGCGGTATCGAGGAGCGCTCGTTCGCGCGCCTCGACCACTCGACCTCCGGTATGGGTCTCGCGATCGTTCCTGCGTACGACAGCGAAGACGACGTGATTGCGAACGCGGTCATCATCAGCCGCGTCGTGAACAGCGACGGTCTCCTCGGCTACACCGTGTCCGTACAGAAGGGGAACAACCTCGTCACCAACCCCGATCCGGGCACCATCGCGCAGACGAGCATCGCGACCTTCGCCGCCGAGAACCGGCCCGCGCGCTTCACCGTGCAGCGTTA
>CAXSGV010000118.1:6654-9874 GCA_964236615.1 uncultured Polyangiaceae bacterium
GGCCGGAAAGCCCGCGCTCACCGAGGTCGTCCTCCCCGAAGCCAAGATGCAGGAGATGGTCGAGGCCGTGAAGGCGGTCGAGATCGCCTACTGCAAGGCGAAGCCCGGCTACTATCCGAACGACTGCCGCTACGTCTGGCTCGACGACCAGAAGCCCGAGGCGCTCGACCTCGAGATCAAGATCCTCGCGAACGGCCACCTCGTCGTGAAGCAGGCCCGCGAGTTCCACGGGCATTGAGCGTAACGCCACGCGGTGCGGGCCTCGCTCGCGCCCGTGTGGCATCATCGAAGACGGCACATGCGTCGTTCTCTCCCTTTGACCGCGATCCTGATCGCCGGTGTCGGCGGGCTCGCTCTCGTGGCGGCCTGCGCGGCAACGCCAGGCGAGGCCACGTTCCTTCAAGCAGAGGATCTCAAGAAGGGCGAGGGGAACGCCGACTTCGACAAAAACTCCATCCTCGATCCAGCCTCCTTCCAGGACACGCTGACGTTCGACGCCGCGAGCATCCAACGGTTCCTCGCACGCACGCCGTACAAGCGGCCGAGCTTTCTCGAGACGTACCAGTCCAATGGCATTCGCGGCGCCGACGCCATTTACCGCGCCGCGGTGACGCACAACATCAACCCGCTCGTGATCCTCGTGCGCGCAGAGATGGATCAGGGCCTCATCGGCGCGCAGTTCTATCCGTTCCCGCCTGCGCGCGTGGAGTACGTGTTCGGCTGTGGCTGCCCTGGCGTTGGCATCAAATGCGATCCTGCGCTCGCCGGCCTCGATCGCCAGGCGGACTGCTTTGCGCGCAAGCTGCGCGTCAGCCTCGACGAGATTCGCGATCAGGGGCACACGTCTGGCAACTGGGCGCCGGACCAGCTGAGCATCACGGTCGACAACGCCAAGGTCACGCCCGTCGATGCGTCGACCGCCGCGCTCTACCAGTACGCGCCCATCGTCGGGACCGGCTCACGCGGCAGCTGGCTCTTCTGGAACATCTACCTGCAGTATGCATCGTTCCTCGAGTACGACGGCCCGATCGGTCCTGCCAACGGCCAGGGCGCGTGGATCGGCGGCGCCTGCGCGACCGACCCGCAGTGCATCGCGCCCGATTCGTTCTGCGCGACGAACTTCCCCGGTGGCATGTGCACCGCTGCCTGCGTCGACGAGTGCCCGTCCGACATCGATCGCCCCGAGTCGTTCTGCGCCGAGTTCGGCGACAACAAGGGCGGCTACTGCTTGCCGGTGTGCAACCCTGGCGTGCCCGGCACCTGCCGCGACGGCTACGACTGCAAGCCGGTCTTCGTGCGCGGCACGCAGGACACGAAGAACGCCTGCGTCAAGAAGCAGTAATCAAGAAGAGCTCGTGACGAGAGCTCGCAGCGCGGGCACGGCGGCGGTCGCGACTTGGCCGGCGCGGATCACGCGCTCGTCCGCGGGGTGCGCTTCGAGGTGCGCTCGCACACGAAGAAACGCTTCGAGGTAGACGCGCTCGCGCCCGAGCCCAGCAAACGTTCCATCGCTGCCCCGGTAAGCGCGCTCGGCGACGAGCACCGCGGCCTCGGCGGTCATGTGGTGATCGAGCATCAACGCGCGCACGGCGTCGACGAAGGTCGCTCCAGCGCGCATCGCGTCGACGGTGAGGTAGCGCGCGGCGAGCTCGCGGCGACGACGCCCGCGCAGAAATCCGTTCTTTTCCTCGATGCAGAGCGCGAAGCCCTCTTGTTCGTCGGATCCGCGCGCGGTGCCGACCCGCAAAATCGCCGGACCGCGGGTGGCGGCGCGGGCGCGCGGAGCGACGTGCCCTTCGATCTCGTGAACCACGGTGCGCTGCGTCGCTTCCTCGGAAAGAGCGCGTCCGGCCGCGATGAAGATGGTGCGCTCACCCGTCGCGGCGAGCGAGGCGAGCGCGGGGTGCACGCGAACGGTGAATGGCAAGCGGAGGCGTCCGACCTCGGCGCGCATGCGCGAGAGGAGAGAGCGAGGATCGTCGGAGTCGCTGGGAATGTAGTGGGATGGATCCGAGATCGGCGCGCCGTCGTCTTCTTCGATCCACGCACGCGCGAGCGCTTGCGCCGTTGTTTCGCTCGCGGCGTCGAAGGGCGCGAAACGAGCCGCCGCGGCGGCGCTGAACGAGCGTTGCCCAACGACGCGGCACAGCGCGGCTTCCGTTTGGAGCTCGTGAACGCGTGCCATGTACACGCGACCCAACGGCGACGGCTGCTGCGGTGCGAGCGCTTCGGCGAGGCGCGCGAGATCGGATTCGAGCGACGGATCGGGATGGTCGGCGTACGTCCACTCCGGCATCTCGGAATCGCCGCGCGCGAACAGCGGTACGAGCCGCGCGCGCTCGTCCGCTGCGTTGACGGGGGTCGCCATCCCAATCGGTTGCACGCGGCGCGCGATCTCGACGAGATCGCGGTCGACTGCTTGCACCCAGCGGGGCAAGTCGACCGACGAGGGGGAACCCGCGCTCATTCCGTCAACGATGGCGAGAAACGATGCGCGTGTCGAGACTCACCGTGCGCGCAAAAGCCGCGCTCGAGTTGACCTCTAGGCTGCCCGACCCCATCGATCTGCCGAGGTGAAGTGCCATGCCGAGCGGGCTCGAGGGTTTCGACGACGACGTGAAAGCCCAAGCAGAGTTCTTCGTCAGCCGAGGCGTGAAGGTCTACGCGCGCCTGCTCGAGACCGTCGTGCGCCTCGTCGCCGAGCGTGAGCCGCTCGTCCGAGGTGCGCTGCTCGAGGCGTGGGGAGGGCGTCTGTTTCACGCGCCCTACGAGCGTCCGCTGCTCCTGCTCGCAGCGCTTCACCAGGACGCGATGGCCACGCCGCACCACCCGCTTGCCCGCGCGATCGGTACGGACAGCAGCAGTGACGGGGCCATCTCGGTCGACGACGTGGTGGCGTCGTTCGCGACGAACGCTCCAGCGCGCGAGGCGTTTGCCCACCGGTTCGTGCAGACGAACGAGGTGACGCGCGCGATCGCATGGCGTCTCGCGCTCGGGCGCTTTTCCGCGGGCAAGGCGGTGCACCTCGTCGACCTCGGCTGCAGCGCCGGTCTCAACCTCGTGGCCGATCGGATCGCGCTCGGGTGGACCGGGGCCGACGGCGGACCGATGCCGCTCCCAAAGACCGACGAAGTCACGGCGCGCATCGGTCTCGATCGATCGCCGATCGATCCGCGCCGCGAGAGCGAGCGCGCGTGGTTGCGCGCGTGCCTGTGGCCAG
>CAXSGV010000118.1:9884-15323 GCA_964236615.1 uncultured Polyangiaceae bacterium
CGATCGCCGGCACCGACTCGACGCGGCGCTCGAGGCAGCGAGCACCGCCATGACGCGGGGTGAGATGAGCCTTCATTCACGCACCGCCGTGGCGATGCCGGAGTTTCTCGAAGAGCACTCGGTGAGCAAGTCCGCGCACGGCGCCGCGGTGCTCGCCTACCAGACCGTGCTCACGTCGTACCTCGAGCCGACGGAACGCGCGGCCTACCTCGACGCGATGGGCGCGTGGTCGCGTGGTGGTGCGGAGGGCGAGCGGCTCTGGATCGAGCTCGAGGACGCCCCACGCGATGCGCCGGGTGGCCCCGTCGAGCTCCGCGCGCACGGCAAGGGGGGCACACTCGTGCTCGGCCACGGCGAGTACCACCCCTCGACAATTCGGCTCGATTCACGTGCGATGGGGGAGCTACATCGCCTCTGACCCTTGCGCTGCCGCGGCTCCACGGGTACGGCAGGCGGACGAGAAAAGAGGCGACGGACGCCCCTTGACCCCAGTGCCATCGATGGAGCCTCGCACCGCCTCACTTATGAAGAAGAACTACGTCCTCGACACGAACATCCTGCTGCACGATCCCCGCTCGATTTTCCGCTTCGAGGACAACAACGTCATCATCCCGATCTTTTGCATCGAGGAAGTCGACCAGTTCAAACGCGAAGGCTCGGAGCGAGGTCGCAACGCGCGGCAGATCGCGCGGCTGCTCGACGAGCTTCGTGACAGCGGCGGCTCGCTCGCGAAGGGCGTCCCGCTGAAGTCGGGTGGCGAGCTCCGTGTCGCCGTGCCTGCAAACCGGCCCGAGCTCCCGACGGCGATCGACAAGGCAGCGATGGATCAAGCCATCTTGCAGACGGCGTTCGACATCCGCGAGCAAGACCGCGGTCGTCCGACGATCTTCGTCACGATGGATACGAACCTTCGTATCCGCGCCGATGCCCTCGGCATGGTGAGCGAGAACTACGAGAACACGCGGGTCGAGGTCGAGCGCCTCGAGACCGGCCTCAAGGAGATCGACGTCGACGGCGGCGAGATCGACGCGTTCTTCCACGAAGGCCACTACCTGCCGAAGGCCGAGGAGACGATGCTCGCGAACGCGTGCGTCCTCCTTCGCGATCGCGCCAACCCGTCGCACACCGCGCTCGGCCGTTTCGACGCGACCAAGAATCAAGTGCTCGCGCTCCGCACCCCGCGCGAAGGCGTGATGGGTGTCCGCCCGCGCAACAAGGAGCAGAGCTACGCGATCGATCTGTTGCTCGACGAGAACATCCGCCTCGTCACGCTCGTCGGCAAGGCGGGTACCGGCAAGACTCTTCTCGCGATCGCCGCCGGCCTCAAGCGCACGCTCGAAGATGGCGTGTACTCGCGCATGCTCGTGTCGCGTCCCGTCATGCCGCTTGGTCGTGACCTCGGGTTTTTGCCCGGCGACGTCGACGAGAAGCTCAATCCTTGGATGCAGCCGATCTTCGACAACCTCGAGTTCCTGTTCTCGAGCGGCGCGCGCAAGGGGCCTCGCGCCTACGCCGAGCTCCTCGAAAGCGGCCAGATCCAGGTCGAGCCGCTCACGTACATCCGTGGTCGCTCCTTGCCGCAGCAGTACATGATCGTCGACGAGGCGCAGAACCTCACGCCGCACGAGGTGAAGACGATCATCACGCGCTCCGGCGACGGAACGAAGATCGTGCTCACAGGCGACCCCGAGCAAATCGACAACCCGTACGTCGACAGTGCGTCGAACGGCCTCACCATCGCAGCCGACAAGTTCCGCGGCGAGAAGCTCGCGGCGCACATCGTCCTGTCGAAGGGTGAGCGCAGCGATCTCGCCGAGCTCGCCGCCAACCTCCTGTAACAGCTCAGGCACGCGCCTGATCTCCTCCGATTCACACCTGACTTGCACGCCGCGGCGCCGCTCCCATAATCGGATCATGGCGCCGCGACTCTTTCGTGCTGCGGCACCGCTCGCCGCGCTTGTCGCGATCTCGGGCTGCTCGTCGGTTGGCGCCAGCGCGATTCATACGGGGCCGCTTCGGCTTCCGGCACGCAGTGGGCCCGTCGCGATCTACGTCGTCGGTCACCCGATGCAGGGCCAGGACCTCGGGCTCGTCGAGGTTCATGCGGCGCAAAGTGAAGCCAACGTCGAGACGCTCCTGCCGGTCTTCGCGCAGAAGGTCGCGCAGCTCGGTGGCAACGCGGCGGTCATCGAGCGGGTGTCGGCGCAGTTCGAGATGCGCGAGCACCTCCAGATGGAGACGTACTCCTATCCATGTGGCTATTACACGTGCGTCGGCACGCGCAGCTACCCGGTCTACAGCGAGGTCATGTACCTCCAGATGGCGGGCCACGCGTACCAAGCGCCCGGGGTGACGCCGTGATCGCGCGCGCGCTGTTCGTTCTCGCGTGCGGCGTCTCGTCCGTCGGATGCGGCTTCACAGAGCTTCATGAGGTCGTGCTGCGCAAGCCAGGCCCGCCGAGCGCGCGCGTCGAGGTCTACGTCGGCAACCAGGTGCCTCCGCGCCCGTTCTACGAAGTGGCGCTCCTGCAAGCGGTCGGTCACGGCGGCGACGCCAACATCGAAGACACGACGCGCGCGATCGAGCAGCGCGCGATCGTTCTCGGCTGCGACGCCGTCGTGAAGCTGCGCTTCGATCAAGGCTACTCGATGGCCAACGCCGTCGGCGTGTGCGTGCGTTGGGCCGCCCCGGCTCCTGCTGCCAGTGTGACCGCGCCCGCTCCTGCTCCGACCGAGCCGGAACCGGAGCCATCTCCCTCTTCTCCGCAAAGCATCTGAGATAGAGTCGCGGCCCATGGAAAACGGTGTCCACCGGCCGGCGCCCAGTCCTGCTTCTCCTCGCGCCTGGGCGCGCGACGCGCTCGGCGCAGTAGCGCTCGTCGAGGGCGCGATCGCCGACGGGATCTTCGTCGCGACCTCCGAAGCCTTCGAGCTCCCCGCCGAGAACCTCTTCGGAAAACCAATCACCGTCGAGCGCCTCGACGCGGGCGATGGCGCCGAAGCCCGTAGCCTCGAGATGCTCGCTTCGCGCGCGGAAGCACGCGCTGCCGAAGGTGCGCGCGTCACGATCGTCGCCCATGCCGCCATGCTCGGCACCGCGCGCGTGCTCCTCGCGTCCATGGCCACGCGCCGCCTCTCGGTCGTCGTGCACGCCATCACGGCGGGCCACGCCGACGCGATCGCGCTAGCGGATCTCGGCTGGGGCGTCCTCTTCGCCGCCGGCGCCGAGGAGTCGTTCGACATGTCGCTTCTCGCGCGTCGCGCCGCCGAGGATTCGGGGACGCCGTTCATCGTCGTCCACGAGCATGCCGCCGTGCGCCAGCGCGAGCCGGTTCGTCCTCTCGACCGCGAGCTTTGTGAAGTCTTCATTGGCCCCGCGGCTTCGCGCGTTCGCAAGGTCTCCGATCCGGCGCACCCGGTGCACGCGAACGTGAGCGAGCGCGTCTTCGCCGAGCGCGTGCAGTTCGCGCTCGCTAGTGCGATGCGCGAGCTCGAATCCCTCACGGGCCGTCGACACGACGTGCTCGATCGTCGTCCCGCCGGCGACGCCCAGGTGTTCCTCGTCGGCCTCGGCGCGCTTGGCGAATCCCTGCTCGCCGCGGTCGAACGGTTGCGTGCGTCGGGCCACGACGTCGGCGCCATCAAGATCAACGCGCTCCGTCCGTTCCCGGGGCCACGGCTCGTGAAGGCGCTCTCGCGGGCGCTCGCGGTGAGCGTCCTCGAGTCGCTCGACGAGCCGCTCGCGCAGTCCAATCCGCTCACGCGCGAGCTCAAAGCCGCTTTCGCCGACGCGCTGACGTGGGCGCCCGAGTACCCCGGCATCGGCCGCATCCCGCGCATCCTGTCCGGCGTCGCGTATGCATCGCGCCTTGCTCCCTCGGACCTCGACGCCGTCGTGCACAACATGCTGGCCGACGAGCGCGGCAAGCGCTCGTTCGTGATCGGCGCCGACGTCCTCGTCACCGGCGATCCACTGGTGGTGCCCGTCGATCACGACGACGGCTCGTTCACCCTGCGTGGCCGCACCAGCGACGACGTCACGGCCGAGGCCGGCGCTGAGCTGTGCGCGTCGGTCATCCTGTCGATGCTCGGCCTGCGCACGCGCGCCGCGGTGCGCGAGCTCACGGCCTCCGAGGGTGGCGGCTTTGCGTTCGATCTCGTCGCGTCGCGCGAGCGTCCTCGCGCCGTGCCCGCGCTTGCATCGCTCAAGCTGATCGTGCTCGACGATCCGCGCGCGCTGATTCTCGGCAACCCTCTCGCAGGGCTCGCGCGCGGCGGCGTGCTCGCTGTACCGACCGAAACCTCGACGCCCGACGCGCTCTGGAGCGAGGTCCCGCCCTACGTCAAAGCCATCGTGTTCGATCGCGACGCGCGCGTGGTCGGGTTCCCCGTCGTCGCGCCGGGCACGCCGAGCCCGCAGGACGCCGACGGCAAAGCGAGCCGCCGCGCCACATCACGCTTCCTCGCTGCCGCCGGATTCGTGGGGGTCGCGCTCGCGTTTGCGTCGTCGGCTCGCCGCGCGATCGATCCTTCGCTCGTCGCGCGCGAGGTCTCGGAGGCCGTCCTTCTCGCCTGCGGCGCCGGCAGCGAGGCGATCGCCAAGGAAGCGGGCGAGCTCGCGCGCCGCACCTTCGAGGCCCACGTCGAGGTCCCGCGCGCCACCATCGAGAAAGACTCCGACGCGATTCGTCTTGGTCGCCAGGACGCGCGCTCGGCCGGGGTTCGCTGAGAAATCGGGATGGCGCGCGGAAGCATTTTTTTTGCCACCGCGCTCGCAGTCGCGCTCGTCGCGTTCCCCTTCGCAGCGCATTTCGCCCGCGCGCAGGTTCCGCCGCCCGAGGACGGCGAAGAAGAGCCCGTCCCGAGCGCGAGCGCGTCCCTTTCGGCGAGCGCCCGTCCGCACCCTACGGCGGCCCACGTTATAGTGCCGTTTCAAGACGGGATGCTCGAGCTTCCCGGTGGAAGGTTCACCATGGGATCGGGCGATCCGCACGCCGCCCCGACCGAGCGGCCGACGCCCGCCGTCACTGTCCAACCCTTTCGCATCGACAAGCTCGAGGTGAGCGTCGGCGCGTACCGCGCATGCGTCGACAAGCATGCCTGTGCGAAGCCACAGCGCACGAGCGCGTCGTGCACGTACGATCTGGGCGACCCCGAGCTCCCGGTGAGCTGCGTGCGCTGGCTCGACGCCGACACCTACTGCCGCAGCGTCGGTCGTCGCCTTCCTCGCGAGGCCGAGTGGGAGTTTGCCGCGCGCGGTGCAGCGGCGATGCGCTACCCGTGGGGACAGGCCACGAGCTGCGCCATGGCGGCCACGCTCTACAACGAGGTCACATCGCGCAGCTGCTCGGGCAAGAGCCCGGCGAAGGTCGGCGCGCACCCACACGGCGCCAGCGTCTTCGGGGTGCTCGACCTCACGGGCAACGTCGAGGAGTGGACC
>CAXSGV010000119.1:0-11865 GCA_964236615.1 uncultured Polyangiaceae bacterium
GCGACCAGCGGCACGCGCGCCGCGGGCATCGTCCTTTCGAGCGCGCTGCTTGCGGTGGCGGCGTCGTGTGGCGACGACACTCAGCCGATCACGATCACGGACGCACCGAACGGTATCGACCAGCGTCCGCCGAACCCGACGTGCACTGCGCCAGGCCGGCCACCGAGCACCGTCGACGTTCGCTTCGAGCGGGTGTTCGAGCAGGTCACGCTCGACACGCCGATGGCCATGGTCCAGATCCCCGGCGACCCTTCGACGTTCTTCGTTGCCGAGCGTGACGGCCGCGTCGTGTCGTTTCCTGCGGTGGGCGGAACGACGGCAACACCGGTGCTCGACATCAAGAACAAGGTCATCGCGGCAGGCGAAGGCGGGCTCCTCGGGATCGCGTTCCACCCAAAGTTCAAAGAGAACGGCTTCCTCTACGCCTCGTTCACGATCCCGGGCGCGCCGAGCTCGAACATGCGGTCGACGGTGTCGCGCTTCACGTCGACCGACGGCGGCAAGACGTTCGGTGCCGAAACCACGATCATCGCGCCGTTCGATCAGCCCTTCACGAACCACAAGGGCGGCAACATTGCCTTCGGGCCCGACGGCTTCCTGTACATCGGCTTCGGCGACGGCGGCTCGGGCGGCGATCCGTTGAAGCACGGGCAGAACACCGATCTGCTCTTCTCGAAGATCCTCCGCATCGACGTCGATGGCGCAGCTCCCTACGCGATCCCGAGCGACAACCCGTTCAAGAACGGCGGCGGCGCACCCGAGACGTTCGCGTACGGCTTTCGCAACCCGTGGCGCTGGAGCTTCGATCGCGCCACCGGCGATCTCTGGGTCGGCGACGTCGGCCAGAACGCGTGGGAAGAGATCGACGTCGTGAAGCGCGGCGGCAACTACGGCTGGAACGCGAAGGAGGGCACGCACTGCTACGACGACGCGACCTGCCCCAAGGCCGGGCTCACCGATCCGATCTTCGAGTACGACCGCGCCGAAGGAAAATCGATCACGGGCGGCTACGTCTACCGCGGCACGAAGATCCCTGCGTTCGCCGGGACCTACGTCTTCGGCGACTTCGTGGCGTCGAAGATCTGGGCGCTCGTCGACGCGCCTGACGGAAAGAAGCGGACCATGCAGCTCAACTCCGCGGGCCCGACCGGCGGCTGGAATTCGTTCGCCGAGGACGAAGCGGGCGAGCTCTACGCGATCGACATCGCCGGGAAGATTTACGCGATGGTCGGCGGCACGCCCACGCCCGGCGGCACCAACACGGCCTTCCCGCAGAAGCTGTCGGAGACCGGATGCTTCGAGAAGGAGCACCCCGATCGGCCGCTCGCCGGGACGATTCCCTACGGCGTGAACAGCCCGCTTTGGAGCGACGGGGCCGAGAAAGATCGCAGGATCGCGATCCCCGACGGCAAGGCGATTCACGTCGGCGCCGACGGCGATTGGGATCTGCCCATCGGCTCGGTGCTCATCAAGACGTTCAAGCTCGGCGGCAAGAAAATCGAGACGCGCCTCTTCATGCGTCACGACGACGGCGACTGGGCTGGCTACACCTACGAGTGGAACGACGACGAGAGCGACGCGCTGCTCTTGCCTTCGAACAAGACGAAGCAGGTCGGGGACGCGACCTGGTATTTCCCGAACCGCTCGGAGTGCCTCGGCTGCCACACCGTCGCGGCGGGCCGCTCGCTCGGTCTCGAAGACGGTCAGTTGAACGGCGCGTTCCTCTACCCGTCGGGCGCCAACGCGGCGCGACGCTCGAACCAGATCACGACGCTCGATCACATCGGGCTCTTCGACGCACCGCACGCCGCGCTCGACAAGACGACGGTGTACCCGCCGCCGACCTCGAGCGACGCACCGGTCGAAGCGCGCGCGAAGAGCTACCTGCAGGCCAACTGCTCGCACTGCCATCGCCCCGAGGGGACGGGCGGTGGTCCGATGGACTTCCGCTTCGTGACGCCGCTCGCGCAAGCCAACGCATGTGGCTTCTCGCCGCAGCAGAGCGATCTCGGGGTCGCTGGCGCCGTCATCCTCGCCCCCTCTGATCCTTCACACTCGGTGATCTCGCTGCGCATGCGCGCGACGGATGGCACGCGCATGCCCCCGCTCGCCACGCGAGTCGTCGACACCGATGGCGCGGGCGTGATCGACGATTGGATCCGCTCCATCACCGCCTGCCCCGCGCGCTAGCCGCCCGAGCGAAGCAAACAGCGCCCGCTACTCGAGCGTGACGACGTGCTCGCCGACGCCGTTGCATGCAATCTGCAACGTCTTGTCGCTCGGACCCGGCGTGAGGGCGACGACGCGACCATCGCAAGTCGCGTGCGTCGGCGAGACACCGCCGATCGACACGATGTTCGGTGTCGTCACGGCAGCGTCGCCCGCGACGTGCGCTTCGAAACGTTTGGAGTCGGCGTCGTAAGCGACGCTGACGATGCGACCTGCGGCTGCCTCGAGCCGCACACGTGTGAGCGCAGCGACGACGGCAGGACGCTCGGTGGCCACGCCCGCGGCGTCGTAATCGTAGAGTCCCCAACCGGCTTGGCTTTGCTCCCTCCAGACCCAGTAGAAGGAGCTCGCGTGCACCTCGTCTTGGAGCTCCAATTGCCAGCGGACGTACCGCGCGAAGCTCGGCTGCCGCGGATCGAAACCGAACTCGGTGATGGCGAGCGGCGCGGCGTAGCTCTCCGCCTCTTCGCGAGCAGACGCGTTCGAGCTGCGGAGACCTTCCTTCGTCACGTTGTTGCGTGCGGTGTCGTCGCCCGCGAAGGCCAGCGTGTAGACGTGCGGCGCGTACACGGTGCCTGGTCCGAGCGAGCCCGCGCCGAGCGGTGACTTGTCCAGCACGTTGCGCGTCGAAGACGGCTCGAAGAAGATCAGCTTCGTCGGAGCGGCGGCGCGCACCGCGGCGATCATCGGCGCATAGACGTTGGGGAGCGTGGCGTCGATCGCGATCGGCTCGTTGAACAGCTCGAGCCCGACGACGGTGGCGTCGTTCGCGAAGCGCGTCGCGACGTGCGCCGCCATCTTCGCGTAGCGATCGCGAAGGCGCAGCCCATCAGCCGAGTCACCGAAAAACGTCTCGAAGGCAGCGATGACCTGCTTCGAAAGACGACGTGCTTCGAGATCGGCGAGCGGCCCGCCGAGCAGCGTCGTGGGTGCCGGCGTGATCGCCCAGAGCGGCGCGCCGTCCTCGCCGATCTCCTTCGACCAGGCGTCCTGGTGGAGATCGAGCAGCACGTAGAGGCCCGCGGTATTGCAGGCCTCGACGACCGCGGCGACGCGATCGAGGTAGGCATCGTCGAAGCCGCCGTCCTTGGGCTCGATCGCGCTCCAGTTGATGGGCAACCGCAGAGCATTGAAGCCGATCGCACGAAGCCTTCGCGCGTCATCGGCGTTGAAGGCGGGGATGGGCTCGAGCGGCGCGCGGCCGTCGTCGAAGGTCACGTCGAAGACCCCCGCGACGCGCGCGTTCATTCCGTGCAGCAGCACGGTTCGCCCGTCGCGATCGACGAGCGCGCCGCAACGCACCCCGAGTGGAGCGCCCGGGAAGTCGGCACCGAGGCACACGCCCGCATCGCCGGCGGGAGACGTGGCGGGCGACGTGCTCTTGCACCCCGCAGAGGCGAGCAAGCCGGCGAGCGAGAGACCCACGGACCACGCGAAGAGCGAACGAACGGGACGGCGCACCTCAGGAGAGTAGACCGCCGGCCGCGCGAGGCGTGGATCGGCGGGCCGCCGTCCTGGGGGGAACAGGATCCTGTCCAGCTCGTCGAAACCGGGGCATTTTGGCTGTCGAAGCGGTGGGCCACGTAAAAATCGGCTGCAGGGTGGACGGCGCCCGACAACTACGGCGGTGGAGGACGTTGGCAGACAAACTGCTTTAGGGGTTCTCATGACGCGAACCCGACCTCTCGTGGCAGCTCTCTTTTTGATCACGGCATCAGCGCTCGCAGGATGCTCGAGCGACGCTTCGAGCGCCGACGAAGATCCGGATGGGATCACGGCCGAGGAGCTTCAAGCGGGTGAGAATTCGACCGGCGAAGATGGCTCGGAGCCCGATGACGACACGGATGGCGATCCCTTCGCCGAGCTCGAGGCCGACGAGAAAGCAGAGGCCGCAGAAGGCACGACCTCCGAGGCGCTCTCCGACTGCCGCAACACGACCGGTTACCGTCGCGGAAAGAAGGTTCAGATCTGCGTGACGCCGATCGCGGGCAAGCTCGTCGAAATTCGCACCGCACAAGCGTTTCGACGCCTTCAAGAAGCGGCGCGCGCCGACGGCGTGAAGATCAGCATCGTCAGCGGCTACCGCACGATGACGCGGCAGCGCGAGCTTTACCGCGCGTACAAAGCAGGGCGCGGCAACCTCGCCGCGGTGCCCGGGTTCTCGAACCATCAAAGCGGTAAGGCGCTCGATCTCAACGCGAAGAGCCCCGGCGTCTACACGTGGCTCTCACGGAACGGCGCCGCGCTCGGCTTCCGACGAACCGTCGCGAAAGAGCGCTGGCACTGGGAGGATTGACCGCGAACGAAACGTGTATTCTCCACGGCGGCCGCACTAGGCCGAGGAGGATTCGCGCATGCAGGGTGGATGGCAGCCGCCGTCGGGCGGAGGGGGTGGGTACGGTCCGCCGAGTGGTCCGCCGGGTGGCGGTAGTTACGGCGGCGGAGCACCGGGTGGTTACGGCGCGCCGCCTCCGCAGCAGCAGCCGCAACAGCAGTACGCACCGCAGCAGCAGCCGCAACAGCAGTACGCGCCGCCGCAGCAGCAGTACGGCGCGGGCGGCATGGGCGGCCAGATGTCCTACGGGAACTACGAGTTCACCGAGGCCGAGAACGCGATCATCGACAAGACCGCGGGGCGCGCCAAGACGTGGGGGATCATTTCGATCGTCGTCGGCTCGCTGCAGCTCCTCGCCTCGCTTGGCGCCGTTGCGAACCCAACCCTGCTCGGTCAAGCGCCGGGCGGCATCGTCGCGCTCGTCGTCGGCATCAGCTTTCTCGGTGCCGGTGCCTCGCTGAAGAGCGTGGTTCAAACGCAGGGCAACGACATCCCGCACATGATGATGGCGCTCCAGAAGATCGGATCGGCCTTCTTCATCCAGATCATCGCGACGATCATCGGCGTCGTCCTCGTCGCCATTCTCATGGTGCTGCTCGTCCTCGTGTTCGCCGCCGGCGCCGCTTCGCGCTGAAAAAACGCGTGACTCGTGGCCCGGGCCTACCGGGCCGCGACTCGCGCTAAGCTGTCAGGCTGTGCGTACCTCCTTCGTTGCGTTCGCCACGTTCGCCGGACTGGCTGCCGGCCTCGGCGCCACTCTGCCGCTCGCGAGCACGGCACGAGGTCAGGCCCGAAGCCCGACCATCGGCGTGGGCGAGATCAAGGAGGGGATGAAAGGCTACGGGCTCACGGTCTTCAAGGGGACCACGCCCGAGCGCTTCGACGTCGAGGTCATCGGCGTCCTCCACAACTTCCGCCCCACGCAGGATCTCATCCTCGTGAAGACGCCGCACCCGCGCCTCAACATCACGAAGAACGTGAAGGGCATGAGCGGGAGCCCGATCTACTTCGATGGTCGTCTCGCCGGCGCATACGCCTACAGCCTCTCGTCGTTCCAGACCGAGCCCGTCGCCGGCGTCACGCCCATCGCGCCGATGCTGACCGAGCTGCAGCGCCCGATCCCCCCTGGCTTCTGGCCGCTCGAAGGTGGCGCTCCCCTCCCCGCGGGTCGCCCTGTGCCGACGCCAGCGCGCGCACCGCACGCTACGCTCACGCCGACCTCGTTCGAGGGCGCGCCAGGTCAGTACGATCTCCTCGCGCACGCCGCGCAGATCGCCGATCGTCTCGGCTCGACGCGCTCGAGCGATCCGTCGCGCGCCGCGATCGTCCCAGCCGCGACTCCCCTGCTCATGTCGGGGATGGGCGAGCGCTCGATCGAGCTCGTGCGAAAGCTTTTCGGGCCGCTGGGGCTCGAGCCCTTGCAAGCAGGCGGAGCGCAAGGCCCCATCCCGGCAGATGCTCCGCTGCACTACGTCGACGGCGGATCGCTCGGCGTGCAGCTCGCGCGCGGCGACGTGTCGTTCATGGGACTCGGCACCGTCACCCACGTGCAAGGCACGAAGCTCTGCGGATTCGGTCACCCGATGATGAACTCGGGCGACAGCGCGCTGCCGACGACGATCGGCCGCGTCCTCTGGATCTACGCGAGCGATCAGCACTCGTTCAAAGTCGGCGAGAGCCTGCGTCCCCTCGGCGCGCTGGTGCAAGATCGTCAGAGCGCGGTCGTGGCCGACGAGACGAAGGTCGCGCCGATGTTCCCGATCCACATCGAGGTGCAGGGCGTCGACGTGGCGCCGCGCAAGATCTGGAACATGGAGGTCGTCGACGAGAAGTTCATGAGCCCGTCGCTCGCTGCGTCGATGTTCAGCTCCGTCGTCGAAGCGACCATCAGCGATCACCGCGACATGACGTGGCAGATGCATTCGAAGATCACCGTGCGCGGCCACGCACCTGTCGAGGTCGACGACTTCGGCGTCGCCATCGGCGGCCTGCCCGAGGCTGGCGAGTGGTCGGCTTCACGCGCGGTTCGCGTGGTCGGCGACGCGCTCAACAACCCGTGGGAGAACACGCGCATCGACAAAGTCGAGTCCGTGTTGAAGGTGCAGTATGCACGCGATCTCTGGCGCATTCGCGGCATCGAGCTACTCGACGCGGTCGTCGACGCGGGGCAAAAGGCGCGCGTATTGGTCCACCTGCGCCCCTTCGCCGGTCCCGAGACCCTGAAGACGATCGAGGTCACGATGCCGCTCGAGCTCGCAGGCAAGGACGTCGAGCTCGAGGTGCTGCCTGGCTACGAGGTCGCGCCCGAGCTCGCCGCTCCCGAGAACCTGAACGAGCTCCTCGCGAACGAGCCGCGCCAGAGCGCGCTGCCGCGCAGCCTCGTCGTGCAGTTTCGTATCCCCTCACAGGGGGTGACCTTTCGCGGCCACGTCGCCCCTCGCCTCCCCGATTTTGCGCTCGACGCGCTGCGCCCGGCGCAGAGCAGCGTCAGCCCCGATCCGTTCCCTAGCTACTCGCGCACCGTCGTTCCCCTCGACCGCTATGTCGAGGGTCGCGACAAGGTGAAGGTGAAAGTTCGCCCCGTCGTGCGGTAAGTTCGCCGCATGGCCAAGGGGAATCCGACTTCGCACATCGTGCAGTCGCTTGCCGTGAACGTCCTCATCGCGGTGATGAAGGCGGTTGCGGCGGTGCTCACCGGCTCCGGCGCGATGCTCGCCGAGGCTCTGCACTCTGCGGCCGACTGCATGAACCAGGTGCTGCTGCTGATCGGCGTGAAGCAGGCGCAGAAGGCGCCCGACGCGACGCACCCGCTCGGCTACGGACGCAACACGTACTTCTGGTCCTTCATGGTCGCGCTCATGCTGTTCGCCGGCGGCGGCGTGTTCTCGATCTACGAAGGCATCCACAAGATCCACGAGCCCGAGCCCGTCACACGCGTGTGGATTGGCGTCGTGATCCTCGCGGGATCGATCCTGCTCGAGGGCGCCGCGTGCTTCTCGAACGTACGCGAGCTCAATCGCCGCCGTGGCAGCGTGCCCTTCGGGAAATTCCTGCGCGACACCAAGGACGCCGATCTCGTCGTCGTCTTCGGCGAAAACTCGGCCGCCGTGATGGGCCTCGCTCTCGCGTTGATCGCGCTTGTTCTCGCAGCCGTGACGAAGGACGGGCGCTGGGACGGCGCGGGTAGCTTGGCCGTCGGGGTCGTGCTCGTCGGCGTCGCCATCTTCCTCGCGATCGAAGTGAAATCGCTCCTCATCGGCGAGGCCGCCGATCCGGGGGTCGAAGCTGCCGCGCACGAGGCGGCGAAGGGCAGCGTCGCGATCGCGAGCGTGCTCCACGTGATCACGGTGCAGCAGGGGCCGGGCGAGGTGCTCGTCGCGCTCAAGGTCACGTTGCACGACGATCGGACGACCCGCCAGGTCTGCCACGCGATCAACGTGTTCGAAGAGCGCTTGCGCGCCGCGCGACCCGAGGTCCGTTGGTGCTTCGTCGAGCCCGATGTGCCGGGCGGCGCGTCGGCGCCCGATGATGCGATCCCGTCGCAGCGCGTGCCGGCGTAGCGAACGCCGAGACGCTCAGCCCGGCTGAGTGAGCCGCTTGATCTCGAGAAGAAGGGCTTCGGGAAGACAGGGCTTCGTGACGAACGCGTCGCAGCCGGCCTCTTTTGCGGAGTCGGAGTGCGCCTGCAGCACGTGCCCGGTGAGCGCGACGATCGGCACGTGCGCGGTCTTGGGATCGGACTTGAGTCGGCGAATGGCCTCCCACCCGTCGATGATCGGGAGCGAGAGATCCATGACCACGAGCGCGGGCTGAAGCTCGCCGACCATGGCGATCGCAACTTGTCCGTCACCCGCCTCGGCGACGCGGTAGCCCATCGCGGAGAGGTACTCGGCGTACATCTCGCGGTTGTCCTGAAAGTCGTCGACGATCAGGATCAGCAGTGCGGAGGCGTCTGGCACGGGCAACCGGTTTGACACATGCGCGCAGCAGAAGAAATTGATCTCGCGCGAATTCCGCGGCTGAACCGCAGATCGAACGCGAGGTTTCGATGTACGCTGCAGCCATGCGAAAGACTTCGCTTCGTGCGCTCGCGGCGTTGCTAGTAGGCACCGCAGGGCTCGGAATCGCGCCTCCCGCAGGCGCGGTCGGCACGCGCACCTTCGATCTCGATACCCTCGACGAGCTCTCCGGCGGCGATCTCAAAGGCGTGAGCGTCAGCTCCGACGGCGGCGTACGCGCGGGGTGGACGCTCGGCGGAGTGCCGCTCGTCGACGCGAGCGCCTCGTTCTCTTCCCTCGCGCTCGGCGATGGATCGGTGCTCGTCGGCACGAGCCCCGGCGGCAAGGTCTTCAAGGTGCAAGGCGACCGCGCCACGCTCTTCGCCGACACGGGCGCGCTCGCGGTGACGTCGATGGTCGAAGGGCCTGGCGGCGTCGTCTACGCGGCCACGATGCCGGACGGAAAGATCTTCAAACTGACGCCCTCGGCACAGGGGACGGCGAAGATCGACCCATGGGTCACGCTCCAGGACACGAGCCACGTGTGGGCAATCGCGTTCGACAAAGCGAAGAGCGCGCTCTTCGCCGCGACTGGACCCGAAGGCAAAGTGTTCCGCGTCGACATGGGCGGCGCGCAGTCGGTGTACTTCCGCTCCGACGAGCCGCACATCGTGTCGCTCGCCGTCGGCGACAACGGCGATGTCTACGCAGGCTCGAGCGGCAAAGGCCTGCTCTACAAGATCACGGGGCCGGGGCGCGCGACCGTGGTCTACGACTTTCCTGGCGAAGAGGTGAAGGGCATCGCCTTCGGCAAAAAAGGCGAGGTCTTCGCGACCGCGAACGACTACGGCGAGCCGCCCGAAGCCCCCAAGCGTAGTGGCGCCAACGGCCGCGGCGCCGCGGGACCCGTCGCCACGGCCTCACGACCCAAGCCGGGCAAGGGCTCGCTCTACCGCTTCGACGCCGCTGGCCGGCCCGAGCGCATGATGCGCCACGACGAGTTCCACTACACCGCGCTCGCGACCGACGCCGAAGGTCGACCCTACGTCGGCACCGGCGCCGAAGGCCGCGTGTACACGGTCGACGACGCGCACGTCGTGACGCTCGTCGCCGACACCGACGAGCGTCAGGTCGGCGCGATCGCCTTCGGCAAGAACGGCGCGCACGTCGCCACCAGCGACCCGCCGACGTTTCGTCGCGTGGTCGCGCAGGGCGGCGCGGAAGCCGTGTGGACGAGCAAGGTGCTCGACGCCGGTCTTCGCGCGAAGTTCGGGCAGCTCTCGTGGCGCGCCACCGGCGCTCTCGAGGTTTCGACGCGCACCGGCAACACCGGCGCGCCCGACGCGACGTGGAGCGCGTGGGGCAACCTCGGCGCAGGCAATGGCGCGGCTGGCGGCAACGCGGCCGGATCGGTGACGAGCCCGCCCGCGCGGTTCGTTCAAGTGCGCGCGCGCTGGGCGAAAGATCCAAAGGCGATCCTCACCGAGGTGATGCTCCCCTTCATGACCGACAACGTGCGCCCGATCGTGCTCGCGGTCGACGCCGCGCAGAAGGGCGCGAAGGAGCCGTCGAAGGACGCGATCCCCGCGAGCGGCGCCGAGCCGCCGAAGCACGACAGCGTGGTCAAGGTCACGTGGAAGGTCGAGAACCCCGACAACGACGCGCTCCGTTACCGCATCGTGTTCCGCCGCGAGGGTACCGCAGCGAACACGCCATGGCGTGACGTGCTTCGCGAGGGCGAGGTCCTCACGAAGAGCGAGTACGAGTGGGACACGCTCGCTTTGCCTGAAGGTAAGTACCGCATTCGCGTCGAGGCGAGTGACGAGCAAGCCAACCCACCGAGCGACGTGCAACGGCACACCCTGGAGTCGCAGCCCGTGCTCGTCGACAACACGCCGCCCGTCATCACACAAATGTCCATGGCTGGTCGACGGCTGAAGGCACGCGCGGTCGACGGCCTCGGTCCCATCGCGCGCGTCGAGGTCACCATCGACGGCAAGCTCGACTGGCGACCCCTCAACGCAGCCGACGGCGTTCTTGATTCGGCAGATGAAGCCATCGACGCCGACGTGGCCGCGCTCGTGCCCGCCGGGTCGCACATCGTGGCGCTTCGCGTTTTCGACTCCGCTGGGAACAGCGTCGTCCGCGAAATCGAGACCCAGTAAGCGGTTGTAGGCCGTCCGTGCTCGCACGCATGCGTGCAATCGCGGCCGACCGCGACACGCAGGTCAGGGTGCTCGCCGGTCTTCCCTTCCACAAGCGTCGGTCGGGACGCGCTTCAGCTCAGCCTTTTCCGCGATATTCTTGGAAAAATTGGCTATCGGCCGCCGACGGGACCAAATTGGAGAAACCGGGCACGCAGTGTGTAGTGCCCTCTTTCGGCTTCTCCCTATGATTCCACTTCGTCGACGTCTGCCGGGCTTTTTTGCCTGCTGTTTTCTGCTCACCGGCACGGCCCTCCTGGCTGGGCTCGGCGGTGCTGGCTGCTCGATGACCTCGGCGTCCGCGTTCAATGCCTCGGGCGACAGCCCTTACGGCCAACCCGCCGAAGACGTCGACGCCGGCTACGAATCCGATGGCGAGGCTCGCTCCGACGACGCGTCCACGGGCGCGGTCAGCTACCGCGGCAGCGCGCTCTGCGCCGCGCCGATGGATGCGTCGACTTGCTTTCCCGACGAAGCGCCCGTCGTCGGCCAGTGCAACCCGCCGCGACCTGCGGGCACCGACGGCGGCCTCGGCGGCGACGCTGGCAATGCTCTTCAAGGGGTCTCCTGTCACGTTGCCAAGGACTCGGCGAGCAGCACCGCCGCGCCGACGCCCACGTGCGTTGTCGCAGGACCAGGCGGCGACGGCGATCAGTGCTTGAAGCCTTCGGACTGCACCGTGGGTTACGAGTGCGTCGGCTCGCCTGGTCAGTGCCGCCACTATTGTTGCGACGGAACGTGCGGCAAAGCGCAGTTCTGTGACATCCAAATGGTCGCCGACGTCGGCAGCGTGAAGGTCCCCGTTTGCGCACCCGTCCGAAGCTGCAAGCTCCTCTCGCAGATGGGTTGCGCCGAAGGCGAGACGTGCGCGATCGTGAACGACGACGACGGCACCACCAGCTGCGTCGCGACGGGTCCTGCGCAGGTGGGTCAAGCTTGCGAGACCACGCACTGCGCGCTCAACCTGACTTGCCTGGGACAGCCCGGCTCGCGTCGGTGCTACCAGCTCTGCGAGAAGACAGCGAACACCGCATGCACCGTCGCCGGCGAGAAGTGCAAAGGCAACGCGCCGCTCTTCAAAGACGTGAGCACGGGCGTC
>CAXSGV010000119.1:11875-15311 GCA_964236615.1 uncultured Polyangiaceae bacterium
GTAGGGCTCGACTGCGCGACCCTCGCGCGCTGAAGGTCGGGCTCGGTCACGGGCTCGGGCCCGGGCTCGGGAATGAGAGAGAGCGCGGACGTCCCGCGGGTGGCCGGGCCAGGTTGTGCGCGCAGAGAGCTGCGGAAATCGTGGTGTTTGCGTGAGGCACGGGGCGTGCGAAGCGCGGCGATCATGGTGACGATGGTGACGACGCAGCGACCCTCCGAAGATCTGACCGACGCCGATCTGCTCGCCGTCCTTTTGTCGAACGGGCGCGACGAAGCGCGGTCGACCAAAGTGGCGACGAAGGTCCTCGATCGGCTCGGCGGTGTGGCGGGGCTGTGCCGCGCAGGCTCGGGCGAGCTCGCGGCCTACCAAGGCGTGGGTGCAGCGCGCGGCGCGCGGGTCGCGGCGGCGATCGAGCTGGGGCGCCGCGCCTCGACCTCGCTCGCGGAGATGTCCGCTACCGCACTTCCGAACAGCGCGGCGGTCGCGGCATGGGCCACGCCGCGGCTCACGATGCTCGATCACGAGGAGCTCTGGGCGCTGTCGCTCGATGGCAAGAACCACCTTCGTGGGGCGCGGCGCGTAGCCATGGGCGGGCTCCACGGACTTCACGTTTCGCCGCGCGATCCCTTACGGATCGCGCTTCGCGAAGGCGCGAGCTCGTTCATCCTCGTGCACAACCACCCGAGCGGTGATCCGACGCCGAGCCTCGAGGACGTCGCCTTCACCGAGCGTATCGTCGACGCAGCGATCGTGGTCGCGACGCCGCTCGTCGATCACGTCGTCGTCGCGCGCTCGGGCCACGTGTCGCTGCTCGAGAAGGGGCTCATGAATCGTCAGGCGCGGCCGGCGCCATGAAGAGACCCAGCTGCGTCGCGCGCACCGCCGGATGGCAAAGCCCCACGTAGCCGCAGCGAATGGTGCGGCACTTGAGGATCGGAACGCGCGGAAAAACTTCGCTCCATCGCGCTTCGACGAGCCGCCCACCCAGCGCCGCGAGCGAACGCCGGACCGACTCGACCTCACTTGACGCGCGCCAGCGAGGCTCGGCGGGATCACCGCCGAGGAACACGATGCCCGAGCGCACCTCACGCGCGGCCGGAACGAGCGCGTGCGCCGCGAGCGTGTAGACATCGAGTTGAAAGGCGTACGGCTCGGGCGAAGGCCCGCGCGCGCGCTTGTAGTCGATGACGTCGGCGGTGCCGTCGGGCCACACGACGAGGAGATCGATCGTGCCCTTGAGCGCGACCACGCGGCCTGCGTCGTCCTCCACCTCGACGACGAACGATTGCTCCCGGAGTATTCGCGCCCGCTCCTGCGCGATGCGTGTGGCGTAAGCGCCAGCGAAGAACTTCCCGAGGCGGACGGCGATGCGCGTGTGCGCGGGGTGCGCGCGCGCGAGGCCGTCACGCTCGAGGAGGCGTGTGGCCTCGGCAGCGGCGGCCTCGGTACCGAGAAAGCGGGGCTCGATCCGCTCGAGAACGCGGTGCGCGAGCGTGCCTTCGGCGCGGGCATCGATGCGCGGCGACTCGATCGTGATTGCGTCGGGGTCGCGCTCGCCCCCGGGCACGACCAGCGGCGGAAGATCTCGCTCGGGGAGATCGAGCAAATGCACGAGCTGAAAGCGGCGCGCGCAGTGATGGAAATCCTGGAGCGTGGTCGTCGCGATCGCGAGCGATCGCCACCTTGCAGTCGACCGTCCGGCAGCCGAGAGCGCTGCGAGAGGCACATCGGGGACGACGTCGTCGACGCGCGCTCCGCGAGGCATCACGCGCGCTGTGCCGACCTCTTCGACCGCAAGCTTGGCTTCGTCGCGCGTGACCTCGTTCGCAGCGAGCTCTTCGAGAATGTAGATGATTGAGCTCTCGTAGGCATCGCTTCGTCCGCTCTTGGGCGCACGCCGATCGCCGACGAGGTACATCGCCTCCGAAGCGCGCGTGACGGCGACGTAGGCGAGTCGCGCGCGCTCCGCTCGGTCGCGCGCCTTTGCGACGTCACGCACGCGGGCGTACGCGAGCGACTCGAGGCGGTTGCCCGCAGCGTCCGCGATGCGCACCGAAAGACCGCTCGGCGCGCCGGCGTGGCCCGTGTCGACGAGAAGCGCGTGGCTCTCCGTGCGTGCGCCGTCGGAGGCAATTTCGGGGAGGAACACGATCGGGAAATCGAGCCCCTTGCTCGCGTGGACCGTGAGCAGGCGCACCGCGTCGTCGTCGTCCGAGAACGTCGCTGCCTCGGTCTCCGCCTGCTCACGCTCGGCGGCGCGCGTCAGGCGATCGAGCAGCGCTGCGGCGCTGGTCTCTTTCTCCGCGAGCGTGAGGAGCTTGCGGACATTGGCGACGCGCTGCACGCCGCGCGGAAGCTGCACGAGCGTCTCTTCGAGGCCCAGAGCGCGGACAGCCTCGCGCAGGATCGACGCTGGAGACAGCCGATCCAGGTTGCGCCGCAGCCGCGTGACGACGCTCATGATCTCGCGCACACGATCCTTGTCCTCACGCCCGATCAGCGAGCGACGCGCGCCGCTCTCCCACGCGGCGTCAGCGGAGACGAGACCGCGGTGCGAGTCGGTGAGGCCAATGAGCGTCGTGTCGCGGACGCCGCCCCACGGTCCGCGCAGCACCGTGAGGAGCGCGAGCTCGTCCTTCGCGCGGAGTACGAGGGCGAGCATCGCCATCATGTCGCGCACCTCGCGCGCCGAGTAGAAACCGCGACCCGCGATAACGTACGGAATTCCGGCCTCGGCGAGGGCGTACGCCGTGGCTTCGAGCATCAGGTTCGAGCGCGCGAGGACCGCAAGATCGCGCGGCGTCGGCCTTTTTCGGCGGACGAGCGGCTCGCCGGTCTCGAGGATCTGCGCGGCGCGATCGGCGATCGCGAAGGCCTCGGCCATGCGCGACGATTTGGACTTCGTGCCGAGTGGGACGCGAAGCCACGTCGTGCGCGGAACGAGAAGCTCGTTCGGATCGCGCACGCGCTCGGGTGGCGGTAAGAGATCCTCGGTTTCGGGGACATAGCTCACCTCGAAGAGGCTCGCGCCGGACGACACGAGACACTCGCGGCTGAACGCGTTGGCGAACTCGAGCAGCTCGTCGCGCCCGCGGCGGTTGTGGCGGAGCGGCACGAAGTCGGCAAGCGGCGACGCGGGCTCGTGCACGGTGAACGGCTGGATGCCGAGCGCCTCGCGCGCGCGACGGCCAGCAAGGCCCACGCACAGCTCGGCGAACACGCTCACGTCAGCACCGCGGAATCCGTAGATCGATTGCTTGCGGTCGCCGACGACGAAGAGCCCGTGTGGCCGAACGCGCTCGAGCCCGGGGAGTGTGCCCGCCGTACGACGCCGCGGCTCCTTTTCCCAGAGCAGCTCGACGATCTCGCGCTGAAGTCGTGACGTGTCCTGGAACTCGTCGACGAGGAGGGCATCGAGACCCTCGCTGATCTCGCC
>CAXSGV010000120.1:0-15077 GCA_964236615.1 uncultured Polyangiaceae bacterium
CGGGACATTGACCGCGGTCGTGTACGTGTCCGTCGTGACGACGCTGCCGAGCTTCGCGGTGTCGAGACGCATGAAGAGCCCCGTGTCCTTCGCCAGCGCGTAATTCGAAGGGTTGTGGCACGAGGTGCCGCAGTTGGCGTGGAGCCAGCCGAGCGCCGCCACGTCGGTCGCCGTGCCCGGGATCACGAGAGGCGATGCGGGGGGGTTCGTCAGCTTGTTCTGCGCGACGAGCGCCGCCATGGTGAGACCGGTCGCACCAGGCGTCGAGAGACCAATCGCTTCGAAGCCGAGCACGCCATCGAGCCGACCGTTGTGGCAGAGATTGCAGTCGCTCGCGCTCGGGATCTCGTAGGTCGTGCCGCGCACGTTCTTCGCGCCGGCACGCAGCTCGGTGGCGGTCGACTGATCGACGCTCCACGCGTACGCCACGCGCACCCAGAGGCTCGCCGTCTTCTTCCACGTGAGGCGCGTCTCGACCTTGAGGCCGTTGAGGCGAAACTCCTTCCACAGCTTCGTGCCGACCGGGAAGCTCCACTCGTTCATGTTGGAGGTGTTGATCTGCTGCCCGGCGGGGAGTTGGATCCAGCGCGACTTCTCGGCGCCGTCGCTCCACAGGTGAATGCCGGGATCGAACGCGATGACGTCCGCTGCGATCGTCTGCGACTGCCACGCGCTGTAGAGGCCCGTGCAACCGAGCGCGAGCGGCTCGCCTTCAGGACCGAGCGCGGTGCAGTCGGGCGGAGGCCCTGCGTCGACCACCACCACCGGCGCGTCGGTCGCGTCCGCGTTGGAGGTCCCGTCGGTTCGGGCATCACCCGGCGTGTCCCCATCGGGCGACGTGTTGCCATCGCTGCCCTCCTCGCCTGGCGAGTCCGCGCCGGGCCCGCCATCGCCCGAGGCGTCACCAGGGTTGACGTCAGCGTCGCCCGTGTCGTCGCCGGAGGACGGGCTGCAAGCCGCTCCCCACGCCGAGACAAGAATCGACATCACGATTGCGGATCCCCATCGGTGCAGCTTCATCAGACTGATCGATTGGATGCTGGAGAGGGCACTATGGTCACTGAAGCCTCGAGGTTTGAGCTGAATCCACCGGCTGCCTCAGCCGCTGCACCGTTCCACGTGCGTCGTGCGAACCACGGTGACGCGAAGGATACCGAGGTGGTTCTTAGCATCTTGCGTGAGTATTTCCAGACGGTGCCCGGCGGCGAGAACGCGGAGGCGCGTTACCGCTGGCTCTACCTCGACAACCCCGCAGGTCTCGCGCGGACCTACCTCGCCCTCGACAGCGCGGACGGAGCAGCGGTCGGAATCACGTCGCTGTTCCCGCGCGCGGTTCAGGTCGGCGACCAGAAAGTGGTTGGCGCGATCGGCGGCGATGCGTTCGTGACACCGAAATTTCGGCGCCGCGGCATCGTCACGCAGCTGCATCGGCTCGCCCACGAGGATCTCGACGGCGGCCTCGCGTTCATGTTTGGTCCGCCGGAGCCCAACAACCTGCGCGCGCTCCTCCAAGCGGGGGCAGAGATCACGGGCTCGGTTCGCCGCTACACGCGCCCGCTCCGCACGAAGGGCCTCGGCCGCACCGCCGCTCATGTCCCGGCGCGCCTTCGCAATGCGCTGACGTGGGTTCTCGGGCCGATGCGATCGAAGCTGACGGTCGAGCGGCTCGACGACAAACCGGACGCGCGCGTGACCGAGGTCTGGCACTCGACGGTGCAAGCCGTGAAGGACGAGGGGCTCGTCATCCCGGTACGCGATGCGGACTTCTACGCCTGGCGTTTCGGTTGCTCGGTGGCGGGGCGCCAGCTTGGCCACATCGTGCTCGATCGCGGTCGCCCCATCGGCGTCGTGGCGCTCGAGCGCAGCAAGGATGGGCGGCGCGTCGGCATTGTCGATCTCACCTGCCCGCCCGCCGCGTTTCGCTCGGTCCTACGCGGCGTTCTCCACGCGAACCGCGACGCCGACGCGGTCGAGATCCAGATTCACGTGCCGTCACGCTTGAAAGAGGCCAACCTTGCCTCCTTCGGCTTCATCCCGCGCGGAACAAAGCCGTTTCAAGTGCAGTTCAAAGAGAGCTACAGCGGCCGCGCGGCAATCACGCGAGCGGACGCCTGGAATTACATGTGGGGCGACGGCGACGTCGATCACGTGCTGTGAACACCGAGCAAAAGACGGAGCCCCCGATGAAGACGTACGCCGCCCGCGCGGAGATGGACCCGCGCATGATCGACACCCTCGTGCAGATGATGGAGAGTCAGGCGTACCGCGAGCTCGCGGCCGCACAGATGTTCGGCTACGGGCTGCAGTTCGTTCCCCGCTTGAAATGGCTGAAATTTCTCACGTGGCACGTGCACGAGGAGATGACGCACTACGAGCTCGTCGTGCACATGTACAAAGACTTCACCGGCGAGAGCGTCGAGCCCAAGGTGAACGCGCGCCTCGCCGCCAAGCCCATTGCCTTTGCGAAGAGCTGGTTCGAGCTCGCGATGGCGCAGTTCCTCTACGACCGTGGCGGCTACTGGCAGCTTCAGGAGTACGAGAGCTGCGCGTACCTCCCCTACCGCAAGACCATCCGCACCATCATCGTCGAGGAGGCCGGTCACCAGAACCTGGGCGAGCGCATCGTCGTCGAGCTTTGCCGCACCGGCGAGTACGAGGAGGTGAAGCAAGCCCAGTTCGAGACCTGGCTTCGTCAGGGCATGCTCTCGTTCGGGCGCCCCGGTACCGATGGCGATCGTTACGCCGTCGACGTGGGCCTGAAGAAGCGCGCAGCGGCGGCGGTGATGCAGGACTTCATCAACGACATCAAGCCGGCGGTGAAGGCCTCGGGGCTCGTCTTTCCCGACCCCAAAAAAATTGGTCTCGTCGTCCCGGACACCCTCGATTTCAGCCTCGAGGGCGTCGACGAGGCCAAGGCCCAGGGGTACGTCCGCGCTGCTTGAAAAGAACCGCATCCGATAACTTGCCTACATTGTAGGTTTCGGGTGATCCACGGGTATGGACCGCCTGTCGCGACGCTCGTTTCTGGGTCTCCTCTCGGCTGCCGCGTTCGTCGCGGCGACGCGTCCCGCGCTGGCGTCGAGCTCACGCTTGGCGAGGGCGACGAAGGACGCGCTTGGCGTGACGCTCTTCCTCGAGCTCGACCACGCGCCGTTCCCGTGTCCAGGTACGCCTTACAAGGACAACACCGTCATCGTGTTCGTGCCGAATCACTTTCGCGCGATGCGCGACGCGCGCGTGTCGGTCGTCGTTCACTTTCACGGGCACAACTCGACGGCCGAGCGCGCGATGACGAACCACCAGCTCCGCGAGCAGCTCTCGGACAGCAAACAGGACGCAATCCTCGTCGTTCCCCAAGGGCCGCTGTTTGCCTCGGACTCTTCGATTGGAAAGCTCGAAGGGCCCGGCGGGTTTGGTCGCCTGGTGAACGACGTCATCGACACGATGAAGAACGATCCGGGCGTGCGCGCCGCGCTCGGTGTCACCGGCATCGATGCCGAAGCGCAGCTCGGTACGGTTTGCGTATCGGCGCACTCGGGCGGCTACCACGCCGCCGCGTGCGCAACGAAGGACACGACGATCGAAGTGAACGAGGTCTGGTTGTTCGACGCGCTCTACGCCGAGGCCGAGAGCTTTCGCACGTGGGTCCTCGCCGGCAAAGGCAAGTCGATGCGTCAGCGCCACAAGCTCGTGAACCACTACGGCGACGGCACCGCGGGCCAGAGCACGCAGCTCCTTCGCGACCTCGAGCAAGGGGGCGTGAAGACGGTTCACGAGACCATCGAAGGCACGCTCTCGCGTGACGAGATCACGCGTGCCGAGGCCGTCTTCATCCACAGCGCGCTCTCGCACGGTGCGCTCACGCACGAGCTCAACAGCATGCGTGACTGCCTCTTTGCTTCCGGCTTGCACCGCCATGTCCGCGCCGACTGGTTCGCGAACCGCATCGAGGCACGGCACCTCGATCGCCGCCCCTCGCGCGAGCGCTGATCTCGGCTACCGTTGCGAGGTGCGCGCTTCCGGCTCCTCTTGGATGGCGTTCTTGTCTGTCGCGTTTGGGGCGTCCGTCGCGCTGTCGGCCGCGTGCTCGAGCGACGGCGGCGCACCCGCGACGGGCGCCGACTGCACCGACGGCGGAGCGTGCAACGGCGGTTGCCCGGCGGGCTTTCGCCCAGACGTTTCCGGCAACGGGTGCATCGACGTCTCACCGGCTGACTGTGCACCGGGGTCCGCACCACTCCTCGGCAACAGCGAGTGCACGCCCGTTGCCGACACCGCGTGCCCCGCTTCGTTCGAGAAAGATCCTTCGGGGTGGGGTTGCCGCGCGAAGATCGACGACGCGCCGGTCGCAGGCTGCAGCGCCCCCTTCCCGCCTGCCGATGCGACGATGTTCGTCGACGCGAACGCGCCCGAGGACGCGACCCACAAAAAGAAGCTGTTCGACGCCGTCTACGACGCGCCGAAGGGGGCTGTGATCGCGGTCGCTGCGGGCAAGTACATCGAGGACGTCGATGTCACGCGCGCCATGACGATCGTCGGCAAGTGTGCGGCCGAGGTCGTCATCGAGAACCCGGGAGACAAGCGGGCGGGCATCCTCGTCACGAACGCGACCGGCGTCGTCGTGCGTGGTGTGACGTTGAGGGGGCACACGACGGGCGTGTACGTGAAGGGCGCGGGCGACGTCACGGTCCTCGACTCCATCCTCGACGCCAACAAGTGGATGGGCCTCTACGTGCTCGACAAGGGCCACGCGAAGCTCGTTCGAACGCGCATCTCGGGCACGGTGCCGGACGCCGCGGGCGCGTACGGGTGGGGAATCGGCGCGCAACAGGGCGGCGCGATCGAGCTCGAGGACAGCGCCGTGCTTCGCGCGACCGGCGAAGGCATCGTCGTCGTCAACGCAGGCAGCAAGCTCCAGATGCTCCGCTCGGTCGTGAAGGACACGCAGCTCGACGCGAAGAGCTTCGCGTTTGGTGTGAGCGTGGGCGGTGGCGCCAGCGCGGAGATCACCGAGAGCGTGATCGCGGGCAGCCCGGTCGTGAACCTGCAGGTCACCGACGCAAGGACCGTCGCGACGGTCACGCGCTCGTCGATCGACACAAGCCCGGGCGGCGCGCGCGACGACACCGGCCGCGGCATCCAGATCCTTCACGGCGCCCGGCTCGTGCTCACGGGCTCGTGGGTCGCGCGTAACGCTGGCGACGCGATCGTCTTCATCGGCCCCGACTCTTCGGGCAAAATCGAAGGCAGCACGATCACCGGCACGCCGATCGAAGCCGGGTCGGCGCCCGGCCGCGGCGGGATCTTCGCGGCGAAGGGTACGACGCTCGATGTCTCCGACACGGCGATCGCCGGGGTGCGCGAGGTCGGCTTCGTCGTGCAAGACGAGGGCACTTCCGTCACCGCGACGAAGGTCGTCGTGACGGACACGCGCGCGGCGAACGCGGGTCGAACCGAGCTTGGCTACGGCGTCGGCGTCGCGTGGGGTGCTTCGCTCGACATGACCGGCAGCGCAATCGTTCGAAACCACTCGGCGGGGCTCCTCGTCACGCGCGTCGACGCATCGGGGGCGCGCGCGACACTGAAGCGCACGGTGATCGCTGGCAACCTGCCGAACACCGCTGGCATCCTCGGCCGCGGCGTGGAGGTCGACTCCGGTGCGAGCCTCACGCTCGAGGAATGCGCGGTGCGCGACAACCACGAGCTCGGCATCCTCGTCGGCGGCGCCGACGCGGTGTTGAACGTCCGAGCCACCACGGTCCGCAACAGCGTGCAAAATACACCGAGTACGTTCGGCGACGGAATCGTCGGTGCCGACGGCGCAACGCTCACCGTCGAAGGCTCGTGGATTTTCCGCCACCCCGGGATCGGGCTCAGCTTTTCTCGCGCGCGCGCGACCGTCGCGAGCAGCATCGTCCTCGGCAACGGCATCGGCATCCACGTGCAAGACGGCTCGACGTTGCGCGAGCTGAGCGAGAACGCGGCGCCGAAGGATCTCGTGATCGGCGTCACCGGCGACACCAAGTTCATCGACAACCAAACGCGCGAGGATTCGTCCCAGCTCACGCTTCCATCGCCGCTGCCGGAGACGCCGAAGAAGTAGATTCGTGCTACGAATCGCCGCATGCAAGGTGCTTACGGCGCTCCGCCCCCTCAGAATCCTTACGGTCAGAACCCAGGTGGCGGCGCACCCGCAGGCACAGGCGGGGGTCAGCTCGAGGTCACGACCTCCTTCTTCCCGCTCGCGTTCATCCTCTTTTTGGTCACGCCGACCATCGACATCGACGGCTACCCGCAGAAGCGCGCGTGGGGCCGTCACGTGTTCGATCTCGCGCCGGGCGAGCACCACCTCCACGTGTCGTTCCCGTACATGTTCAAGGACAAGACGGGTCCGGCGCAGCAGCGCGTGCCGATTTACGCAGGTCACGTCACGACCGTGACGTACGACGCGCCCTTCTTCATGTTCTCCGACGGCACGATGCGCGTCGTGGGGAACCGACCAATGCAAGCGCCGCAGCTCGGCTACGGCGCACCGCCGCAGGGCTACGGACCGCCGCCGGGCTACTGATCCGAACCCTCCGCGCTTTCAGGGGCTTCGAGCAACGCGGGCGCCAAGCCCGATAGGAGCTA
Source organism: uncultured Polyangiaceae bacterium (assembly GCA_964236615.1). Classification (GTDB taxonomy): domain Bacteria; phylum Myxococcota_A; class Polyangia; order Polyangiales; family Polyangiaceae; genus CAXSGV01. Next base: position 6,631 of record CAXSGV010000120.1, read on the forward strand.
TACAAGGGCGATGCGCTCTCGTTTGTTTCGTGCCCTGGCGCCGCTCGCTCTACCCATCGCCGTCGCGTCGCCCATCGTCAGCGCGGTCACGATCGGCGCCTGCTCGAGCGATCCGGTGACCGTCGCGGACGTGGCGGACGGAAGCTCGACGGATGGCAAGTCCGCAACCGACAGTCCGGTGAAGAGCGACGACAGCGGCTCGATCGAAGATGCGCCGTCGGGCGACACGAGCACCGGCGACGCGTGTGCCCCTGCCCTTCCCCCGATGTTCGATGGCGGGCACCCGTGCGGTGCCATCGACTTCGGTCTGCCTGCGGCGGCGTTCGGTCCCGTACAGGGTGACGGCGGCGCCTACGTCGGCGGCTCGATCCCCGCGGGCATCTACGACGCGGTCGTTGGCGAGCGTTCGAGCACCAAGCCAGGCTCGTGGCGCGAAACGTTCGTGGTCGACGGCGCCGGCAAATTCACGCGGATTCGGCAGCTCGAAATCGGCGCGACCGACGCGGGCCCCGGCCCCATCCAGTACCGCGCGGGCACGTACACGATGTCGGGATCGAACGTGAAGTTCACGTACACGTGCGCCGTATCGCCCGACGGCGGCGCGATCGACGCAGGCTCCGACGAGCTTCCTTACGAGGTCCTCACGGCCGGGTGCAACGCGCCGGTCTACCGCTACGGAGCGTTCGGCATTCGCGTCACTTTCCGCCGTCGTTAGGGATCGCGCTTCGTGGTATCGCGGCGGTACCCATGAGCGATTCCCTCCCTCCGCAAGCGATGCTCGGTCGGCCGCGCCACCTCGCCAACGTCAAGTACGAGATCCGCGGACCGCTGGCGCGTCGCGCCTTCGAGATGGAGCGGCAGGGTCACGAGATCGTGAAGCTCAACATCGGCAACCCCGCCGCGTTCGGGTTCCGCACACCCGAGGCGATGCGCCGCGCGGTCGTCGAGAACCTCGCGGACTCCGAGGCGTACTCGCACCAAAAGGGGATCTTCCCCGCGCGCGAAGCCGTCGTCGCGGAGACCCAGTCGCGTGGTGTCCGCGGGGTGACCGTTGATGACGTGTTCATGGGCAACGGCGTCTCCGAGCTGATCTTGATGTGCATGGAGGCTTTGCTCGAGCCCGGCGACGAGGTGCTCCTGCCGGCGCCGGACTACCCGCTCTGGACGGCCGCAGTCGCGATCACGGGCGCGAAGCCCGTGTATTACGCATGCTCGCCGGACAACGGCTTCCAGCCCGATCCCGAGCAAATCCGCTCGCTCGTCACGAAGAAGACGAAGGGCATCGTCCTCATCAACCCGAACAACCCGACGGGCGCGGTGTACTCACGCGAGGCACTCGAGTCGATCGTCCGCGTCGCGGAGGAGAACGGGCTCGTCCTGTTCTCGGACGAGATCTACGATCGCATCCTCTACGACGACGCGCAGCACGTGCCGGTCGCGACCCTCTGCAACGACACGCTCTGCGTCACCTTCGGCGGTCTCTCGAAGGTGTACCGGGCATGCGGCTACCGCGTGGGTTGGGCCTACTTCAGCGGTCAGAAATCGCACGCCACCGAATACCTCCAGACGCTCGAGCTCCTCGCTTCGCTTCGTCTGTGCAGCAACGTGCCCGGGCAGTGGGCAGTACAGACGGCGCTCGGCGGTCACCAGAGCATCTACGAGCTCACCGCGCCCGACGGCCGTCTCGGGCGCCAGCGCGCGGCGGTGATCGCCGCGGTCGCGAAGTCGAAGCACCTGACCCTGGTCGCGCCCAAAGGTGCGCTCTACGCGTTCGTCGGCGTGAAGCGCGATCGCGCGACCAAGTTCAACGACGCACGCTTCGCGATGGCGCTTCTCGAGCAGAAGAAGGTGCTCGTCGTCCCGGGCTCGAGCTTCAATGTAAACTACACCGACCACTTCCGCGTCACGCTGCTGCCCGACGAGGAGACGATGGCGATGGTGTTCCGCCGGATCGAGGAGCTCCTCGACGAAGGCTGATCCGCGCTCTTCTCTTTCCGGAGCCCTTGCGGCGAGACGATCGGTCAACTATGTTCCGTGGCGTGGGAAGAACCAGCGACGCACGCGAGCGACTGATCGAAGCCACGATCGATCTGATCTGGCCGACGAGCTACGGCGCCGTGGGCGTCGACGCCATCTGCGAGAAGGCGGGCGTCAAGAAGGGTAGTTTTTACCACTTCTTCGCCAGCAAGGACGAGCTGGTGGTCGTCGCGCTCGAGTCTCACTGGGAGTCGCGGCGCGCTGTATTCGATCGCATCTTCTCGCCGTCGGTCCCCCCGCTCGATCGGCTGCGCGGCTACTTCGCGCACGTGCTCGAGCGGCAGACCGAAGTGCGCAAGAAATATGGGCGAATCCTCGGCTGTTTTCACAACTCCGTCGGCACCGAGTGTATCCAGAAGACGCCGACGATCGCGGCCAAGGTGCAAGAGGTGATCGTCCGCTATCGCCGCTACTTCGAGACCGCGCTGCGCGACGCACAAGCCGCTGGGCTCGTCCGCAAGGGTGACCCCGCGGCGGACGCGAAGACTCTCTTTGCGTACGCCGAAGGCGTCATCGCGCAGGCGCGCATCCACGACGACCTCGAGATGCTGCGTGACCTTTCGGTGACCGCGTTCGCGCTCATCGGTCCTCCCCCCGCTGTAGAACCGCCCCGCGCCCGCGCCTGATCCCGCGCTGGTCGTCGTGCGTTCCCTCGCCCCGATACTTGACTAGACGGTCTACTCGAAAGCCCCGCCATGTGGATTGTTCTCCTCGCTCTACGCCGCCCTTACACCTTCATCGTGATGGCGCTGCTGCTCGTCGTCTCCGGCGTCTACGTGATCCGGAAGACGCCGACGGACATCCTTCCCGAGGTCGACATCCCGGTGATCAGCGTGGTGTGGACCTACGGCGGCCTGCCGGCGCAGCAGATGGAGCAGCAGATCACGCAGTTCAGCGAGTACTCGCTCTCGGGCAACGTCAGCGACATCAAGACGATGCAGAGCGAGAGCTTCGACGGCGTGTCCGTGATTCGTCTCTACCTGCAGCCGGGCGCCGACGTCGCTTCGGCGATGGCGCAGGTCACCGCCGCCTCGCAGACGATCTTACGGCGCATGCCGCCGAGCACCATCCCGCCGATCATCCTTCGCTACACCGCATCGAGCGTCCCGATTTTGCAGCTCTCGTTCTCGAGCGACACGCTCACGGAATCGGAGATCTTCGACCACGTGAACCAACGCGTGCGCACGATGCTCAGCGTGGTGCAGGGCACGCGCTTCCCCCTGCCGAGTGGCGGCAAGGCGCGACAGATCGCGGTCGATCTGGATCTCCCGGCGCTGCGTGCGCACGGAATTTCCCCGACCGACGTGAGCGTCGCGATCTCGGCGCAGAACCTGACCCTGCCGACGGGCGCGGCGAAGATCGCGGACCGTGAGTACCGCGTCAGCCTCAACAGCAGCCCGGAAGCGATCGCGGCGCTGAACGACATCCCGATCCGCACGACCAGTGGACATCCCCTCTACGTGCGCGACGTCGCGTTCGTCCATGACGGGAACTCGGTGCAAACCAACATCGCACGCCGCGACGGCAAGCGTTCGGTCGTGCTGAGCGTGATGAAAACAGGCAACGCCTCGACGACCGAAGTGGCCAGCCGCGTAAAGGCGATGGTGCCCACGATTCGCGCCGCCGCGCCGAAGGGGCTCGACGTCGAGATCCTCTCCGATCAGTCGACCTTCGTGACACGCGCCATCGACGGTCTCGTCGTCGAAGGCCTCATCGCAGCGGTGCTCACGGCGACGATGATCCTGCTCTTCCTAGGGAGCCTGCGCAGCACGATCATCGTGGCGGTCAGCATTCCGCTCTCGGTCATCGCCGCGTTGCTTTGCATGCGCGCTCTCGGCGCCACGATCAACGTGATGACGCTCGGTGGTCTCGCCCTTGCCGTCGGCATCCTCGTCGACGATGCGACGGTCGAGATCGAGAACATCCACCGCAACCTCGCGATGGGAAAGCCGCTCACGCGCGCAATTCTCGACGGCGCGCAGCAGATCGCGGTGCCCTCTTTCGTGGCCTCGCTCTGCATCAGCATCGTGTTCGTCTCGGTCGTCTTCCTCGAGGGACCTGCCAAGTACATCTTCGTGCCGATGGGTATGGCCGTCGCCTTTTCGGTCATGGCCTCGTACCTGCTCTCGCGCACCGTCGTACCCACCCTCGTGAAGTACCTGCTCAAGAACGAGCACCACGGCGACAGCGCGCACGCGGCCCCTCCCGGCTTTTTCGGGCGCATTCACGTCGGATTCAACGCCCGCTTCGAGCAGCTGCGCGGCTGGTACGTCGGCTTGCTGGGCACCGCGCTGTCGCATCGCAAGACGGTGTTTGCGGCCTTCGGTATCACGGTGCTCGCGGCCGCTGCCCTCACGCCGTTCGTCGGGCGGGACTTTTTTCCGACCGTCGACGCCGGGCAAGTGCGCTTGCACGTCACCGCGCCGCCCGGCACGCGCATCGAGGAGACGGAGCGCTGGTTTTCGCGTGTGGAGGACAAAGTCCGCGAGATCGTCCCGGCGAGCGACCGCGAAAGCATCCTCGATCAGATCGGAATGCCGGGCGGGTACAACCTCTCGATCACGGACAGCAGCAACGTGAGCTCGGCCGACGGCGAGATCCTCATCACGCTCGCGCACAAGCGCTCGCGGTCGACGCAAGACACCGTGCGCACGCTGCGCGAGTCGCTGCCGCGCACGTTCCCGGAGCTGTCGTTCTATTTCCAGCCCGCAGACATCGTGACGCAAATCCTGAACTTCGGTCTGCCGTCGCCGATCGACGTGCAGGTCTCGGGCGCCAAGCGCGAGGCCACGCTCGCCGTCGCGAAGGCGCTCGAGGCTGATCTCCGCAAGGTGCCCGGCGCGGTCGACGTGCATCTTCACCAGGTCGTCGCGGCGCCCCGACTTCACATCGACGTGGACCGCCTTCGCGCGAACGAGGTCGGCCTCACCGAGCGCGACGTCGCGGCGAACCTGCTCCTCCTCGTGTCGTCCTCGAGCCAGGTAAACCCGACCTTCTGGACCGACGGTGTGACCGGCAACGCGTACGCAGTCGCTATCCAGGTGCCGGAGTACCGCGTCGATTCCGTCGACGCGATGAAGACGCTCTCGATGTCGACCGCGTCCGGCGGGCAGAAGCTGCTCGTCGATCTCGCCACCGTCCAACGCAAGACCACGCCGGTCTTCGTCAGCCACACGAACATCCAGCCGACCTACGACGTGCGCGCCGACGTGCAGGACGCCGATCTCGGCAAGGTGACCTCGCGGCTCGACAAGATCCTCGACAAGCACCGCGCGAGCCTTCCGCCGGGCGCGACGATCAACGTGCGTGGGCAGGCCGACAGCATGCGCGAAGGCTTCACGAGCCTCGGCGTGGGCCTCGTGCTCGCGGCGCTGCTCGTCTACGCGCTCATGGTCGTCAACTTCCAATCGTGGAAGATCCCTTTCATCATCCTGATGGCACTTCCGGGCGCAGGCGTCGGCATCGTGTTCGCGCTGTTCGCGACTGGCACGACGTTCAGCATCCCGTCGCTCATGGGCGCGATCATGAGCGTCGGCGTCGCGACTGCGAACTCGATCCTCGTCGTCACGTTCGCGAACGAGCAGCGCGCCACCGGCATGAGCTCGATCGACGCGGCGCTCGAAGCGGGTCGGGTTCGGTTGCGGCCGGTCATGATGACCGCGCTCGCGATGCTGATCGGCATGCTTCCGATGTCGCTTGGCCTGGGTGAGGGCGGCGAGCAGAACGCCGCGCTTGGCCGTGCGGTGATCGGCGGCCTCGTCGGCGCGACCATCGCCACCCTCGTTTTCGTTCCCGTCGTCTACAGCGTGCTCGCCGCCAAAATGCGTGTGGTCGAGCACGACCCGGATCTCGAAGAGCCACGCGGAGCCGCGCACGCGCAGCTCACGCCTGCGGAGGCATCATGAGCAGAATTGGATTCAAAGCGATGACTGTGATCGGCGTCGCCATGGGAGCTGCTGTCATCGTCGGTGTCGTACCGCGCATCAAGCAACGCGAAGCGCTCGCACACGTAGAGAAGGACTTGTCCGCGCCGCGTCGCGTGCGTGTCGTCGCCGCGCGGCCGGGTGATGCGACGATCGAGATCACGCTGCCAGGTACATCAGCCCCATTCCGCAGCTCGGTGCTCTACGCCAAGTCGAATGGCTTCGTGCGAAAGAACCTGGTCGACGTCGGCGATCACGTGAAGGCGGGGCAGTTGCTGGCCGAGATCGACGCGCCCGAGACCGGGCAGGAAATCCGTCTTGCGCGTGCGCGACTGGACGAGGCCGAAGCCAACGTCGGCATCGCGCAAGGAACCGCGGTTCGCGCGACGCGTCTCGTGACCGCAGGCGTCGCCACGCAGCAGCAGGTCGACGATACGCGCTCGCAGGCGAACTCCGCGGTTGCCGCAGTCCAGACACGCAAAGCCGAGCTCCAGCGCTTGGAAGTGCTTCGTGGCTACCAGCAAATCAACGCGCCCTTCGACGGTGTGGTCACGCGACGCGGAACCGACCCCGGCGCGCTCGTCGGGGCCGCGGGCGCAGGAGGCGTTGCGCTCTTCGAGGTCGCCGACGTCGAGATGCTCCGCGTGTTCGTCGACGTGCCGGACGCCTACGCCGGCGACGTGAAACAAGACGTGGTCGCGCAGGTGTTCTCGCCGCGCGATCCCGCGCAGAAGGTGCAGGGCAAGGTGGTCCGCACGAGCGGCGTGCTCGAGCAGGCGACGCGCACACTCCGCGCCGAGGTTCACGTGCACGGCGTGGGCGCGGTTCTCCCTGGCTCCTTCGTGTACGTGAAGCTTTCCGTCGTCCGCTCGCGACCCGCGCCGGTGGTCGCTGCGAGCTCGCTCATCGTCCGCAAGGAAGGCACGCTCGTCGCGAAGGTGAAGAACGCGCACCTCACGCTCGTGCCCGTCACCCTCGGGAGAGACTTCGGCAAAGAGCTCGAGGTGCTCGAAGGCGTTGCCCCCGGCGACGACGTCGTGGTGAACGCGTCCGACGAGCTCGAGACGGGCCAGCCGGTCGAAGTGGTGCCGCTGACGAAGTCGTAGGGCTCGCGGAAGCGTTCATCGGCGGGAGGCCGTCCGCGCGGGAAAAAGAGAGGTGCCGTGGCTCACGCGGACGGTCGCGTGACCCAGCCGAGGACCTAGCGACGGAAGAGGGCCACAATCACGTACAGACCGTAGAGCACCGCGCGTGGGTCGACGACCTTCGTGATGTCCAGGTCCAAACTTGATTGGGCGCAGTTGCGTCGACCGACTCGGCGAGCTCGGCGACTCGGCGGGCGTTGCGGACGAAGCGCCGCGTTCGCCGGTCGGGTAGAGGTCTCGGAATCGCGGAAGCGAATCTGAAGCGGGACATTTCCTCGCTCGCACCCGCTGGTCAGCCAGCAGCTCGAGCGTCCAACGCGCTCGCCCTGTGGCGTCGCGCACGCCGCCGCGACAAGCCGCGCCTCCTCCTTCGCCGCGAGTTGGCGGTCGGTGCCGGCTGACGCGCGGTGAGGCCGACACGGCCAGCCAACTCAAAGTCGCGACCGCAATCGATCGCCACCTTTGTGGCCCGGTACTAGGGTGCCCTAGATCCCGCCATTCAAAGCTGGATCAAATCGATCGGTTGCACGAATGGATTGTGTCGCACGTCGCGCATGATCAAAAATCGCGATGCACCGGTACGCGCTCACCGACGAGCAGTGGCGTCGCTTGCAGGCCGTCCTGCCGAAGCAAAAGGCTCGGGCCTGAGGCGACCCGAGGCGATCGTCTTTTCATCGAAGCCGTTCTCTTTCGCGCAAACGGGCCCGCCTTAGCGAGTTCTGCCCGAGCGGTTCGGTCCCTTGAAAATCGGTCTACAACCGATTCTCGAATTGGGCGAAGAAGGGTCACTGGGGACCATCTTCAAGGAGCTGCAGTGGAGGCCGATGTGGTCGGCTCTATCGTCGATGGCTCTGTCGTTCGCGCACACCAAGATGCGTCGGGCGGAAAAGGGGGGGCCAATGCAATGCTCTGGGCCGTTCTCGAGGAAGCTTTTCCACAAAGCTCCACGCCGTCGTCGACACCAAGGGTCGCCCCCCGTCGACGTCGCGCTCACGCCGAGAGAGCGGCACGAAAGGATCGTTGCTGACGAGCTACTTGAGCACGCTCGCGGCAAGGCCTTGATCGGCGATACCGGGTACGACGCGACCCAATTCCGGCAGCCCGTGCGCGACCGCAAAATGAAGCGCGTCGTCGGCTCGAAGCTGGATCGGCCATGAAGACTTCCCAAGAGCCGCGACCTGTACGGAAAGCGCTACCTCGTCGAGGTGTTCTTCCACAGCCTCAAGCGCTGCGCGCCATCGCCACGCGGTTCGAGCAGACTGCACGAAACTTCCCCCTAGTCCGGGTTGCGGGGCGACTCGTCGATGCCGAGCAGGCCTGCGCGACGCCATCCGACGCTGGC
>CAXSGV010000121.1:0-12987 GCA_964236615.1 uncultured Polyangiaceae bacterium
GCTCGGCTGGTGAAAGCTGCCGATGAGGTTTTTGCCGGCAGGGTGATCGAAGCCGGTCTTGCCGCCCACCGACGAGTCGACCATCGCGAGCAGTGTCGTCGGCACTTGGAGAACGCGGATCCCGCGGAGCAGTGTCGCCGCGGCAAAGCCCGAGAGATCGCCGACCACTCCGCCGCCGAACGCCACGACCAGCGCGTCGCGATCGATTCCGCTACCGAGCGCCGCGTCCCAGATCGTGGCAGCGCTGGCGATCGTCTTTTGCTGCTCGCCCGGCGGAAGGGTGACGTAGGTCGCAGGGATCGTGAGGGGGGCGAGCGCGGCATCCATCACGCGACCGCGTGCGCGCCTTATGAGTGAGTCTGTGACGACCACCAGCGACGAAGGCGCGAGTCGCGCGATGGCGTCGGTGACGCGCTCGTTCCGGTCGGTCGAGACCTGAATCGTGTAGCTGCGGCGGCCGAGCGGCATCGCGATGGGCTCGTCGTCGACGAGCGGCACGATCGCGTCGACGACCGCGTCGGCATCGAGCCCCTCGGTGGAGATCGAGAAATGAGCTTCGGCGTACGCCTCGGCGCGCTGCTCGAGCAGATGGCGCGCGCGCTCGACGGGATCGCCACCGACGGCAAGGTTCGGACGTGCTTCGAGCGGGCCCGCGCGCTTCACGATGGTCTGCGCGTCGGCCGTCAGCGTGACGACGATCGCGCGATCGAGAGCGCGATGCCGTAGCGCGCGCGACGTCACGGTGCCGCCGCCGAAAGCCACGACACGGCGCACGTCGTCCGCCAAGAGACCCGACACGATCGCGGCCTCGCGCGCTCGAAAGCTCGCCTCGCCTTCGTCGCGCCAGAGATCTGCGACGGGTCTGCCGGCGGTGCTCGCAATCTGCGCGTCGGTGTCGATGAAGGGGAGACCGAGTCGCGCCGCGAGACGCGCGCCGACGGTGCTCTTGCCTGTCGCCATGAAACCACTCAGGACAATGGTGCGCATTTCGCCGGCTAGGATATCCTCCGAGCACCCTTTATGGGCGGATTCGCCTTCGAGAAGTACGAGGGCCTCGGCAACGATTTCATCGTGGTCGAGGTGGAACGCGAAGCCGGCGCAGATATCACGCCGGAACGCGCGCGCGCTCTCTGCGATCGACGCTTTGGCATCGGAGCCGATGGGGTGCTCCTCGTGTCGCCCGCCGACAACCCAGCGCACGCGGCGCGCATGCGCGTCTTGAACTCGGATGGCTCGACGCCCGAGATGTGCGGCAACGGCCTTCGCTGCGTCGCGGTTCACCTCGCACGCCGCCGCGCCGTCGATGCGCTTCTCTTCTCCGTCGAGACCGACGCCGGCGTTCGTCGCTCGTTCGTCGAGGGCACGGACGTGACGGTCGACATGGGTGCCGTTCGGTGGCTCGGCGATCAGGAGATCGATCTCGACGGCGAGAAGATCGTGGTCGCGCTTGCCGATGCGGGGAATCCGCATGCGATCTTGCTCGAGCTGCCGACCGACGCCGAGATAGCGCGCGTGGGCCCGCGGCTGGCGACGCACGCCGCGTTTCCGCGCGGGACCAACGTCGAGTTCGCGCGCGTCGGGGACGACGGTATCGACCTCGTCGTGTGGGAGCGCGGTGCGGGGCTGACAATGGCCTGCGGTACCGGCGCCTGCGCGACCGTGGCCGTCGCGTGCGCGAAGAAGCTCGCGCGCTACGGCACACCAATCACCGTGCGCCTCCCGGGCGGGCCGCTCACCATCACCATCGACGAATCCAGCGCCGCGACGCGGATGCGCGGGCCGGCGCGCCACGTGTTCTCGGGCCGTTGGCCGTGAGCGAGCTCTCGGCTTCGGTCGCCGTCGCCCCGCTCAGCGTGCTCATCGTCACGAGCGATCCCGAGACCCGCGCGCTGATTGCACGTGCGGTCGCAGGCGCGGGTGATCATCCAGCGTCGGTTCTCGATGTTGCCGACGCCGTCGCGCTCGCGACGAAGACGCAGCCCGTGGTGGCGTTCGTCGACGTCAGCACGGCGGGCGGAAGCGGCGTCGCGCTCGTGCATCACCTTCAGGCCGTGAGCCCCGACATCGCCGTGTACGTGCTGGCGACTGCGGCGAAAATCCATGTCGCGCTCGAGGCCCTCGCCCTCGGCGCGGCCGGCATGATCACGCTGCCCGCGTCGGGTGACACGGTGCTCCGCGCGACGTCCGAGGTGCGCGAGCGGCGCGCCGCGATGGAGCTTCTCGTTCGCCTCGAAAAAGAAGTGCTCTCGCTACGCAAGGGCGCACACGAGATGCAACGGCTCGCCAAGCTCGTCCCGCGGTCGACGCTGCTCGATCTCGCCCGCGCCGCCGCCGAAGCGGCGCTGGGGGTGTCGGGCGCGAAGGGCGTCGCGCTCTACCTCGTCGAAGCCGAGGGCGTGCACGTGCTGGCGTCGCAGCTCGGTGAGAGCGCATTGCCCGAGCGCCTCGACGACACGACGCTCGAGTCCGCCGGCGCCGGGCCTCACCGCGAGCTCTTGCCGATTGGCTCGGGGACGCGCCGGTACGGCACAGTCATCGTCGATCGGCCGCACGCCGATCGACGTGCGGGTCTCTCCGACCTCGTGACCTTCGTCGCGTCGCTCTTCGCCATCAAGCAGGAGCCTCGCGCTGACGCCTCGTTACCCGCTCCCGAAAACGGCCGCGCACGCTTCGAGCCGCTCGCGCGTTTCGAGAACATGGCCCAGCGCGAGGTCGAAAAAGCGCGGCGTCACCGCCGCAAGGTCTCGATCGCCGTCGCGCCCACCGAGGTGCTCGGTACCGGCCCACATGCCATCGAGGACCTTTTGCAAAAGGTCCTTCGCGAGGGCGATGTGCTCGGCCGCGACGAGTCGCAAGACGAGGTCCTGCTGCTGCTGCCCGACACGGGCGCGCTCGGCGCGAAGCTTTGCCGGCGCCGTATCGGACTCGGCGCAGTGGGCCTCGCCACGTTTCCGGACGATGGCGGCACCAGCGAAGCTTTGCTGCATGTTGCACGTACCCGTCGCGAGGACGCGGCGCGGTCCGTCGTTCGCGCGTTGAACCTCGCTCCGAAGGGCCTGCGCGCGATCGTCGACAGCCTGCTCGCGTGCCCTCTGGTCGACGCGGGCCTTGGCTCGCCTTACCCACTCATCCTCGCGATCCCGGCCGCGCTCTCACTCGTTCTTCACATGACATACGAAGCGCGACGCCGTGGGCCTGCGTCGATTCTCGTGACGTCCAACGGCGGGATGGCATTCGCATCGGCGGTGCGAGAAGCGTGCGCTGGGCCTGGCGAGCCTTCGATCGTGACCGCCGTCGACATCCGCGATCTCCCGGGGTGCGAGGACGTCGCAGTGGTGGTGATCGCTGCCGAGCACGGCACATGGGCGTGCTGCGGGGTCGCCGAGAAGGAGCGCTTCTTCGCAGCCCACGCGGCCGACGCGATGCTCGCCGATCTCCTCGCGCAGAAGCTAACCCAGGCACAGAGCGGCGCTTCGTGAGCGACGAGAGCCCGTGCCTCCGCATGCTCGGCGAGCTCGTCTCCGCGAGGCGCACGGGCACGTTGTCGATCTCGACGCCGAGTGGCGCAGCCGAGGTGCGGCTCGCCGACGGCGACGTGCTCGACGCGGTCTACCTGCGCGCCGAAGGGGAAAAAGCGCTCTACCGCATCCTCGCAGCACGCGACGTCACGGCGACGTTCCTCGACGGCGGCGACGCCGGCATGCGGCGCATTCGCGCGAAGACCGCCGATCTCCTCGCGAGCGCGCCCGCGTTTCTCTCCGACCTCGCGACGAGGCGCCGCGCGTTCGCGGGGGCGGGCGCGCGTCCACTGCTCGCGATCGATCGCGTCGAGCCTCCGAGCTCACGCGAAGGCGCACCGCGCACGCTGTCGACCTCGGCGCGAGGCCTCCTTCACTACCTGCGCACCCCGATCGTGCTCGACGAGCTGCTCGACGTGGCGCCAGGCTCCGACATCGAGATCCTCCAGGTGCTCGCGGAGCTCGAGCACGCGGGCCGATTGCGGTCGTTGCCTTCGACGGATGTACGCGTCCCCCTCGGGACCTCCGAGCAGATTGGTCGCCTGACCGCCGTGCTCGGCGAGCGCCTCCCCGTAGGCAGCGACGGCACCGCGCCTACCGCGCGACTCGTCTTCGCAGGCACCGTGCATCGCCTCGCCGTGCTAGCGCACTCGGCCGCGTGCATCCAGAACGCGGAGCCTCCGCCCTTCGGCGTACCTGCAGTGCCGATGCCCCACACGGTGGCGCGCATCGCCCTCGGCGAGGGGCCGCGCTTCATGATCGAGATCGTCGTGTGTCCGCTCGTGCCTGTCTACGCGCCTCTGTGGCCGATGACCCTCGCGTCCGTGGTCGCGGTGGTGCGCCTCGACGAAGCGGGTGGCACCTTGCTCGATCGCGCTGCCGAAGCCGCGAACGCGCGCGTCTTCGATGCGAGCATGCTCGTCGGTCCGCACGACGAAGCGAACGTCGCCGAAGTCGCGATGCTCGTGCGCGCCGCGCTCGAAGGCTGACGCCCTTCGCGGAGACGAGCGTCAGGTTTCGACGATGGTGCCGATTTGCTCGCCGAAGCAGACGCGCTTGATGTTGCCGCGCGTCGTGAGCTTGAAGACGCGAATCGACATCGCGTTGTCACGGCAGAGCGTGACCGCGGTCTGATCCATGACGCCGATGCGGTCGACGAGAAAGCGGTCGAACGTCATGCGCGTGAACATCTTGGCGTCGGGGAAGCGCACCGGATCGCGGTCGTAGATGCCTTCGACCTTCGTGGCCTTGCACAAAGCGTCGGCGTGGATCTCCATGGCGCGGAGAGCGGCCGCCGTGTCGGTCGAGAAGTAGGGGTTGCCGGTGCCGGCGGCGAAGATGACGATGCGACCCTTCTCGAGGTGACGCATGGCGCGACGGCGGATGTAGGGCTCGGCGACCTGGCGAATCTCGAGCGCGGTCTGCACGCGGGTGGGGACGCCAGCCTTCTCGAGCGCGTCCTGCAGTGCGAGGGCGTTCACCACCGTGGCGAGCATGCCCATGTAGTCGCTCTGCGCGCGATCCATGCCGGCGCTGGCGCCCTTGAGGCCGCGGAAGATGTTGCCGCCGCCGACCACGATGCCGATCTGGACCCCGAGCGCGCTGACCTCGGCGAGCTCGGAGGCGGTGGCGCGGAGAATCTCGGGCTGAATGCCGAAACCGCCGTCGCTCAACTTCAGGATGATGCGCTTGTACTTGAGCTGCGGATGCGGCGGCGCAGGCGGGATGGTGACGTCGTCGCGTTCTTCGGAGATCCGCTGCATGAGGGTCACGCTCTAGTCCGCCTCGACATTTTCCGCAACACGCCGTAAATCCGAACGTCCTGATGTGGTGGTCCGCCCGCGTTCCCTTGTTGCCAAGAGCGCTTGCGATGGGCGGTCTCCTGTCGGTCGCGTCGTGCGCCTCGTCGTGCAACGAGAAGGCACTTCAAACCGACGCCAAGACCGAAGACGGCGGCGTGCACCACACGAGCGCGTCGCTGACGCCCGAGCAATCGTCGAAGGTGCTGGCGAAGGTCGGCGACAAGACGATCACGCTCGGTGACTACGCCGCGACGCTCGAGCACATGGATCAGTTCGATCGGCTCCGCTACCAGTCGCCCGAGCGCCGCAAAGAGCTCCTCAACGAGATGATCCAGATCGAGCTCCTCGCGCAGGAAGCGCGCGCGAAGGGCTACGACAAGCTGCCGCTCGCCCAGCAGGAAGAGCGCGGCATCTTGCGCGACGCTCTCCTCGCCGACGCCCGCAAGAGCGCGCCCGCGCCGAACGACATCCCGGAGCCCGAGGTGCTCGCGTACTTCGAAGCGCATCGTGATGAATACAAGGATCCGGAGCGCCGACGCGTCTCGGCGATCGTGCTGAAGGACGAGCCCACGGCGACCCAGGCGCTCGAGGCCGCAAAGAAGGCCAGCTCGGCAACGCAGTGGGGCGAGATCGTTCGCGCCAAATCGATCGACGCGCAAGCAAAGGCCAACGTGCCGGTCGACCTCGCGGGCGATCTCGGGATGGTGAGCCCGCCTGGCGATCCTCGCGGCGAGAACGCGCGCATTCCCGAGGAGGTCCGCGCGGGCGCGTTCGAGATCCCGAAGGTCGGCGACGTGCTTCCACGCGTCGTGAAGTCGGGCGGAAAGTTTTACGTCGTAAGGCTGTCGCAGAAGGCCGAGGCCCACGGGCGCACGTTCAAGGAGGCCGATCGCCAGATCCGCGTGATGCTCTCGCAGGACAAAATTCGCTCGAAGGAGCAAGAGCTCCTCACCCAGCTGCGCACGCAGTACCCGGTGCAAATCGACGACAACGCGCTGACGCAGGTGAAGGTGACGGACCCCACCGACGCCGGCGCGCACGACTGAGCGGAATGGCGGAGCGCGCACGCCCGCTCGATTGGCACTGGCAGATCCGTCACGCCGTGACGAAGGTCGACGATCTCGCACGCGCGCTCGTCCTCACGCCGCGCGAGCTCGAAGGTGCTCGGCGCGCCGAGAGCGCGGGGCTGCCGATCTCGATCACGCCCTACTACCTCTCGCTCTGCGATCGCGAAGACCCCTCGTGCCCGGTGCGGAAGCAATGCGTGCCCGACGCGCGCGAGGCCGAGGACGTGCCCGGCGATCTCGTCGATCCCCTCGGCGAAGAGGCGCACGAGGTCGCCCCCGGTCTGGTGCAGCGCTACCCCGATCGCGTGCTCTTGCTCGCGACCGATCGCTGCGCTGTGTACTGCCGTTTCTGCACGCGATCGCGCATGGTCGGCGATGGCGGCGGCGCGCGCTCCCTCGAGCAGCTCGGTGCCGCGCTCGCGTGGATTGGCGCGCACCCGGAGATCCGCGACGTCATCATCAGCGGCGGCGATCCGCTCGCGATGGCCACCGACAAGCTCGTGCGTCTCGTCGCCGCGGTGCGTGCGATCGCGCATGTCGAAACGATCCGACTCGCGACGCGCGTCCCCGTCACCCTGCCGATGCGCATCACGGCCGAGCTCGTGCGCGCGCTTCGCCCTTACCACCCGCTTTGGGTGATGACGCACTTCAACCACCCGAAGGAGCTCTCGCCGCAAGCCATCCGTGCGTGCACGCGGCTCGTCGACGCGGGGTTTCCGGTGATGAACCAGACCGTGCTCCTCGCCGGCATCAACGACCGCGCCGACGTGCTCGAGACGCTCTTCCGCGGCCTCGTACGCGCACGCGTTCGTCCCTACTACTTGCTGCAAGCCGATCCCGTGCGCGGGACCGGTCACTTGCGCACGCCCATGGCCACGGGGGTGGCGATCCTCGAGCAGCTTCAGGGGCGGCTCACTGGGATCGCGCTACCGAAGTTGATCTGCGACACGCCCGGCGGTCGCGGCAAGGTGCCGCTCGTGCCCGACTACGTCGTGTCACGCGAGCCCGGGCGCACGCGTCTTCGTACCTTTCGCAACGAAGAGGTCGACTACATCGACCCGCCGGCGCGCCCCTCGAGCTAGCCAGCCGAACCGAGAATGCGTTCGACCCGCGGGCCCTAACCTTTTCATTGTATAGGGGTTCGACCATGGCTGGCACCGACGCAAAAGGTCTCATGTTGGTTCGCCTCGACGAGCTGAATCAGAAGGCTCTTCTCGGGGGCGGCGAAGAACGAATCAAGAAGCAGCACGAGGGCGGCAAGCTCACCGCGCGCGAGCGGATCGATCTTCTGCTCGACCCCGGATCGTTCATCGAGATCGGGCGCTTCGTCACGCACCGCTGCACCGACTTCGGCATGGAGAGCCAGAAGATCCTCGGCGACGGCGTCATCACCGGCTACGGCACGGTCGACGGCCGGAAGATCTTCGTTTTCGCCCAGGACTTCACCGTCTTCGGCGGCTCGCTAAGCGGCGCCTACGCGTCGAAGATCTGCAAGCTGATGGACATGGCGATGAAGGTCGGGGCGCCCGTCATCGGGCTCAACGACTCGGGTGGCGCTCGCATCCAGGAGGGGGTCGAGTCGCTCGCCGGCTACGCCGATATCTTTCTCCGCAACACGCTAGCCAGCGGCGTCGTCCCGCAGATCAGCGCGATCATGGGCCCGTGCGCCGGCGGCGCCGTCTACTCGCCCGCCATCACCGACTTCATCCTGATGGTCGAGGGCACGAGCTACATGTTCATCACCGGCCCCGAGGTCATCAAGGCGGTGACGCACGAGGAGGTCACCAAGGAAGACCTCGGCGGCGCGCACGCGCACGCTTCGAAGAGCGGTGTCTGCCATCTGACGTCGCCAGACGATCGCACCTGCATCGCGCAGATCCGCGAGCTCGTCTCGTTCCTCCCTTCGAACAACCACGAGGATCCGCCGTTCAAGGCCTCGAGCGACTCGCCCTTGCGCGAGGTGCCCGAGCTCGACGCGATGATCCCGCTCGAGTCGAACAAGCCTTACGACGTAAAGGAAGTCATCACCGCCGTCGTCGACGACGGCATCTTCCTCGAGATCGCCCCCGACTACGCCGCCAACATCGTCGTCGGCTTCGCGCACATCGGCGGCCGCAGCGTCGGCATCGTGGCGAACCAACCGCAGGTGCTCGCGGGCGTGCTCGACATCGGCGCGTCGATGAAGGCCGCGCGCTTCGTTCGCTTCTGCGACTGCTTCAACATCCCGCTCGTCACCCTCGTCGACGTCCCCGGGTTCTTGCCCGGCACCGATCAGGAGTACGGCGGCATCATCAAGCACGGCGCGAAGCTCCTCTTCGCGTTCGCCGAAGCGACGGTGCCGAAGGTGACCGTCATCCTCCGCAAAGCCTACGGCGGCGCGTACGACGTCATGGCGAGCAAGCACATTCGCGCCGACATCAACTACGCGTTCCCGACCGCCGAGATCGCGGTCATGGGGCCCGACGGTGCGGTCAACATCGTCCGCAAGAACGAGATCGCCAAGGCGGCGGATCCGGCGGCGGCGCGCGCGGCCTTCGTGCTCGATTACAAAGAGAAGTTCGCGAGCCCCTACAAGGCGGCCGAGCTCGGATTCATCGACGAGGTCATCTACCCGCACACGCTTCGCCAGCGTTTGCACCGCGCGCTCGAGATGCTGAAGGACAAGCGCGACACCAACCCGCCGAAGAAGCACTCCAACATTCCGCTCTAGCTCGCTCTAGCTCTGCCCCTCGAGATTGGCCTGCGGTGAGGAGAGCGGGCACGGGCACGGGCACGGGCACGGGCAGATGGGTCGTCGCGACGCCGTGGTCTGCACGCACGGCGTCTGCTTGCGGTGAAAGCAGCAAAGCCATTTCCGGCCTCGCGCAAGTGCGCGCTCGCCGCTCCGCTTCCGACGTGCCCGTGCCCGTGCCCGTGCCCGTGCCCGCTCTCTCTCTCGCTCTCCCCGCGAGGCCAGACCCCCTCGCGATCGCGCGACAAAACTTGGCCCTCCATCGCGCGTCCTCTTAGACACGAGGGCACGGCGCGCATGCGGATGTTGCGCGCGTGGAGGAGCACATGGGCATCGAGGAAAATGATCGCCGCGCGCCCGGAGCGACGCGGATCCCGTTCGAAGCGCTAGTCGAGGTCGGGGGCGCGCTTGGCCCGTCGTTCGAGGCGCAAGCCATCGACGTCTCCGAAGACGGCATGCACCTGCGGACCGCGTACCTTCCCGAGATCGGGCAACCGCTGACGTGCCGGTTCGACACCGGAGGACGCGCAGACGGCGTGCTCGCATCGGGCGAGGTCGTGTGGAAACAGGAAGCCGGTCGCGGAGGCGAGTTCGGTATTCGCTTCACCGATCTCGATCCCGAGAGCGCTCGCGCCCTCGCCATCATCACTGGCACCGGATCCGAAGCCCCGAAGGCGCACGGAGCCAAGGTGCGCCTACACATCGACGGGCTCGACTCTCCGATGCGCGCTCGCGTGAAGGGCAGTGGCCGGACCGAGCTTACCGTCGGCAGCGAGCTCGGCTTTCTCCAGGTCGGCAAACAGCTCGAGCTCGAGGACGCCGAGACGGGCAAGAAGCGCCCTGCGCGCATCGACCGCGTCGAGGTCCAGATCGACCCGACGTCGCACATCCCGCAGCTCGTCGTCGCGCTTCGTTACGACGACGAAGAAGCGGCCATGATGGACGCGCAAGCCGCGACGCGCGAAGCGACGCCCGAGCCGACCGTGATGGACGATGAGACCGACGAGGACAGCGCCGAGGAGGACTTCTTCTCCGATGCCCCGGCCGTCAAGGGCGTCGACATGCATGCTCCGGCCGAGATGACGTCGAAGGAAGACGACGCCGAAATGGAGTCGATTCGGAGCACCGGCGACCGCGTGAAGATCGCGATGGGTCGTGGCATGGCGAAGGTCGGGCCCGCGTTCGCGAGCTTCTCGAAGCGCGCGAAGACCACGATCGCGTTGCTCGTCGCCAAGCGCGAGCAGATGAAGCTGATGAAGGAGGAGGGCGCCGCTCCGCGCCGCATGACGGCACCGCCTCCGGGCGGAAGCCTCCACGCCGAAGGCCGCAAGGTCATTCGCGGCGACTCGATGCACGACGCGAAAAAGGAATCCGAGGGCGCGACGAAGATCGGCAGGTTCCAGGTGAGCAAGAAGAAGCTGGCTCTCGGCGGCACCGTGGGCATGTTCCTTCTCCTTTGCGCTTTCGCGATGCGCAAGCCTTCGCCGCCCGCAACCACCGCTGGATCGGCCGGCGATCCCGGTGCTCTCGCGGCGCCGACCACCCCCGCGGTCGACCCGCTCGCGCCCGTCGCGACCGCGCAAATGCCAACGCCTCTTGCGGGAGCTACGCCGCTCGCCGTTCCGCCGGCCATGGTCTCGGACGCGATGCCCACCGTCACCGAATCCGACCCCGCGGACGATCGTCCCGCTCACCGGAAAGCCATCCATGTCATTCCCTTCGGGAACGGCGCGGTGGCGCACGGCAACGTGCTTCGGCTCAAGATGGACGGAGCCATCGAGAAGATTCAGGGGGCCACACAGCCGACGGGCTTCACCGTCGCCGTCCCTGATCGCCGATCGCTCGAAGCAGCGGGACCGCTTGCGGCGCGCGACTCACGGATCGCCAGCATCAAGGTAACGAACGACGGCGCGGGCGCCGAGCTCGCGGTCGCCTTCAAAGACGGCGTGCCGAACTACCAAGTGCGTGCCAAGGGCGACACCCTCGAGATCGTGCTCGCGCCCATCGGAGGCGTGGCCACGCTCTCGTCCCCCAAGAATTCCGGAAGCGCGGGGAGCGCGGGGAGCGCGAACGTCGGCATCTCGTCAGCGCACGAAGGTGGAATCACGGCCAAGCGCGGTCACGGTCACACGAAGCGCTGAAGCGCTGAAGCGCGACACCTCGCGCAACGCCAAGCGCGGCCCGCGCTTTCGAAGAAGGGCTCGAGCCCCCCTTGCTCACGCGAGGGCGGGCTCGCTGCTTTTGGTGGGGGCGAGATCGGCCGTGCACTCGGGGCAGCGCTTGGCCTTGAGCGGAATGCTCTTCGTGCACATCGGGCAGTCTTTGAGCTCCGCGGGCGCGGGATCCTTGTGGTGCGTCAGCTTCTGGATCTGGCGCACCATCATGAAGACCACGAAGGCGAGGATGAAGAACTCGATGATGGTCGAGAGGAACGCGCCGTAGTTGATCGTCGGCGCGCCGGCGGCTTTCGCCTCGGCAAGCGACGCATAGTGCTTGTCGCCGAGCTGGATGTAGAGGTTTTGGAAATTGACCCTGCCGAGGATCAAACCGAAGGGCGGCATGATCACGTCCTTGACGAGCGAGTCGACGATCTTGCCGAACGCCGCGCCGATGATGACGCCGACGGCGAGATCCATGACGTTGCCTTTGATCGCGAACTTCTTGAAGTCGGTCCAGATGGCCATGCGCGGGGTTATACGCGTTGGCCGCCGCCTTTTCGCGTCTTTCGCGGCAGCGCGGTTTGGCTCGTCGTGACGAGATCCCAAGAGTCACGCTCACCGCGGGACAAGCGCATCGCGCCGGCGTAAGCGATCATCGCGGCGTTGTCGGTGCAGCTCGCCATGCTCGGCAAGTGCGCGCGGAGCCCGTGTTTGGCGGCGAGCGTCGTGACACGCTCGCGAAGCTCGCGGTTCGCAGCCACGCCGCCGCCGATGACGACGTCGCCGACGCCCTCGGCCACGGCAGCGCGCACGAGCTTGGCCGCCAGCACGCTCGTGACCGCGCGCTGGAACGCGGCGCACATCGCGGCGAGACGCGCCGGATCTTCGGGGATGCCGTCCTTCGCGACGAGCTGCGCGATCTTCGTCTTCAGCCCGGAGAAGCTGAACTCGAGCGAGGGCCCGTGCGCCATCGGCGCGACGAAATCGTAGAGCGACGCGTCGCCCGTCGCGGCGAGCTTGTCGATGCGTGGACCGCCGGGGTAGCCGAGACCGAGGAGCTTCCCGACCTTGTCGAACGCCTCCCCCGCGGCATCGTCGCGCGTCGCCCCGAGCTCGGTGCACGCCGCGGCGACCGGTCCGTCGACGCGGTAGAGCGCGGTGTGTCCACCCGACGCGAGCAACGCCACGAAGGGGAACGCCGGCATCTCTTGCGGCGGTTCGCTCGCCTCGCGTCGGAGAAAGACCGCGAGCAGGTGACCGACGAGATGATCGACACCGACGAACGGAAGGTCGGCCGCCCACGCCATGCCCTTCGCAACCTGCACGCCGACGAGCAGCGCGCCGAGGAGACCGGGGCGGTTGGTGACCGCCACGCCGTCGACCTCGGACAGAGCGAGCCCCGCGCGTAGAAGTGCCTCGCGCACCACCGGCCCGACGTTGCGCGTGTGATCGCGTGACGCGAGCTCCGGCACCACGCCGCCGTACCGCGCGTGGACTTCGACCTGGCTCATGACGACGTCGGACAGCACGAGCCCGTCGGCCGTCACGACCGCCGCCGCCGTCTCGTCGCACGAGGACTCGATACCGAGGATCTTCAAAGCAACGCCGATCTCAGGGGCAGGGGCGCGACGGTCCGCGCGCATCCGGGGACGAAGCACACGCACACGATCGAACTCGGTGGGTTGGACCCGCAGGTCACCGCGGGCATAG
>CAXSGV010000121.1:12997-15032 GCA_964236615.1 uncultured Polyangiaceae bacterium
GCTCGTTCGAGCGAGAACACGGCGAACAGGTTGGGGGTCGCCGCCGTAGCCGATGCATCGGGTGCACCGGGCGCGCCACGTACGAGGCGTGCTTCGACCGATCCTGACTGCATGAGCGAGATCAGGATCATGACATCGGGCTCGGTGCCGCTCACCGGCGAGACCACGTACATGAGGTTTTGAACGCGCCCTTCGCCGAACGACAAGGTGGAGAGAGAGTCGTGCCACACCTGCGGGATCGGACGGAGGCGCGTGCGCGAAAAGCGTCCGTCGGACGAGGTCACGAAGCCGGGACCGTCTTGCAAGTGGTCGGCGTCGAGCGTGAGGCAGAGGCGCATGTCGTCGGCGATGCCGGCCCGCACGAAGTCTCCGGTGACGACGCCGCCCGCGTAGTGATCGGAGCCGCTGGAGAACCGCGCGACGTCGCGGCAACTAAAAGTGCAGAGTGCACCGAAAAGACAGAGCGTCGCGCCGAGCGCTCGCATGATCAGTGTGCGCCGCGCGCGATGGCTGCTGCGGTCTCGCGCACGCGCGGCTCGGCGTCGGTGGTGGCCATGCGCTGCGCGAGCTCCTGGCCGCCACGGGTATCGAAGCTCGCGAGCGCCTTGAGCGCTGCTTCGCGCACGAGCGCATACGAGTCTTTGACGGCGGCGTCGCGCAGATGCCGCGCAGCCTCGGTGCTGCCCGCTGTGCCGAGGCGACCGAGCGCTTGCACCGCGAGGATACGCATCGCCCAATTCTCGTGTGTCGCGAGCAGCTTGCCGACAGCAGCGACCGCGCGCGGGTTGGCGTGCGATCCGATCGCGGCAATAGCGATGCGCTGGACCGACTCGTTGGGATCGCTGACCGCGCTCACGACGGCGTCGGTCGCCGCGTCGGTGTCCGAGTGCGCGAGGAGGATGACCGCCTTCGTTCGCAATGTGGCGTTGGGATGGTGAGCAAAGCCGAGGATGGCGGGCTCGAGCGCACGCGCCATCTTCTTCGCCCGGGCTTGCCCAGCGGCCAGCCCGGGTGAGGCCTCGCCGCCGAAGAAGGGCCGAAGTGAGCCGTCGCCCGCACCAATGGCGTCGAGCACGGCGCGGGCGCGATCGCTCGACGTCTGGAGCCCCGACATGGCGGCGTGCTCGAGCGAGTCGCCGTACTTCACGACCGCTGCGACGCGCTCCTTCTCGGTGAAGTTTTTGGGGACGAGCTCGCCGAGAGCGAACTCGACGTCGATGATGCCGTCGGGGGCGGGAAGTGGATCGTGGACCGTGTGCGCCGACTCCTTCGCGTTGGCGAGCAGGATGAGCGACGCCGTGCCCGCGCGCTGGAGAGCCTCGGCCGTCTGGCGCGCGCGAGCGCTGTCGTTCTCGCCGCCGGCGAACACCGCATCGGCCATTGCGGCGAGCGCGGCCTTGCCACCGGGCGGCTCGCCATTTTTTGTGTTCGCTGCCATGCGCGCGAGCGAGACGAGCGCGAGCTGACGGGGGAGCGCCTCCGTGCCCTGCGCGAGCGAGAGCAGCGTCGCGGTCTCGGACTCGGCGCCGAGCTCACCGAGCGCATAGGCGGCGGCGGCCCGCGCAACATTGCCCGAATCAAGTCCGCGCGCCGTTGCCGCGATGTCGGCGGTCGAGGCCTTGTCTTGCAACAGACCGAGCCCGAGCACCGAGAGCGCTTGCATCTCGGGGGTGCCGCGCTTCGTGAGGCGGCGGAGCACCGTCGCTGCGCGCTTGTCCTGCATCCGCGCGACCCCCCACACCGCAGCGACGGCCACGGTGTCGGTGGGCGTCCCTTCGTCGACCTGCGGCCCGCTCTTGGGCAATAGGAGCGCTTCGTACTTGGGGAGCAGGGCCGGATCGCGCAAGCGGCCGCAGGCGACCATCGCGCGCGCGCGGAGCGGCGACTCGGCAGGGCCGATCGCAAACGCAAACAGCGGTGCACCCGCGTTCTTGTTCTGCACGTAGCCGAGCACGTCGATCGCAATGCGCTGTTGCCCAGCGTCGGTGTCCGCCAGCGCGTCGAGCAGCGGCTTCACGGCGCGTGCTCCGATACG
>CAXSGV010000122.1:0-15008 GCA_964236615.1 uncultured Polyangiaceae bacterium
GCGCAAGTACGGGGCGTACAGCCCGTGCCGCCGCAGAAGTTCGCGGTGCCGCCACCGCCGCACGTCTGCGGTGAAACGCAGGGACCGCAGTCGATGGAGCCGCCGCAGCCGTCGCCCTGGATGCCGCAGCTCTTCGGCGTTCCGGTCGGGCACGTGCGCTTCGTGCACGTGGGGGGCGGCGGGGGAACGTCCGGCGTGATGCAGGACGCGAGGTCGAAGAGCATGAACTCGATGACGCGCTCCTGCGCGTTCATCGCGGTGCTGTTGCACTCTGCCGGGAAGTCCGCGTTGTTCACGTTCGCGTTCGCGACGTGGAAGTCGGAGAACACGACGCGCCCGCACTGCGATGCAGGGGCTGCACCGACGGGCGTGTTGAACGTGAAGTGCTGGATCGTGGGGACAGCCGTACGACCGTTGCCGGGATTGTTCCAGTCCGCCGCCGTCGTGTAACCCCACTGCTGCGAGACCGCCGGCATCGGCGGGTCGAGGTCGTCACGCGGAACGTTGACGTTGATCGCCGGAGGCGATGCTTGGCTGAGCGCGTTCACGATGCCGAGCCACTGGGCGAACTGCTGGCCCTTGGGGAAGCTCGTGTCGATGAACGTGCGGATGGCCGCGTCATTCGCCGTCGGCGAGTACTTGTTCACGTTCCATTTGGCGGTCGTCGAGAACGGGCCGTCGAGCGCCGTGGAGGCCGTGTCGCGATCGTAGAGCCAGGTGTAGCTGTAGTGCGTCGCGAACACGCGGCCACCGGCCGAGGTGTACGCAAGGAGGCGATCCTTGTCGGCGGTCGCTTCGTCGGTGTGCCCCCCCTCGCAGGGGAACAGCACCATGTCGTTCTTGTTGATCTCGGCCGCGGTGCCGGTCAGCGTCGTCTGCGGGACCGCCTGATCCTTCTTCGTGCCGTCCGTCACCTGAGCACCGTTGTTCCGGTACATGTGGACGCGGCCCGTCTTCGAGCCGAGAACGAACTCGCGGTCGTCGATACCGACCTTGCGAAGGACGCACTCGAGGGTGTCGACGTTGCCGGTGGCAATCGCCATCTGCGGGATGTTGTCGGCCGGGTTGCCTTCCCCCTGCCAGCGCGGGAAGCGGAGCCACGTGCTCTCGTTCGTGTCCGGGAGCGTGACCGTCGTGCACTGCGGGATCGCGGGGACCGTGATCTTGCGGCGCCAGCGACCGAGCTGGACGACGAGCGGGAACGGAACGTTCGCGGGAACGTTCGTCAGCGTGAAGGACCCGTCAGGCGCCGTGTTCGCGATGACGCCGTTGAGCGGCTTGCCGGTGATCTCGTCGCCGCACTGGGTGCAGGCGACGTTCGCGCCGAAGTCCGTGACCCCGTCGTTGGTGCCACCCGCGTTCGGGATGTAGACGAGCGCGTTGTTGACCGGGTCAGCTTTCGCGCCGCCAAGGAAGGGCGCTTTCGTCGGGGCGCGGACGGTGCCCTTGAGGGTCGTCGTGGTCGTCGTCGGGTTGCACGTCACTTGATTCTGGCAGAAACCAACACAGCCACCGGCGTCGAGACCGCCATCGGGCCCACCACCGCAGACGCTCGGGGTGCCGCCGCCGCCGCAAATGTTGCCGCCGGTGCAGGCGCCGCCGCAGGTGATCGTGCTACCGCAGCCATCCGCGAGCGGACCGCACGAGTTTGCAGGATAATCTGCGCAGGTCTTCTTGACGCAGAGGTTCGTGCCGCCACAGACGCTCGGCGTGCCGCCACCACCGCAGGTTTGCGGAGGCGCGCACCCGCCGTTGACGTCGCAGTTGAGCGTGCCGCCGCAGCCGTCACCGGCCGGGCCACACGTCGCGCCGATCTGGGCGCAGGTCTTCGCGACGCACGCGCTCGAGCCACCGCAGACGCTCGGCGTGCCGCCACCACCGCATGTCTGCGGAGGCGCGCAGCCACCACCGATGTTGCAATCGAGGAGGTTGCCGCAGCCGTCGCCCGCAGGGCCGCAGCCGATGCCTTGCGATGCGCACGTCTTCGGAGTGCACGCGCCCGCTTCGGCGCTCGGGCCAGGGACTCCGCATTTGCCGGGGCCGGCCGCGCCGCACTGCTGCGTCGCCGAGCACGTTCCGCAATCGACGAAGCCGCCGCAGCCGTCCGCGATGGGGCCGCAGTTGATGCCTGCCGTCGTGCACGCTGCCACCGTCTTGGGGACGCAGCCCGTCGTGCCGCCGCAGGTGCTCGGCGTCCCGCCGCCGCCGCAGGTCTGCGGAGCCACGCACGTTCCGCACGTGACGAGACCGCCGCAGCCATCGGCGATCGGTCCGCACGATCCGACGCCAGCGTCGGGGAAGTCGGCGCATGCCTTTGGCGTGCACTTCGTGCTGCCACCGCAGACGCTGGGCTTGCCGCCCCCGCCACAGGTCTCGGGCGCCGTGCACGTACCGCATTGAAGGAGCCCGCCGCAGCCGTCGCCGACCGGGCCACAGTTGGCGTTGCCAACCGACGCGCATGTGAGAGGCGTGCACGACGTCGGGCCAGGCCCGGTGTCCGTGTTGAAGAAGCCACCATCGGGCTCCGGGGGTTGCGTGACATCGAGGTCACCGCCGTCGGACCCGCCATCGGGGACGAAGATGCTTTCATCGGTACCGCCGCATGCTGCGGCGGCTGCCCCTGTTGCTACGACGACGAGTAAGGCCGGCCAGAACTTCATTCAAACCTCCAAAAGGTCAACGAGACATCTCGCCATGGCGCATGACCCTTCGCAACACATTCCAAGTCGGGAGCGCGCGATCGAACGCACCACCTCCGTGATCGTCCCACATGCCTCGCAGCGCGGGCGACTTCTCGGCCCTCGCGTTTGCTCTCGCCTCGCCGCTCCTCCTCTCTTTTGGCGGCGGTGCGGCTCCTCTGTAGAATGAGGGCGTGCGACCGCCGTTCGTCTTGATTGCGCTGGTTTTTGCGGGTTGCGGCTCGAGCTCACAGGCAGCGTCGACGACGCACGCCGAGCTCGACGCCGGCGCGGACGTGAACGCGGCCACCACGGCTGGGATGGCCGACGCCAGCGCTGCCGCAACCCCTGCCCCACCCGGCGGAGCCTTCGGTGCGTGGTTGAAGCCGCGGCTCCCGGCCGGCGGAAGCATCGTCGAGAAGAACGGCAAGCCGACGGTCGTGCACAAGGTCGCGGCGAGCGACACGCCGATCTCGATCGCAAAGGCGTACCTCGATCTCACCGACGTCTACTTCGCGAGCGATCTTGCGAAAGAGATCACGGCGACGCCGGGGCAGTCGATCGAGATCCCTCACCTCTTGAGCGAGCCGTACAAGGAGCCCGAGGAAGACCGTCTCGGCTGGCCCGAGGACAAGGCGCTCCGCGGGATCTTCATCACCGGGTCGAACGCGAGCGTCGCGTGGCCGCAGACCCTCGATCACGTCGGCAAGCGCGTGCCCTCGATCAACGCCATCGTCCTCGACGCCAAAGACTACGAAGGCCCGATCACGTACCCGACGAAGGTGAAGGTCGCGCTCGACATGGAAGCGTCGACCGCGCCGTGGCCCAAGAAGGAGCCGCCGATCCCCGACTTGAAAAGGGCGATCCGCTTCGCGCACGCGAAGGGCATTCGCATGATCATGCGCATCGCCTGCTTTCACGATCCGTGGGCCGCCAAGCACGCGCCGAACCTGTCGGTGATGGCGACGTACGGCAAGCCGTTCACGATGGGGTGGATGGATCCGGTGAACGTCGAGGCGCAGAACTACATCATCGAGCTCGCGAAGGAGTCGATGGACGCGGGCGCCGACGAGATTCAGCTCGATTACATTCGCTTCCCCGTGCACGGCGGTCTGAAGAACGCGGTGTTCCCGCCGGGCAACAGCGGTAAGCGCATCAACGCGATTCGGGACTTCGTTCACCGCGTGCACGAGGTGACGAAGCCACGGAAGGTCGCTCTCTCACTCGACATCTTCGGCGTGGTCGCGACCGGCGAGCGCGGCGACATGGAGATGCTCGGGCAAGACATCGCCGTGCTGGGCGCGGAAGTCGAAGCGCTCTCGCCGATGGTCTACCCGTCGCACTACGACAAGGGCTACCGCGGCTTCGACATCCCCGGTAACCACGCGGAGATCGTCGGCATCGGCACGAAGATGGCGATCGAGCACTTGAAGCGCGGCAAAGTGAAAACCTGCGTGATTCGCTCGTGGCTCCAGGCGTCGAACTACAAGACGCCGATTTACGGGCCGAAGTACCTCGTCGATCAGGCAAAAAGCGCGGAAAGCAACGGCGGCGCCGGCTGGCTGATGTGGAGCCCATCGAACGACTACAACGCTGCCTGGCAAGGGTTTCCTCCGACGCAGAAGTGACGTACGGCTCGCGGTCGATGCGACCGACGAAGACCGATGCAGAGCTCGCCGCTGCCGAGCGCGAGCACGCCGATGACCCCGAACGCGCCCTCGTTCTTGCGCGAGCGCGAACCTTCAAGAACAGCTGGCTCGAGCTCGCCGAAGCGCTGACGCTCACCCGCAAGAATGGCTCCTGGCGTCGCTGGGGCTACGACTCGTTCGAGGCGTACACGAAGAACGAGCTCCACTTGCGGCAGGACACCGTCGACAAGCTGACGGGCTCCTTTCTCTTCTTGCAGAAGCGCGCCCCCGAGGTGCTCACGCGCGACGGCGTGACCGACGACATTCCGAGCTACCAGGCCGTCGACTTTCTCCGCCGCGCCGAGTCGCAGGAGGAAGCGCCGAGCGCCGCGGTCGCCGAGATCCACAAAAAGGTGATCGAGGATGGCGTGAAGCTTCCGACGATCCAGAAGCAGTTCAAGGACACCGTCTTCCCGATCGACGAGGCCGAGAAGAAGAAGCGCGACGCCGCCGGTCTGAAGAACGTCGCCACGCGCCTCCGCGAGCTGTTGAGCGAGACGCGCGCCGTCCCGAAGAAGGTCGCGGGCGACGTGTCCGCGGCGCTCGACACGCTGCTCGAGATCCTCGCGGAGAAGGACGAAAAGGCTGCTTGAACGTGCTCGCGCCGCCTCGCGCGGCTCAGGAAGAACGAGGCGCGACGTGATCGCCTCGGACCTTCGCGGGCGCGGTGTCGGGCACGCTCGGTGAGGTCGGCGTCATCGCGCTCCAAACCGAGAGCGCGACAGCAGCGGCCGCGAACGCCGCCACGAGCCCGATCCCGACGAAGCGCACCATCGACGCGCGCTTCCGATCTTCGAGAAGCTCCGTGCGCTCGTCGAGGATCGGCGGAAGCATCGGCGGTGCAGCCGCGGGCACGGCTGTCACCACCGAGATCAAGTACGGCACGCGTGGCGGCGCCGCCCCGACGAGAGCGCGCGCGGAAGCCGAAGGGCGCGATGGCATCATGAGCTCGCCTGGCTCTTTCGTGTGCTCGCGGGTCGTGAGGTCCGTCACCCACGAGAGCTCGCGCGTACGATCGTCGGCGAAGAGCGCGCTCATGATCTCGGCGAGCGCGGCCGCTTGAAGGATCGAGCCATCGGCGCGCGCGACGCCGTCGAGGTCTTTTGCGAAGTCCGCCGCGGTCGCGTAGCGGTCACCCGGATCCTTCGCGAGCGCGCGACGCAGCACGAGCCACAAGAGCGACGGGTAATCGGGGACGAAGCGCGTGGGGTCGTCGATACGCGCCTCGCGGATCGCGTTGACCGTGTCGACGTCGGTCTCGTCGCGAAAGAGTCGGCGATTCGCGCTCAGCTCCCAAAGCGTGGCGCCGAGCGAGAAGATGTCGGAGCGGCGATCGATCATGCCGGCCATCGTCTGCTCCGGCGAGAGGTAGGCGATCTTCCCCTTCACGATGCCAGTCGCGGTGCGCGAAAGCCGATCGGTTGCTTGCACGAGCCCGAAGTCGATCACCTTCACGTGCCCGTCGTAGGTGACGAACACGTTGGCCGGGTTCACGTCGCGGTGGACGAGGTTCTGCAACGCGCCCGCGCCGTCGCGCAGCTCGTGGGCGTGGTGAAGCCCCTCGGCGATGCGCGCGCCGATCCACGCAACGACGTCGGGGCGTAGACGAACGTCGCGCGTGCGGCACTCGTTCCACACGTCGAGGAGCGAGCGACCGAGGAGCAGCTCCATCGCCATGAAGAGCTGCCCGTCCTCGCGCACGAGCTCGAACACCTGCACGACGTTCGGGTGCGCGAGCTTTGCGCTGATGCACGCCTCGTCGACGAACATGCGCCGGTACTCTTTGTCGCGCTCCACGTCCTTGCGCAGGACTTTGATGGCGACGGGGCGCTCGAACCCCTCGGCACCGCGAAGCGAGCCGAGGTAGATGGAGGCCATACCGCCTTCACCGAGCATGCCGAAAATCTCGTAACGACCGAGGCGGGCGCCCATGGGCGAGCAGCCTAAGGTAGATCGGCCTCGGGCGTGTACGTCGCGTCGCGAGGCTCGCGGTTCTTGTCGGCTAGCGGCGCCTCGCGCCACGTGCGTCCCGGCGGGGATGCATCGACCCAATGCCAACTGGTCTCGCGCACGTCGACGTGCACGAACTGCGTTTGTGGATGCGTGTAGATTCCAACCCCGACGCGAGGAAGCGTGCGGAGGTACGCGGCGAGAGCGCGCGCGCTCGTGCCGGGAAGCTTGAAATCGATCGCGACACCGTGCGCGTGCGGACCACCGCGACGTCCCGGGCGGTACGCCGACACGACGACGACGTGCTTGGCGTCGAAGTGCGCGGCGGCTTTCACGAGCAGCTGCACCACGCGACGCTTCATAGGCGCGGGATGGTTGTGGCCGTCACCGACGAGCACCTTGAACGAGTCGAGCATCTCGGGATCGACGGAGCCGTCCTCGGCGTAGAGCCTGATGGTCGCAACGGCGCGCGTATTCGGGTTCTCGACGGTGAGCGCAGGAAGATTCTTCGCCCAGTCGACCGTGCGACGCTCCGTCATCGGCGCGAACGCAGGCTCGGCAGGGCGATGGGCAATCGCGAGCATCGCGCGCGGCATCGGCTCGGTGCCGCCGACGCGCGCGGGCAAGATCGCCGCGAGCAACGCAGCCACGCCGGCGGCGGACGACAACCCGCTCCGACGTGCTCTGGTCCGACGGCTCAGACGCATGACTCGAAGTTATGCCACGATCGCCGCGACGTGCACCCCAACCGATTGCCTACCTGTGGTTAGATGCGAGCCGCATGTCGACGAAAGTTACGAAGAAGCCGTTTGCACCAAATGAGCCGTTTCAAGCACGCGTCCTCCAAGCAAAGGGAAGCGCGTTCACCTATGTCGAGTTCCCGTTCGACGTACCCGAGATCTTCGGCACCCACGGCCGCGTGCCGGTGCGCGGAACGATCAGTGGGTTTCCCTTCAAGAGCTCGCTCGCCGCGATCGGCGGTCCGCGCCACGTGATGGGGATCGACGCGAAGATCCGCGAAGGCGCCAAGTGCGCCGTCGGCGAGCTCGTCACCGTGACGCTCGAAAAAGACATCGTCGTCGATCCGCCCTCCGACAAGACGAAGTGAGCTTGGCCGCGGCCGTGGGAGCGCGCTGGCAGCGCGTTGCCCCCGTGCTGTTCGCCGGGCAGATGGTCGCGCTCGACCTCGCGCTGCGTGGCGCGGGGCCCTACTTGCGCTCTTCGTCGCGCGCGATCGCGATGATGAACGCGGTCGCCAGCGTCCTGCTGGGGCTGCTCGTGTTCACGCTGCGCGAGCGGCGCCCCATGCGCGTGGCCATCGCGATCACAGCGGGGGCGCTCGTGGCGGTCGAGTGCCTCTTCTTTCGCTATTACCACTCCACGATCGATCGCCAGGTGATCGCGAGCGCTCTCCATACGTGGTCGGACATCGCGCCGGTCATGTGGCACATGCTGCCGACGACGCTGCTGCTGGCGATTCCACTCGCTGGCGTGGAGTACGTGCTGCTCCTCGCGAAGGGCAAGCCGGTGCGCCGCCGTCGTGCGCTGCTCGCGGGTGCGCTCTTGCTCGCGATCTCGGTCGCCCTCCCCTTGCGGCTCGGCACGCCCGAGCTGCGCCTGCTCGACGCCGTGACGCTCGCGTGGGCGCCGCGCAGCGCTGCGCTTGCCACGACGGTGCACGTCCCGCTCTTGACCTCGAAGAAGGACGAGGTACCGAGCATCCTCTTCGTCCTTACCGAGAGCGTGCGAGCGACGAGCTACTGCAAGGACCCCGCGGAGCGCTGTGACGTCGCACCCGAAGTGAGCGCGCTCTTCCCCGAGCGGGTCGCGTTCACGGAGATGCGCTCGATCGGTAGCTACACTGCCGTTGCCGTGTCGGCGCTCATCACCGGGCAGACGCAGGACGGCTCGCGCGAGGACATCCAGCGCATGCCCACGGTCTTCGATTTCGTGCGGCAGGTGCGCTCGAACGACGTCGCGCCGCGCGTGGCTTACTGGTCGGCGCAGCTGTCGTCGCTCTTCGAACGCAGCGACGTGAAGAACGCGATCGACTCGTTCATGACACTCGAGACGCTCGTCGGCGTGAAGGTCGAGGACGAGGACGAGGTCGTCGATCGCGGTGTCGACCGCCTGCTCGCCGACTACGCCGTGAAGGAGCTGCCACGCTTCGGCGCCGAGTCGCCGCGCGCACCGCTGTTCGTGGTGCTCCATTTCGCGGGCACGCACGCCCCCTACTTCGTCGAGCCCAAGGACGCGCCGTACCAGCCCTGGCGACGCGAGCCGAGCTGGTCAGGCTTGAGCGCGCTCGAGCACGCGTACGAGAACGCCATCCACGAGCAGGACAAGAGCATTGCGCGCGCCGTTCGCGCGTTCGTGGAGACGCGCGGCACTGCACCTTGGATGGTGGTGCTCACGAGCGATCACAGCGAGGCGTTCGGAGAGCACGGCGCCATCCACCACGGGCAGAGTCTCTACGACGAGCAGGTCCACGTGCCTGCGTGGATCGCGTTCAGCCCGGGCGCGTTGACCGCCGAGGAGGCGGCGAGCCTGCGCGCCGCGAGGACGCATGCGACGACGCACCTCGATCTTCTCCCGACGCTGCTCGACGCACTCGGCGTGCTCGACACGTTCGCGCTCGATCCGTACCGGCGGCCTCTCCGTGGTCGAAGCTTGCTGCGCTCGCTCGCCGCTTTCGACGCGATCCCAATCACGAACTGCACCGCCATGTTCCCCTGCCCCGTCAGCACCTGGGGAATGCTCGGCGAGGATCGCACGCTGCTCGCGCAGCCGTGGGACAACGACTGGCGATGCGTGCAACATGCACGCGTGCCCGGCGGCACCGAGCTCGCGCCCGCGGACGACGCTGCGTGCCAAGCGCTTCGCACGACGTCGCGTGCGCATTTTGCGGAGCTGCCGAACCACGCGCGAAACACGGGGCCCTGAGCCGCGACGCCCCTGACCGGCGCGAAAGACGCCGGGTTGCGGTGCGCCCTTCGCGTCGCCTGTCCCCGGGACGTCCCCGCGGTGGCCCGGACGGGGTACGGCCGCACGAGCGCGCCTGTTTCT
Organism: uncultured Polyangiaceae bacterium; assembly: GCA_964236615.1. GTDB lineage: Bacteria > Myxococcota_A > Polyangia > Polyangiales > Polyangiaceae > CAXSGV01. The sequence goes on from CAXSGV010000122.1 coordinate 9,383, forward strand.
TCGAGGAACCGCGGGATGCCGCGGCGGCACTGCGCGTGCTCTCGAGCAGACCATGACCACGACTGCGACGCGCAAGAGCACCAAGAAGCCGACCATGCCGACCTGCCGCGCTTGCGGGAGGAAGATCCGGGTGCCCAAAGGCTGGACGGGCGGTCCAGCGGTGCGCCGCCATTACTGGAAGGAGCACCGCGACGTCATGTTGAAGAAACCCGAGAAGCCCAAGGCTCCGGCGAAGCGATCAGCTCGCGCACTTCATCGCGCACATCAGGTTCCCCTTGCAGTGGCAGGGGTCGCTCGCGGCAGGGGCGGCGGCGGGCGCAGCCGACTTCGAGGCGGTGCTCGCGCTGCTCTGGTGTGACGCCGCAGCCTTGGCTCCACCAGCTCCACCAGCGTGACGGCGCGCGCCTTTGCCGGCTTTGCCCTTCGTCTTCGGCAGCGCGGCGACAGGCTCGGCAGCGGGCGGCGACTTCGCGTCGTTCGCCGCAGCGGTTGGGGGCGCGGCGGCAGGAGCAGGCGCGGGCGCGGGCGGCTCGATCACGACCGCCGGGATCGCGGCGGCGATGGGCGTGTCGTCGCCACCAAACACCGCCGAAGCCGTGAAGCCTACCGCGACGAGCAGGACAGCCGCGGCGGCGATACCGGCGCCGAGCATGCGGCCACGCCGACCACGCGTGAGGCTCGGTGAAGTGGCCACCGAGGTCGTGAACGCGCCCAGCGGAGGATCGCTCGGGAAGACGGATTTGACGGCCTGGGGCGGAAGCTCCTGCGCGTCCGCCATCATCGCCTTCAGATCGATGAGTCCCGAGCCCGCGGGATCGGTGCGCGGATCGAGTGGACGGCGGGGGCTCGGTACGGCCGGCGTGGCGCGGACGCCCGACAGCGCGGCCAAGGTGAAGAGAACCGAGCTCTCGCTGCGCTCGCCGGTCGCGTTCGGAAGCACGCTGCGCGAGGGGGGCGGCGGCTCGCTTGGCGCGCTCGTGTGCACGTGCCGCGCTTGCTGCGCTTGGTGCGCTTGGTGCGCTTGGTGCGCTTGGTGCGCTTGGTGCGCTTGGTCATGATGCGCGAAGAGGTCGCGCTTGGCACGTGCGCCATGACGAACGACAGCCGCCTTGCGCGTCGTCGTGTCGAACGGTTGCTCGTGCTCGACGACCGGACCATCGTCGTAACGTTGGTCGTGCGCCGCGTCACGCTCTTCGGTCGGATCGTCGCCCTCGAAGTCGTTGCGGTGCGGATCGTGATGCGAATCGTGATCGAAGTGGGCGTACCCGCGGGGCTCGGGCTGGTAGCGCGCCTCGCTCTGGTAGTGGGCGGCCTCGTTGGTCGCGGTCGACAGCGCGTCGACGACGAGGACCATGTTGCCGCAGGCACGGCAACGAAAGCGCACCTTCTTGCCGCGGACTTTCTCGTCCGGGACGGCGTACTTCGCGGAGCAGGCTTGGCAGGAGATGTTCATCCGTAGCCATTTCGCTGCAAGAACCATGGTCCATTCGAGACGAGACGAAAAACCCGAGGAATTCCGCGAATTCTTTCCGAGCTCGTCGGAAATATCCAACTGCGCCTGGTGCAGTGGTGCACCGGGGTGACGGGCTGTTGGTCCATGGGAGCGTGGTAAGGAGGGGCATGCTCGTCGACGAGATCAAGAAGCGGGTCGTGCAGGCCATGAAGGACAACGACACGGTGGCGAAGGACATTTTGCGCCTCGCGCTCGGCGAAATTCAAACGTCCGAGGCGCGCTCGGGCCGGCCGGCCACCGAAGAGGAGGCCGTCGGGGCGTTGCGCAAGCTCGTGAAGTCGAACGAGGAGACGCTCTCGATGTCGACCGACGACGCTCAGAAGGCGACGCTGCTGCGCGAGATCGCATTGCTCGGCGCGTTCCTACCCGCGACGATGACGACCGAGGCCATCCTCGCGGCGCTTGCCCCGGTGAAGGACGCTATCGTCGCGGCCAAGAGCGAAGGTCAGGCGACCGGCGTCGCGATGAAGCACTTGAAATCCACCGGCGCGACCGTGAGCGGCAACGACGTGGGGGTCGCGATCAAGCAGCTGCGCGGGGCAACGGCCCCGGCGACCTGACGCGCTCCGTACTCTCGGCGACTCGGGTCGTCGAAGGGGCTGCTTGCCTGGCAGCTCGAGGTACCGGTCTTCGGGCGGGCCGGGATCGACGTTCGACGTCCAGGGCGGGTGCTTGCCCAGGGAGATGGCAGAAATCCCGCGATTTTAGGCTAAATCTTCGCGGCGCACACATTGCTCTACAGCGGACATGCGCCGTCCTCTTGCTCTCGCCCTTTCCGCCGCCACCCTGTTCGCCGTCGCCGCTTGCTCGGGTCCTTCCGGCAGCAACGAGGGATCGGAGCAGAACGTCACGGCGATCCCCGCGTCCGACGTGCTCGACCAAGGGCAGGCCGGCAACTGCTGGCTCTACGCGACCGGCGCGTGGATCGAGAGCCTGCACGCGGGCCGCACCGGAGACACGTCGACGCACTTCTCACCCGCGTACTGGCTGTACTGGGAGCTCTACGATCAGGTGATCACCGGCGACCTCCCTTCCAACCAGGTCCAGTTCGGCGGCTACTGGAACCGCGCCGTCGACATCATCGCGCGCTACGGGATGATGCGTCTCGGCACCTTCGTCGGCGACGACGCGCAAGCCTCGCTCGATGCCGTGACGGCGATCAACACGGCGCTCTCCTCAGGCGTGCTCGCGACGCCCGAGGGCCGCAAAGACGGCGCTCGCGTCCGCGCTGTCCTGGACGAGGCGTTCCGCGTCGCTCCCGCCACGCGCACGGCGATGACGAACACGTTCGGCGCCGACGGCAGGAACACGTTCGACGTCGGTGCGCGAGCGGCCGACGGATCGATCACGAACCCCCACGACTTCCCCGTGCGCACGCCTCGCGGCGAAGCAGGCCCCGCTGCCGTCACGCTCGACATGGTGCTCGGCGTCCGCGGCGAGCCGGCGATTGCAGGCTTCAATCGCTACTTTCGTCGCGTGGGTCCGCTCGCGTGGAACGCCGTCGCCCCCATCAAAGGACTGACCGGTAGCGTCGTCCCTGGGCGCTTTCGCGGCGCGCCGCGCTCACAGACCCTTCGTGGCACCTCCGACGACGGCGGCGCGTACGACAGCGGCGCCTACGACAGCGGCGCGCGCGACGGCGGTGCGTACGAAGGCGGCGCATACGACAGCGGCGCGCGCGATGGCGGCGCGTACGACAGCGGCACTTCGGCCGACGCCGGCACGAGCGCCGATGCGGGAACGGCGCAGTCAGGTCCGGGGTTCGATGATCCGGGCGTGATCCTCCGTCGCTCGCAGAAGGCGCTCAACGACGGCGCACCACTGCCGTTCGGATGGTTCGTGAGCTTCGATGCCATGGACGCGGCCGGCCGCTTCCACGCGACGACGGCGAACGTGGGCGCATCGCGTACGGGCGGACACGAGACCTTGCTCACCGACTACGAGGTCACCGACGTCCCTGGCGTGGGTACACTTCCGGCGGGCTTCGCCGCCAGCGAGGCGCAGAAGCAGCTCGCACTTCAAGGCACGCTCGTCTTCTTCCGCACGAAGAACTCGTGGGGCAAGTCGCCAACGGGGATGGTCGGTGCACTTGCAGGATACAACGACCTCGACGTCGACTACCTGCTGAAGCCGATGACGGTCTGCCCCGAGACCTCTACGGGTGGCACCGACGCCGGCCAAGCGCTCGGGACGCCGGAGCTGACCGGATGCACGCGCGTTGCCCCCCAGATCCTCGACGTCGCGCTCCCCGCTGGCTACTGAGAGCGAGGAGAGACAGCGGCCTCGCCAGGCCGAGTGGAAGTCGTCGCGAAGGATGCGCGTTCTCATGACGATGCGACCCCTCCTCGCCGCCACCGTGGTCACTGCCGCCTTCGCGGCATGCCATCGCGCACCCTCGCATTCGCTCGGACCGGACCAAGGCAAGCTCTCGAACGGCATCGCCGCCACGCCAAGCGCCTCCTCGACGGTGCGGGTCGCCGCCACGGCGCCGGTGGACGCGGGCGGCACTCCTGCCGACGCCGCGGCGGCACCGCTCTATGCGCCGCGCGCGATTCCTCTCGTCACGACGAACGGCATCGTTCGTCTCGGAACCGACGCTGGATTTCCGGCCGTGAACCGCGAAGGCACCGAGGTTGTGCTCCTCGCGCACGACAGTGTCGATTTCATCGGCGCGGCCCTGGAGCACGTCGTTTTCCTCGATACAACGAGCGCGCGCAGGACGCGCGACACGATGATCTACGACGAGCTGGGGGAGCGCGATCGCACCCCGTCTCAACTGGCGGAGGCTCATCGAAAGGGCGCAGCGAGCGTACTTGAGACGTCGGAGCATCTCCGGAGAACGACCTGGCGAACGCTCGAACCGTCGCGATCGAACGACGAGCCCGCGACGGGTGCGTGGCTGCCGCTCGCCGCTGCGCGCGCGGATGTTGGCGCGACTGCCTATGTCCGCTTCGGCACCGACCTCGACGTCGAGCTCCCTGAGAACGCCGCGAGCGACGCGATGATTGCGCTGACGGTACGCCGCCTCCGGGAGGGCCGCGTCGTGCCGAGCGCCCTACGCATGCGCGTGCCGCGGCTCGCGGAAGGCAACGGAATGACCGGCCGCGCTTTACGAAGGTCGTGCGGGTGGGTGGCGGGGGTCGCCGGCTGGGCCGATCCGGAGCGAAGGTTCGTGCTGCTCGCGCTCGACCCCGGGGTCAACGGTGACGCGTGCGGGGTGTCGCTCAGTAGCGACACCACTCTGCTCGTTGTCTTGCCGCACTGATCGCGTCAGTCAGACGGCGGCCGTGAGGGGTGGGGCGTCAGGTGTCGCGTTTGAGGAAGAGCGCGCTCAGCGGCGGAAGGTTGACGACGATTGACTGACGCCGCCCGTTGAAGGGGACCGGCGCGGACTCGACGCCGCCCATGTTGCCTTGCCCGCTGCCGCCGTACTCGCGCGCGTCGCTGTTGAAAAGCTCGCTCCAACGGCCGGCGCGCGGAACGCCGACGCGGTAACCCGGGCGCGGCGTGGGCGTGAAGTTGAGGAGCACGATGACGACATCGTTCTCGTCGTGGCCGCGGCGCATGTACGTGACGACGCTCTGACGCGTGTTGCTGCCGTCGATCCACACGAAGCCGTGAGCGTCCGCGTCACCCTCGTGAAGCGCGGGCTCGTCCTTGTAGTGCCGATTCAAGGCTCCCAGCACGCGACCTATGCCAGCGTTCAGCGGCGCCTCCGCAGCGTGCCAGTCGAGGCTGCCGTCGTGGTTCCACTCGGACCACTGGGCAATCTCGCCGCCCATGAACAGCAGCTTCTTGCCCGGCTGCGACCACATGTACGAATAGAGCAGCCGCAAGTTCGCGAACCGCTGCCACTCGTCGCCCGGCATCTTCCGGAGGAGCGAGCCTTTGCCGTAAACCACTTCGTCGTGCGAGAGCGGCAGCACGAAGCTCTCGGAGTACGCGTACATCGAGCGGAACGTGATCTCGTTCTGGTGGTGCCCACGCCACAACGGATCGCGCGCGAAGTACGCGAGCGTGTCGTGCATCCAGCCCATGTCCCACTTGAAGCCAAAGCCGAGCGCGCCGACGCTGGTGGGCTTCGTGACGAGCGGCCACGCCGTCGACTCCTCG
>CAXSGV010000123.1:0-3010 GCA_964236615.1 uncultured Polyangiaceae bacterium
GCCGCGCTCCCGGATATCGGTCCCGCGTTCGTCCCGCCCGACGGCGGCTTCACGCTTCAAGACGATCTCTGCAAGGGCGCGTGCAATGGCAAGCGCGCCTGCCAGTACCCAGGCAAAGCCAAGCAGTGTGGTCCGAAGTTCTGCGGCAACACGATCGCGCAAGGACGCCCCGCTTGCGACAACAAGGGGCACTGCAGCCTCGCGGTCGAGTCGTGCGATCCGTTCGCGTGCCCGGCCGGCACGACAGGATGCAAAGACTCGTGCGCCGCACCGAGCGACTGCAACGACCAAAGCTTCTGCTCGAACGCCGGCAACGTCTGCAAGCCGAAGCTCGCCGACGGAACGTCTTGTGGCAACGTCTCGCAGTGCAAGAGCGGTCACTGCGTGGCCGGCGTGTGCTGCAACGACGAGTGCAACGTCCCCGGCGGCACGTGCACGGCCAACGGGAGCATCGGCACCTGCCAATGCGCCGCCTGCCCCGGTGGTAAGGCGTGCAAGCTCTACTACCGCGACGCGGACGGCGACGGCTACGGCGACAAGACCGGCACCATCGGCAACGGCGGTGCGGCGCCCGGTTGCGCGGACGGCTCATCGACCCCGGCGGGCTTCGTCGCCGACAACACGGATTGCTACGACGCGCTGCCGCTCAATGGCATCGCGGCGAGCGTTCACCCCGGCCAGTCCGGGTACTTCACTGCGCCGTATGGTCCGCAGAGCTCGTTCGACTACAACTGCAGCGGCCAACCCGAAAAGGAGACCGAGGAGTTCATCGGGGAGACCTGCAAATACTGCGGTTACGTCACGATCGGGCAGCTCATCACCTGCTCGCACGCGGACAGCACCTGCAAGTCGGCGAACCAACGCGCCGGTCTCGGTTGCAGCACGACCGGGGGCAAGCCTCCGTTCCAGACCTTCGGTTGCTTCACGGACACGTCGAGGGGGTTCACGTCGGCGGTCGCGTGCGGCGCCTCGAACACGGCCACGCTGTGCGGTACCTGCGCGGCGGCGGGCGGCGCTCCCGGGACGGCGACGTACTCCACCGTGCAGCAGCGTTGTCACTGATCGCAGACGACCAAACCGCGTAGACTCCGCGGCCATGCAGCACCCGTCGCAGCACCCGCCACAGCACTCGCAGTACCCGCAGGGTCCGTACCCCTATCCGCAAGGGCAGGGGCCGAAGCCGTCGGGCGGAACGAGCGGCTGGATCATCGCCATCGTCCTCGTGCTCTTCGGTGTCGTCGCCATGGTCGGCATCCTTGCGGTGCTCGCGATCTCGGGCAGCCGCCGGTACCTCGCAAACGTGAAACAGGCCGAAGCGAAGAACAGCCTCGGTCAGATCGCGCGCGATGCCGTGGCCGCGTACGAGGCCGAGGATCCGATGGGCGATCCTCTCGCGTCGAGGAAGCTGTGCAGGTCGGCGGTGCACGCGGTTCCGGCGAGCGTGACGTACGTAGCGGGCAAAAAGTACATGTCCTCGGCCTCGGACTGGACCTCCGATCCCAAGGGCGCGGGCTTCACCTGTCTCCGCTTCGAGATGTCGACGCCGCAATATTATTCGTACGACTACCAGGCGACGGCGACGGGCTTCAAAGGGCTCGCCTCGGGTGACCTCGACGGCGACGGCAGCGCATCGCACTTCGAGATCGAAGGCCGCGTGGAGCCGGGTGGCGCTCTGACGATCGCGCCCACGATTCGCGAGACCGACCCCGATGAATGAGCACCTGCGGAGGCCCATCGTCGTCGCGCTCGGTCTGTCGCTCCTCGCTTCGAGCGCGTGCGGATCGTGCAAGACCGACGACGCGGCGAGCAACGCGGTCGACGCCGCAGCGTTCGCCCCCGAGCCTGCGGTGCCTGCCCCCGAAGGGCTCGTCGCCGAGGCGACGTTGCTCGATCCCAACCCGTTCTGGGGCAAGCTCCAGAAGGGCGTCGGTGGCGCGCTCGGCATCCTGCCGATGACGCTCGGGGGGCTCGTCTGCGCGTTTGCGGGAATCGATCCCGCGCTGGGTCCGGAGATCGACGGCAGTGCACCCGCGTACGGCGTGATCGCCGAGGGCGCGGGTCCTGGTGAAGCCAGTTGGGCAGTCGCGATGAAGCTCGTCGAGCCGCACAAGGCGAAGATCCTGCTCGTCGAGTCCGAGAACGCCCGCTACCAGGCGAAGAGCGAGCGCGGAATGACGATCCTCACATCGAAGGGTCTGCCGCTCCACGCGGCGCTCGGTCTCGGCAACGGCGGTTGGTTGATCGTCGCGCGCAACCCCGAGGATCTCCTGCGCCTCGGTCCGTACGTGCACCGCACGCTGCCGACGCGTCCCAAGGCGAAGAGCTCGCTCCTCATCGAGGCACCGCGCGCCGCGCTCACCGGTCCCCTGAAGTCGAGCCTGTCGCACGTGTGGGCGGATTTTCGCGCCGACAAGGAGAAGGACGACGCGAAGCTCCGGCAGGAGCACGGCGGTCGCGCGCCCGACTTCGGCGATCCGAAGGCCATCCTCGAGCTCGTCGACGGTCGCGTGCAGGACTACCTCGCGATCATCGGCGATCTTGAATCGGCAAAAATCGCCGTCGACGCCGGCGAAGACGATCTCCGCGCCATGCTCACGGTGACACCTGCGCAGGGTGGCGGTCGCGCGACCCAGCTGGTCAAGTCGATGCACCCTGGTGACGCCGCGCCTTTGCTCGACGTCGCGGGCGATGCGAGCATCGCGCTCTTCAGCCGCGACGACGCCGAGGACCGCAAGGCAACCGCCAAGCGCGTCGAGGACGCGATCGGCCAGACCCTCGGCGAACGGTTGCCCGAGGCCGATCGAAAGAAGCTCCACGGCGTGCTCGACGGCTGGTCGACGGCGCGCGGCGACTGGCTCACCGCGGCCTACGTCGGGGGCAAACCGCGCGGGCTGGTCGTCGGAGCCCCCACGAGCGAAGGGGCAGGGGACACGGCGTCACGCAGCTTGCGCGAGGGCGTCGAGCTCCTGCAGCGCCCGGCCTTCAAAGGCCCGCTCGAAGCGTTCCTTCA
>CAXSGV010000123.1:3020-6500 GCA_964236615.1 uncultured Polyangiaceae bacterium
TGAAGGACATCACGGTCGGGACCACCGACGTCCCGACGCTCGGCAAAGCGCAGCTCGCGACGTTCGCGCGCGGTCCGGAGAAGTCGGACAACACCGGCGCGCTGCCTTCGAAGCTCGGCGCGGCGTGGGTCGTGAAGGACAGCCGCCTCACGATGGTCGTCTCCGAAGACGCGCCCGCGTTCCTCGGCGCCACCGCCGCGCAGACGCGCAAGCTCGGCGACGATCCGCGCCTCGCGACGGCCGTGCACTCGCTCGGAAGCGACGTGACCTTCGCGTTCGTGTCACGCCCCGTCGCGCTCGGCATCACGACGTCGGGCAGCCCGGCGCCGGTGCTGATCGCGACCGGACGTCAGGCCTCAGCGCCCGAGATCGCGTTCGCGCGTGTCGAGGTGGCGGACGTCATCGTGCGCGAGGCGATCAAGCTGAGCGGCGGCTTCTGACAATCTGGTAACAACGGGGGCCGTCGTGGACCTCGCCTACCTGACGCTTCCGATTTTCCAACGCGCGCTCTTTGCCGGCGCGCTGCTGGCGGCGTTGCTCGCGCTGCTCGGCGTGCTCGTCACGGCGCGTGGGCTTGCGTACCTCGGCGATGGTCTCTCGCACGCCGCGTTCGGCGGCATCGCGCTCGGCATGTTCCTCGGTCTCGCTTCGCCGCTGTCGATCGCGATTCCGTTCACGGCGCTGGCCGCGATCGGCATCGGCGCGCTTCGCCGCAAGTGGGCTCTGCGCTCCGACGTCGCGATGGCCACCCTGTTCGCCGTGTGCTTCGCGTTGGGGGTCGTCTTGCTGAAGAAGGCGCGACGAACCCAGACCACGTTCGACCCCGAGCAGCTCCTCTTCGGCAACATCCTGCTCGTCGGCGAAGACGACCTCTACATCGTGCTCGGTGTCGCCGCAGTCACCGTCGCCTTCGTGGTTTTCGGCTGGACACGCATCGCGTACGCGACCTTCGACGAGGAGCTCGCGCGGCTCTCGGGTATCGCGGTCGGGTGGCTCGAGAGCGCGCTCTTGGCGCTGCTCGCTGCGGTCGTCGTCGCCTCGATTCGCCTCGCCGGGGTCGTGCTCGTGAGCGCTTTTCTCGTGATTCCGGCGGCCGCAGCGCGCCTCGTGGGCCGGTCGCTCGCTGGCGTCGTCGGGTGGGCGATGCTGATTGGGATCGTGGGGGTTCTCCTCGGCTTCGTCACCGCGCACGCGCTCGGCTGGCCAGAGGGGGCCGCCATCGTCCTCGCGATGGCTTTCGAGCTCGTTCTCTTGGTCGCCGTGAAGCGCGTCCGCGGCTGACGCTTGCCAGCAGATGGCGGCTGATCCGGTGGTCGCGGCCAATCGAAACAGACCGTAACGAGGGCACCGCCGCAAAGACGTGCCGAAATCGCGCTCGCGGAGTACCCTGCCGGCATGCAAAAGCGCTACGCGCGCGCCGCGGCTCTTACCTTTCTCTTTGCGTTCGTGGGCATCTTCACCGGGCTCTCGGCGTGTGGTCGCTCCGCGCTCGAGGGCTACGAGCAGGATGGAAGCCCCGACGTCGCGCTGATCGACAGCGGGTCCGACGCCGACGATGCTTCCGACGCGGACGACGCCGCCGATGCCGACGCGAGCTCGTGCAACGCTGCGACTTGCCCCGACGGCTGCTGCGATGCGAAGGGCAAATGCCAGAACGGAACGCTCCTCTCCTCGTGCGGCGGACCGCGCGGCGTGGCGTGCACCGATTGCACCGCCAAGGGGTTCGACTTCTGCGACGCGACGCGCCGCACCTGCGCGCGTGAGGTCACGGCCTGCGACGCGACGAGCTGCCCTGACGGCTGCTGCGGCACGGCTTCACCCGGCCCCGACGCCGGTGCACCGGACGCGGGGAAAGACGCGGGCGGAAGCATCGTGTGCTTCGCTGGTGCGAGCGGCCTCGCGTGTGGCGCCGGCGGCAAAGCGTGCTCGACGTGCAACACGACCGGCGGCGAAATCTGCGATCCCGCGACCCACGCGTGCGTCAACGCAGCATGCAGCCCGGCCAACTGCCCCGGCTGCTGCATTGGCAACCAATGCCGCGTCGGGCAGGACAACACGGCCTGCGGCGTGAAGGGTGGAGCCTGCAAGGATTGCACGAAGGACAAGACCTCGTGCCTGCCGACCGGCAGCGTCGGCGGCAACTGCGAAGGTCCGCCTCCGCTTTGCAGCGCCACGACGTGCCCCAACGGATGCTGCTTCGGCGACCAATGCATCGCCGGCAACGTCGACACCGCGTGCGGCAAGGGCGGCCTCGCCTGCGCAAACTGCACTGGTCAGAGCCAAGTGTGCACCGGGCAGGCGTGCGTCACGCCTCCTCCCACCTGCACGATCGCCAACTGCCCCGGCTGCTGCGACGCCACGGGCGTCTGCTTCGCAGGCTTTCTCAACACGCGCTGCGGCTCGCAGGCCAACGCGTGCTCGAACTGCTCGGCGACCGGCTCGACCTGCAACGGCGCGGTCACGCCGCGGACGTGCAACAACCAACAGAACACGTGCCCCGCGGCTTACCCGAGCTGCCCGGCCAACGTCACGATCGCGCCGCCCCCGAACGCGAAGGGCAGCTGCGCGGCGTCCGATCTCGTCGACGCGCGTGCGGCGTGCGCACCCGGTGCCGACTCGGCGTCGTGCGACGCTTACTTCTCGTTTCTCGATGCGGTGAAGCCGGGCTGCTCGGCCTGCCTCGATCCGTTCCACGTCACGTTCGCCGAAGCGAGCGGCCTCTACACGTGCCTCCAGCCCTTCGTGCCCGCGAGCTGCAACCACAACACCGGTTGCGCGATCAACTGCTCCGACGTGAGCTGCTCGCAGTGCCCCGCCGGGTCGGAGACGCAGTGCGAGAACAACGTCCGCGCAGGTGGCACCGGCCAGTGCCGCACCTTCTACGCGCAGACCGCGTGCATCGCGTCTGGGCTCTTCACCTCGGGCGCGTTCTGCAATCCCGCCAGCTACAACGGCAACTACGGCGCATGGCTCCAGGGCGTCGGCGGTCACTACTGCGCGCCCTGATTCGTTGAGGTAACGTCGGCGCATGGCGCGCGCGGGGTATGACGAGGTCGTTCTCCTCACGGGGTTCCCGTCGTTCGTCGCGCGCAAGATGTGCGAAGAGCTGCTTCGCGATCCGGGCACGTTCGTGCACGCGGTCGTTCACTCGAAGCTGGCGCACGATGCCGCATCGGCGCTCGATGGGTTGCCGCTCGCGGACCGTCGCCGCGTCAACCTGATCGACGGCGACGCGGCCTCGATGGATCTCGGTCTGTCGGGCGCCGAGTTCCGATCGCTCGCGGCCGAGGTCGACCGGATTCACCACTGCGCTTCGGTGTCGTACCTCGGTGCGCCGCGCGAGGCCGCCGAGCAGATGAACGTCGGCGGCGCGCGCGAGATCCTCGAGCTCGCGGAGGCGTGCACGTCGCTCAAGTGCCTCGTGCACCACTCGACCGCATCGGTGTCCAGAAGGTTGCTGTGGGTCGCTCGGTGCCGTCC
>CAXSGV010000123.1:6510-8892 GCA_964236615.1 uncultured Polyangiaceae bacterium
ATCGGTGTCGGGCAGTCGCACCGGCCTCGTGCGGGAGGACGAGCTCGGCACCGATCAGGACTTCCGCAACGTCGTCGAGGAGACCAAGGCTCGCGCCGAACGCATGATGCGTGCGGCGATGACGGGACCCCGGCGTGTCCCGATCGCGGTGCTCCGTCCCACGATCGTCGTCGGGGACTCGACGACCGGCGAGGTCGATCGCTTCGACGGGCCCTACCTGCTCATCCTCTTGCTCGTCACGTCGCCGCCGGACTTCGCGCTACCGCTCCCGGGTCGCGGTGACTCTCTGCTGCACCTCGTGCCCGCCGACTATTACGTGCACGCCGCGCGGGCGATCGGGCGCGACCCGCGCGCGATTGGGCGCACCTTTCACATCGCCGATCCACAGCCGCTCACGGCGCGCCGCGTGTTCGAGCTCGTGGCGCGTGCCGGCGGCCGTCGCATGCCACGCGGGTTCATTCCCGCGAACATCACGAAGGCGCTGCTCCGCACGCCAGGTCTCGAGCGTTTCGCGAAGAGCCCGCGCGCCTTTCTCGACGCTCTCGGCACCCCCGTCTCGTACAGCTCGACGAACACCGACGAGCTGCTGGCCGGCACCGGCATCCAGTGCCCCTCGTTCGAGAGCTACGTCGACCGGCTCGTCGAGTACGTGCAAGTTCGCCTCCGCGAGAAGCGCGCGCGGCGCGTGACTGCACGCGAGGTCGACGATCCGCTCGGCTGACATGAGCAAGAAGTCCGTAGCTCCGATGTTGGGGGAGGGAATGGTCTCCCGCGAGGTGCGGATCCGCGCGCCCGATGTCGTCTTTCTCAAGGGCATCGTCGAGGCGTCCGAGGGACTCGCGGCGGTGTTTGCCGAGCGTGGTGGCGATTTGACGATAGCGTCGCCGGCCGATCGCGAGGCGGAGCTCGACGAGCTCGTCGATGATCTTTGCCGCGAGCTCGGCGCGTTTCGCGTCGCCGCCCCCGTGGCGCCATGAGCGGCGGCGGTCTCGACTTCGACGTCGCGATCGTCGGCGGAGGTCCCGCCGGGACGTCGACCGCGCTCTTTCTCTCGCGCGTCGAGGGGATCTTGCCTTCGCGAATCCTGATGCTGGAGAAGGCAAAGCACCCGCGCGAAAAGCCCTGCGCAGGAGCGGTCAGCAGTTGGGGGATCGAGGCGCTCGAGCGCGTTCGGTTCCACGTGCCAGTGCCGTCGGTCACGATGCGCGGCCTCCGTATCCTCGATGGCGACGCGTCGGGCACCTACGCCGGCGATCGACCCACCGACGCGCTCGGCGTCGTCGTGCGGCGCAATGAATTCGACCAGAGCCTATGGCGCGCCGCCGAGGCCGACGGCGTCGTGGCGCACGACGGCGAGGGCGTGCTCGGGCTCGATCGCATCTCGGTGGGCGAGCGCGGGTGGCGTGTCCTCACATCGAAGCGCACGGTCACGGCCCGACACGTGATCGCGTGCGACGGTGCGGGCAGCGCGGTACGCAAGCTCCTCGGCCTTCGCGAGCCCGCGCGCAAGGGCCACCTCTACGTTCTCGAGACCGAGCTCCTCGCGACCGACACCGGTCCGCACGAAGGACTGTGCGACTTCGATCTCGGTCCGGCGAACGGTCCGATCGAGGGGTATTACTGGGATTTTCCCACGCCGATCGGCGGCGAAACCTGCGTGAGCCGCGGCATCTACCACGCGAACTTCACGCCACCGCCGGGCGGCGGACGTGACGTGAAGCGGGCGCTCGCACTCGCGCTTTCGCGGCGCGGGCTCGACATCGACAAGGTACGGCTCAAGCCGTTCAGCACACGCCCGTTCGTCGAGCGCACCACGCTCGAGCGCGATGGCATCCTCTTCGTCGGCGAGGCCGCAGGTATCGATGCGACGACCGGCGAGGGCATCGCGCAAGCGATCCTCTTCGGCGAGATCGCGGCACGTCACATCGCGCGCGCGCTGCGGCTCGGCGCCCATGCGCTGCAGGCCTACCCTGCGGCCGTGCGGCGCTCGCGCATGGGGCGCCACCTGCTTCAGAGCGCGTGGCTCGCGCGCGCGGTCTATGGGCAGCGCGGACGCGCTTACCGCTCGCTGCTCTTGCGGTCGGGTGCGGCGCGCGAGGCTGGCGCGCGCTGGTACAAGGGCGACAAGCTCGGGCTCGCGACGAAGGTTCGGCTCGCCACGTTGCTCGCGCGCGAGGTGACGAGGGGTTTCACGATCGGCCCACAGCTCTGACAGCGCCGGCGTCCGCGCGAGGGCGCGGAGGTCTCGCTCAGAATCCGCGAGACCGGCGCGCGCCGGCCTCGTCGTCGTCCTCGGTGCTCTCCGTACGCACCGAGACGGCGCTCATGTCGATCTCGAGAACGCTACCGCGCTCGTGGCGTGAGTCCGGTGGCGGCGGGAGG
>CAXSGV010000123.1:8939-14645 GCA_964236615.1 uncultured Polyangiaceae bacterium
TCGACGGACCGCTGGTACCGAGCGCGTTCTTGTGATCGAGGAAGCGCAGTGTTCCAGGACCACTCGTGCGCTCGAGCACCGCGCGCAAATCGCCTGGCAGGGGAGCTTCGACGACGAGCCGCGCCTGCTTGGTCGGGTGATCGATCTCGATGCGGACGCAGTGCAAAAATGCGCGATCGAGCCCGTTCTTCTCCTCGAAGAAGCGGTTCGTCGGTGGATGCCCGTAGCGATCGTCGCCGATGACGGGATGACCGATCGCTGCGAGGTGCCGGCGGATCTGGTGCGTGCGGCCTTGTTCGGGGATGACCCGAAGCACGCTGTGACCGCTCGCGACCGCGAGGCGGCGGTAGCGCGTACGTGCGGCATAGAGGACGCCGTCCTCGCGCAGATCACGCGTGATGGCGCCCTTGGAAGGTGTGACACCGCGCGCCGCAGCGACGTAGATCTTGCGCGTGGTCGGGAGCGCCATGCCGGCGGCCCACGCGGGGAGCAACTCTTCCTTCTTCACGAACACGACGAGGCCGCTCGTGCCGACGTCGAGCCGGTGCACGGGAACCGCCCCCTCTGCGCCTGCGATGCCGCGGACGCGCGCTTGGAGCGAGCCGTAGTGGGCGCTCTGGGTGAGCGTGGTTTCGTGCGGCGACTTCTCGACCACGATGATCTCGTTGTCCTCGTAGGCGACGCGCGGCCGCGGCGCCGTGCTGCGTCGCAAGACGGCAACCGTCTCGACCTCGTCGGTGAGGGGGATCATGTCGAGCGGACGAAGCTCGGTGGTCGCGTAGCCGAGGCGCGTGAAATGATCGAGGTCACGCGCAAGGGTGTCGGGATCGCACGACACGTAGGCGATCGTGTCGAGGTCGAGCTTCGAGAGCTGCTCGCGCGCGCTCGCGCTCATGCCGCGGCGAGGTGGGTTCACGACAGCGCCCTTGAACCGCTCGCCGCGCTGCTCGATCGAGCGCAGCGTTGCCGCTACGTCCACACTCGGCCGTGACCGAGAGATCCTGCGAGTCCGCCGCCGCGCGCGCGTGGTCCGCAGCCGGGGGGAACGACTCGACCAGATGAACGTCGGCGCCGCTCGCTGCAAGGCCCAACGCGATGGCCCCCGAGCCGCCGTAGAGATCGAGAACGCGTGGCCGCGCACCAGCAGGCGCGTCGCCTTGGGGGCGCCCTAGACCGAACGCGTGCGCGAGCATCGTGTGGACGCGCTCTGCCTGACCGCGGTGTGCTTGAACGAACGATCCGAACGTGGCGAGGTGCCGCGACGCACCGACGCGATCGGGCGCCGCCTTCTCGCCCCAGAGGACCACCGTTTCGTTGCCGAGGATCTGTGGCGCATCCCCCTCGTGAAAGTTGAGCGCGACCCCGGCGACGAGGGGCTCGCTCTCGGCGAGTTGCCGTGCGGCCTCGCGGTACGCGTCGAGGTCGACCACCCGCGACCGCTGGACGACGAGCGTGACGAGAGCGCGCGCCGTGCTCGCGTCGCCTTCGCGCACCTCCCGTAGATCGATCGCCCGGACCGCGCCGCGCCCATTGGGATCGAACGGCGCGAGCACGCCGCCCGAGCCTTCATCGGCGAGGCAGCGCTCGCGGAGAAGCGCAGCGAGCTTGAGCAGCGGCGGCGCGAGCACGCGGCAATGAGGAATGTCGACGATGTGGTGCCCGCCACCCTTGGCAAAGAGCCCGATTTTACCGCCGGCAGCGACGATCAGCTTCGCGCGGGTGCGGTACTCGACGATCGGATCGGCGGGCGCGACAGGCTCGGTGTAGACGAGCTCGAGCGCCCCGTAGCGCGAGACCGACTGCACGACCCGACCGCGCTTGAGGGCCAGCTGCTCGTCGTACGTGAGCGTGATGATGGGGCATCCGCCGCACTCTTCGGCGTGCACGCACGCGACGCGATGCGCGCCCTCCTTCGCCTCGTCCGCAGCCATCTTGGAACCCTGAACTTTACCACGACTTTTCGTGAAACCTCGGCCGCCCTTCTGCGTAATCCCTATCGGGCACCATGCTAGAACGCGCGTCGTGGGGGAGCAGCCGACGGGCACGCGAGAACGCGAGACGGTCGCGCGCCCTCCGTCAGGCGCCGGGCCGGACGCCGCAATGGAGCGTTATGCGGCGGGCGACGACGCGGCATTTGGCGAGCTCTACGACGCGCTTGCCCCGCGTCTGCTCGGCTACCTCGTGCGCCAGACCCGGTCCCGAGAGCGCGCCGAGGACATCGTGCAGCAGACCTTTCTCCAGATCCACCGCGCCCGCGGGCGCTTCATTCCGGGAGCAGAAGTGATCCCGTGGGCCTTCGCCATCGCGCGCCGCCTCATGATTGACGGTCTGCGCCGCGGCAAGCGGGAGGTGCTCGCGAGCGGCGACGAGGAGCGCCGCGACGACGTGCAGGAGGCCGCCTCCCTCGATGCCCCGGCCGACGAGCTCGCGATCGCGCAAGAGCTCGCAAAAGAGATCCAGGCCGTGCTCGCGAAGCTCCCGGAGGGCCAGCGCGTCGCCTTCGAGCTCGTGAAGCAGGAAGGGCTCTCGATGGCCGACGCCGCGGGGGTACTCGGCACGACCGTCAGCGCCGTGAAGCTCCGCGCGCACCGCGCCTACGAAGCGCTACGCGCCGCGCTCGGCGATCGGGTGAGCCTGTGAAGCAGCCTGGTGGCGGTGACGACGAGCTTCGGGCGCGCATCCTCGCGCTCGCCACGAAGGAGCCGGCGCCCACGCGTGCCGAGGTGCGCCGGAACGTCGCGTGGATGATCGCGATCGGCTTCGGGGGTCTCTCCGCCGTGTTCTTCGCGCTCGGTGGCGTCCGCGCGGGGCGTCGTCCCGACGGGCTCGTCCTTGCGACTGCGATCGGGTGGGGCCTCGTTGCCGTGCTCGCCACGGTCTTCGCTGTGGGCCGAGGGCGCTCGATGCTGAGCCGGCCCCGGGTGTGGCTCGTTCTCCTCGCGGTGCTGACGCCGGTCGCGCTCTTTGCTTCCGCGCTGCTCGTCCGCGACGCGGCCTGGCCCGAAGCCGCGTCGTTCGGCACCACACGCACCGGCGACATCCGATGCTTCCTCTCGACCGCCGCGTTCGCCGCCGGTCCGTTGCTCGCGTTCCTCCTCGTGCGGCGCCAGAGCGACCCGGTGCACCCACGCGCGAGCGCCGCAGCGCTCGGTGCCGCTGCAGGGGCCTGGGCCGGGTTGATGATCCATCTCCACTGCGACGTGCAGGAGACCGTGCACCTTGGGGCGGCCCACGTTCTACCCGTGGTTTTGGCGGCCGCGCTCGGCGCGCTCGTCGGGAACAAGATCCTCGGAGTGCGGCGCGTGTAAGATCCTCGACACGAATGCCTCGTCGTCCTCCTCGCATCTTGATGGTGTCCTCGGAAGTCGAATCGTTCGCGCGCACGGGTGGCCTCGGCGACGTGGTTCTCGGTCTCTCGCGAGCGCTCTCTGCACGTGGCGCGGAGGTCGTCGTCGTGACCCCGCGCTACGGCATCACGCCACTTCCCCACGATGTGAACTGGTGGTCCGAGACGGTCGAAGCGCGCGTCGGATGGGGGGCGAACGACGTGAAGCACCTCGGCGTCGCGGAGGTCTTCGTTCACGAGCGCGCGCGCGTTTGCCTCGTCGATCACGCGGAGCTCTTCGGAAGTCGTGGCGGCATTTACGCCGATGCGAACGGTACCTTCGGCGACAACGAGCTTCGCTTCGCTACGCTCTCGCGCGCCGCGCTCGCGGTGGCCGAGCGCGTCTGGGGTCCGACCTGGGCAGATGATGGCGGACCCGATCTCATCCACGCACACGACTGGCACGCCGCGCTCTCGATCCTCTACGCGCGCCTCGCGATGGGCGAGGCGTGGAACCGCGTGCCCTCCGTGTTCACCGTGCACAACCTCGCGTTCCAGGGCGTGCTCGGCTTCAACGCGCTCGATGAGCTCGGGATCCCCCGCGAGGCGTACCACCCCGGGTGCCTCGAGCACCAAGGCGTCGTGAACCTCCTCAAGGGCGCTATCGCGTGCTCGAACATCGCCACGACCGTGAGCCCGACCTACGCGCGCGAGATCCTCGCTCCGTGGAATGGCTTCGGTCTCGCCGATTACCTCCGCGCGCAGGGGGACAAGCTGATGGGCATCGTGAACGGCATCGATCCGGAGCGCTTCGATCCGATGCACGATCGCGCGCTTCCACAGGCCTATGGCGCGGCCGATCTCGCGGGCGCGCACGACGCCCGCCAGGCCGCGAAGGACGCACTCTTTGGCGAGCTCGGCCTCGACGACTCGCGCGCGCCTCTCTTCTCCACCGTGTCGCGCCTCACGTGGCAGAAGGGGATCGACATGCTGCTCGCGATCGTCCCGGCGCTCGTCGGCCGCGGGGCGCGCATCGCCTTGGTCGGCACCGGTGATTCCGACATCGAGGACGCCATGCGCGGGATGGCCGCGCGCTTTCCGGGCCGCGTCGGCGTGAGGATTGCGTTCGACGAGTCGCTCGCGCGCCGCGTTTACGCGGGCTCGGACTTTTTCGTCGTGCCCTCGCGTTACGAGCCCTGTGGTCTCACGCAACTGTACGCGATGCGCTACGGATCCATCCCGGTCGTGACCAACGTCGGCGGGCTCCACGACACCGTGCGGCCTTACGATGCCGTTCGCGCGCAGGGCACGGGCTTCCTCGCGGGCTCGGTCGATTCGCAGGCGCTGCTCGTCGCCTGTCAGGACGCGTTCGACACCTACTGGGATCGCGTCGGCATGCGCGGGCTCGTCGAGCGCGCGATGACCGAGGACGCGTCGTGGGAGCGCTCCGCCGAGGAGTACCTCGATCGCGTGTATCTTCCCCTCATCGACCGCGTGCGTTGAAGAGGACCGGGATGCCGACGCCGCGCATCCTCCTCATCGACGACGATCCCTCGCTGCTCGAGGTGCTGGCGCTTGCCTTCGAAACCGCGGGGTACGCGGTTCTGCGTGCGGAAGACGGCACCGCCGGTCTCGCGCTCGTGAAGAGAGAGCGCCCCGACGCGATCGTCAGTGACGTGAACATGCCTGGGCTCGATGGCTTCTCCTTGTGCCGCCGTCTTCGGGAGGCAGGCGATCACGTTCCGCTCGTCTTGCTCACGTCGCGCGACAACGACATAGACGAGACGCTCGGTCTCGAGCTCGGAGCCGACGACTACATCGCGAAGCCCTTCAATACCCGCGTTCTGCTCGCCCGCGTGGCGGCGCTTCTTCGCCGCGAAGCCCTGCGTACGGCGCCCGCCGACAGCCGCGAGGCCGAGAGCGAGCGACCCGTCCTCGCCGTGGGCGAGCTGCAACTTCACCCCGACCGGCTCGAGGCACGCTGGCGGGGCAAGCCCGTGACGACCACCGTCACCGAGTTCCGGCTGCTCGAGGCGCTCGCGCGTCGCCGCGGGATTGTGCTGTCGCGCGATCGCCTCCTCGAGATCATTCGCGGGGACGACTCGGTCGTGGTCGAGCGCATCATCGACACGTACGTGCGGCGGCTGCGAAAGAAGCTCTCGGCGATCGATCCGGCGTTCGACGCGATCGAGACGGTCGTCGGCGTCGGCTACCGCTTCAAGAGCGATGGCTGATCGCTGGCGAGGCTTGTTTCGCCGGCGGACGCTGCGTTTCAAAGCGGTCCTCATGGTGCTCGGCGTGGTGATTCTTCCGCAGGCGTTCGTTGTCTTGTGGAGCGCGATGGAGCGCGACATCGCCGGCGCCATGCGGAGCAACGTGGA
>CAXSGV010000123.1:14683-14930 GCA_964236615.1 uncultured Polyangiaceae bacterium
GCCGCCAGTGAAGCCGCCGAGGCGCTCGAGTCTTCCCGCACCAACGCGCTCGACCGCGCGTCGACGGACGACTGGCTCCTCGACGTCGCGTCGCGCCACGTGTCGCGTATTCGCGTCTTCAGCGGGGGAGGGAAGGAGATCATCGACTGCGATCGGGATCACGGCAGCGATCTCGTGCACGAGGTCGGCACACTCTTCTTCGGCCCCGACGGCGCGCCGACCCTGAAGGAATTCGACGCTACCCTTG
>CAXSGV010000124.1:0-7651 GCA_964236615.1 uncultured Polyangiaceae bacterium
CGGCGCATCGCCGGAGATGCCGACCGCGGCGGCGACCATGAGCTTGCCTTCGGCATCGAGCGCGGGACGAAGCAGCTCGAGGCGCACGGCGTCGTCGCGCGTGAGGACGCCGACGAGACGACCCTCGTCGTCGAGCACGGGGACCGCCTTCACGCGGGCCTCTTCCATCAGGAGGAAGGCGTCGCGGTTCGGCGTGCCTGCTTGGATGGTGACCATCCGCGTCGACATGAGGACCGACGCGCGCGTGTACTGATCGCGATCGCGAAGGTTGGCTTGCGTGACGATTCCGAGCGGCCTTTTCTCCGCGTCGACGACGACGACGAGATCGTGCGAGCGCTTGCGGATGATGCCTTGAACGTCGCGCAGCGTGGCGCGCGGCGAGACCGACAGCGGCGTGTCGTAGCGTGGATCGGCGCGCTGAATGTGCTTCACGAGCCGCTCGACGGTCGTGAGATCCATGTCCTGCGGCAAGACGCCGAGGCCGCCGAAGCGCGCCATGGTTTCGGCCATTCGCTTGCCGGTGACGGCGTTCATGTTCGCCGATACGACCGGGTGCGAGCCGCCCGCAAAGTCGGGCGGCGCGAGGTTCGTGTCGAGCCGCGATCCGCCGGCGAAGTAGCTCGGCGTCAGGAAGACGTCGTCCGTGGAGAGCTCGAGCTCCTCATCGCGTGCAGGATGCAGGAACTTCATGCGGAGCTCAGAGCAGGTGGATGTCGTGGATGACGTGCGTCGCGACGAGGCGGATGTAGAGGTCCGTGAGCGCGACGCCGAAGAGGCTCATCCAGGCGAACGCCATATGGTTCTTGTTGAGCGCCGTGACGCCCTTCCACAGTGCGAGACGGAGCTGGCCGAGCGGCGCGGTCGAATAGCTGTCGACGCTACCGCCCACGAGGTGGCGCAGTGAGTGGCAGCCGAACGTGTAGCCCCCGAGCAGGACGACGTTGGCCGTCATCACGAGCGTGCCGACGCCAATGCCGAACTTCGTGACGCCGTTCTCGACGAACCAGAGCGCCTTGTAAGCGTCGTGGGCAAGAAGCGCGATGAACACGATCGCGACGTACATGGCGAAGCGGTGGAGGTTCTGGAAGAGGAGAAGCTTCGTCTCGCCGTTGTACTTGTGCTTGTTCTTCTCGCCGACCGCGCAGGCGGGGGGATCCATCACCAGCGAGCGGTAATAGGCCTTGCGGTAGTAGTAACAAGTCAGCCGGAAGCTCGCGGGACCGGGCAGGATGAGCATGGCCGGGCTGAGGAACGGAATGCCCCAGCTGCTCGTGGGGATGAGTGGCGAGTAGATCGGCGACAGGTACTCGCCTGCCTGGAAGAAGTCGTTCTCGAACGCGCGAAACGTCGCGTAAATGATGAAGCTCACGAGGACGAGGCCGGTGACGAGCGGGCCCGCCCACCACGCGTCCTTACGCATCGTGACGCCGAAGTTCAGCACTGGAAGATGTACGGCCTTGTTCGCCATTCGTTTTTCCCGCAAAATCTCCCCCCGGAGCGCGGCGGACAGTAGCCCACGTGTGTCCTCGCATTCAAGCGTTCCCCTTAACCCCCGCGCGGGCAGACCGTATCGGTTGTGGAATGAACCCGCAGGGCGAGCAGCTGCCTAGCCTGTCGGAGTCGACGAATCCGCCGTCACCCGAGCGCTATCCGCTTCTCGTGGTCGAGGACGACGCAGCGATTCGCACCCTCGTTGCCCGCGTTCTCCGCGGCCGTGGCTT
Organism: uncultured Polyangiaceae bacterium; assembly: GCA_964236615.1. Taxonomy (GTDB): domain Bacteria; phylum Myxococcota_A; class Polyangia; order Polyangiales; family Polyangiaceae; genus CAXSGV01. Next base: position 1,722 of record CAXSGV010000124.1, read on the forward strand.
CGTCGTCAGCGTCGCCGAGAGCGCCGAGCGCGCGCTCGAGATGGTCGCCGACATGGAGGCGCCGCTTCTCGTCGTCGACAAGAACCTTCCTGGAATGAACGGGCTCGACCTCATCGAGAAAATGCGGGCGACGCGGCACGACTTCGAGTCGGTGCTGATGACCGCGAACGCCGACGTCGCGTCGCTCGTGCGCGGCGTGAAGCTCGGCGTTTTTCGCTGCGTGCTGAAGCCTTTTCACAACGATGACCTCGTCGCCGCCATCTCCGGGGCTTCGAACCGCCTGTGGCTGCGGCTCGATCTCCGCGCACGCAAGCTCGAGCTCGAGGCGCGCAACGCCGAGCTCGAGCTGACGATTCGAAAGCTGAACGAATCGGACCGCCGTCGTTCGCTCGGCGAGAAGCTCGAGTCGATGGGCCGCCTCGCCGCCGGCGTCGCGCACGAGATCAACACGCCGCTGGCCGCCGTCATCACGAACCTCGAGCTCCTTACCGGCGAGCTAGCCGCGCTGCGACCGAGCGCACAGACCGAGCTGCCCGCCGAGGAAATCCTCGCCGACGCGCGCGAGGGCGCCGAGCGCGTGCGCGTGATCGTGCGCGACCTGAAGATGTTCTCGCGTAGCGACGACGAGCACATCGGCCCGGTGCAGCCGACGCAGATCCTCGAGGGCGCGCTCGACATGGTGGACGGCGAGCTGCGGCACCGAGCACGCATCGTCCGCGACTACGGCACGAAGACGTCGGTGTCGGGCAACGGGCCGCGCCTGGGGCAAGTCTTCGTGAACCTGCTCATGAATGCGGCCCACGCCATCCCCGAGGGCGACGCGAAGAACCACGAGATCCGCGTGACGACTCGCGCGCGCGGTCTCGATCAGGTGTGCATCGAGATCCGCGACACCGGCGCCGGTATCGCGCCCGACGTGCTCAGGAAGATCTTCGATCCGTTCTTCACGACCAAGCCCATTGGCGTCGGCACCGGGCTCGGGCTCTCCATCTGCCACGGCATCATCACTGGCCTCGGCGGCCGCATCGAGGTCGAGAGCGAGCTTGGCGCCGGCACCGTGCTCCGCGTCGTCCTCCGCGCCGCGACCGCGACCGCGAGCGCTCCGGTCCGTCAGCCCGCTCCCCCTACGAGCCCACTTGCGCCGGCTGCGCGTGCGCGCACACGTGTGCTCGCGATCGACGACGACGCGCTGTTCCTCGGAACGCTGCGCCGGCTCCTCGCCGCGCACCACGACGTCACGGCCGTCACGTGCGCGAGCGACGCGCTCATGCGCATCGACCGCGGCGAGGAGTTCGACGTCATTCTGTGCGACCTGATGATGCCCGACATGACGGGCATGGATCTCCACGCCCAGCTCTCACTCTCGCGGCCCGAGCTCGCCGAGAAAATGATCTTCCTGACAGGCGGAACCTTCACCGTCCGGGCCAGGACGTTTCTCGACGCCGTGCCCAACGCGCACCTCGAGAAGCCTTTCGACGCCCACGAAGTGCAGACACTCATCGGCGCGTGCAACGCGGCCGCGCACGCACCTTGACGGAGCTGAGTATGCTCGCTCCGTGGCGTCTCTACGATCGCGGTTCGACCTTCGGAAAAATGCGCTCGCGCTCGCGCTCGAGCGCGCGGAGGCCACGGGCCGCATCGTCCTCGATCTGACGACGAGCAACCCGACGCGCGCCGGCATTCCGTACGACGAGCGCGCCATCCTCGAGGCGCTCTCCGATCGACGCGCGCTCACCTACGATCCACTGCCGTTCGGTCTGCCGGAGGCACGCGCGGCCGTCGCGAAGGAGCTCGGCGTCGACGCCGCGCGCGTCGTCCTCACGGCGAGCACGAGTGAGGCGTATGGCTACCTCTTCAAGCTGCTGTGCGATCCAGGCGACGACGTGCTCGCGCCGATGCCGAGCTACCCATTGTTCGATCACCTCGCGCAGTTCGAAGCGGTGCGTCTGGCGCCGTTTCGTCTTGCGTACGACGGCGCGTGGCACGTCGATCTCGACTCCGTGGCACGAGCGATCGGACCACGCACACGCGCGATCCTCATCGTGAGCCCGAACAACCCGACGGGCTCGTACACCAAGAAGGAGGAGCTCGCGCGTCTCGCGTCGTTTGGTTTGCCGATCGTCTCGGACGAGGTGTTCGCGACCTACCCCTTCACGCCGAACGACGACCGCCGGGCGACGACGGTCCTCGAAGCCGAGGGGGCGCTCACGTTCGCGCTCGGAGGCCTGTCGAAGCTCGCCGCGCTCCCGCAAATCAAGGTGGGCTGGATCGTGGTGGGCGGTCCCGACGCCGCCGCGCACGCCGCCCTCGAAAGACTCGAGCTCATCGCCGACAGCTTTCTCTCCCTCTCTACGCCCGCGCAGCTAGCGCTCCCTCGGCTGCTCGCGACGCGGCACGTGGCGGGCGACGCCATCCGTGCGCGGACCAAGAGCAACCTCGATCATTTGCGGACGGCCGTCGCGGGCACCGCCGCTTCGCCTTCCCGGTACGAAATCGGAAGAGGCGTGGGTCACGGAGCTCGTCGACGAGGGGGTCCATGTGCACCCCGGCAGCTTCTTCGATTTCGCGGATGAGCCATACGCCGTCGTGAGCCTGCTCACGACCCCTGCAGCGTTCCATCCTGGAATTGAGCGGATCTTGGCGCACGTCGACGAAGCCACGCGATGAGCCGAGCGTGTCCGTCATCCAACCCCGTGAATGCCGCGACTCGCCATCTCGACCGAGCGGCCGCGGGTCGTCGTGATGACTGGCGCGTCTTCGGGCGTGGGTCGCGCATCAGCTTGCGCGTTCGCGCGGCGCGGTGACTCGGTCGGGCTCATCGCCGGGAACGTCGACGGCCTCGAGCTCGTACAACGCGAGATCGACGAGCTCGGCGGCCTGTCGGTGATGGCGCCGTGCGACATCTCGAACGCAGCGCAGGTCGAAGCCGCGGCCGACGCGATCGAGAAGTCGTTGGGTGCCATCGACGTGTGGGTCAACAACTCGACAGCCTCGCTCGTCGCGCCCGTCGAAGAGCTGACGCCCGAGCTCGTGCGGCGTGTCACCGAGGTGACGTACCTCGGCGCCGTGCACGGCACGATTTCGGCGCTCCGCCGCATGCGCGCGCGCGACAGCGGCACGATCCTCCAAGTCGGATCAGCGCGTGCCTACCGGGCGATCCCGGTCCTCGCCGCTTACGCCGGGGCAAAACACGCTCTACGCGGCTTCACGATCTCGCTGCGCGCCGAGCTGGCTCAGGAACGGAGCCAGGTGCGGCTCGCCATGATGCAGCTCCCTGCGCTACAGCCCGACGCCGCCGCGGACATGATCGTGTATTCTGCATTGATCATGCGACGGCGAAGGGATCGCGATCGGCCGCGCTCAGCGTGACCTCGACGTCGCTGCCGAGCTTCGCCAGTAGCCGCTCGCGCACGCGCGCCAGGGTCTTTCGCTCGCTGTTGGAGTGAAGCGTGGCGATCACGAGCATGCCGCGCGCGGCGGCGGCAAGCGCGTCGTGGTGCCGCATCTCGCCGGTGAGGTAGACGTCGGCGCGCGCACGGATCGCATCCTTGTAAAGATCGCCGCAGGCTCCGGCGCACACGGCCACGCGCTTGGCCTCCCCCTCGAGGGGGCCCGCGACGAGCACGTTCGCCAGCCAGAGCTCGCGCTTGACGCGTTCGACGATCGCGGCGCGCTGCACCGGCGCCGCGAGATCGCCGATGCGCCCCATCCCCCCGCCGGCCGGCATCGCGGCGAGCCGCACCAGATCGAACGCCGGCTCCTCGTAGGGATGGGCACCGCGAAGCGCGCGCACCACGGCGCCCACGCGATCAATGGGCAACACCGTCTCGACGCGAACCTCGGAGGTTTGCTCGAGCTTGCCGGCCTGCCCGACCGCCGGGCGGGTCCCCTCCTCGCCAAAGAAGGTGCCGCTGCCGTTCGTGCGGAAGCTGCACGACGAGTAGCGACCAATCCTTCCTGCACCCGCGTCGAAGAGCGCGCTGCTCACCTTCTCGAGCTGCTCTTCAGGGACGAACGTGACGAGCTTGTATTCTACATCTTTTCCTACCGACGGGCGCAGCGGCCCGCGCGCACCGAGGCCCACCGCGTCGGCGAGCACGTCGTTCGTCCCGCCGTCGGCGACGTCGAGCGCGGTGTGAGGGCTGTAGATGGCGACGTGCTTTTCGATCGCGCGAAAGACGTCGCTCGACGGACCCAGCCGCTTGAGCCCTTCGAAGATGGGCGGGTGGTAGGCGATGACGAGGCTCGCGCTCGCAGCGAACGCCTCGTCGGCGACCTCGCGCGTGAAGTCGATCGCGAGGAGCACGCGCTCCACCTCCGCCTCGGGGTTGCCGACGAGGAGCCCCACGTTGTCCCACGACTCGGCGGCGCTCGTAGGCGCCCACTCCTCCATGGCTCGGACCACGTCCTTCACGCGCATCACCGCAACGTAACCGAGACGCGCCATTCAGGCCTCAGGGCGTGTTGCCGTCCGCGCGCTCGACGAGCGAGGACAGCCCGCTCGAGCGTGTGACGAGCTCCTCGGCAGCGCGGTTGCTGTGGCGTGCCCATTCAATCAGTGAATCCACGGCTTCGGGATCACGCGCACGAATGGCGCTGAATTCGTCCCAAGCGGGCCGGTTCATCAAGAAGGTACCGAGCCCCTCGTAGGGATGACCAATCGCCCACTGAATCAAGACGCGTGATTTTTCGGGATCCTTTGCGTCCCACGCGGCAAGCGCAGCGGCGGCGTCGCGGTGGCGCTGGGCCCACGTCGTGAGCTCGCTCGCCGGGAACGGGTAACGCGCTTCCCACTCGCGGACGGGCAGCATCGTCGTCGGCGTGGGGCCGTCTTCGACAGCCAACGGGCGCGGCGTAGTGGACTTCGCCCCGCGCGGCACCTCGGCTGCGGTCGTCGTCGTCTCGGACGCGCGTGGCTCCACGCGGTCGTAGCCGTTGGCGCAGGCGAGCGCGCCGCAAGCGGCGAGCGCGCAGGTCATGCACACGAGACTGAAGCCTTTCGGACGGAGGGCTTTCATGATGCGAGCGGCGGTTGCATTCGTCGCGCCACACGACCTCGCGTGATCGATGCTCTGCGCGCACCGACGCGTGGTCGAACGCCTGACACCGTCGACACGGGAAGCGGGCAAATCTGCCACGCACCGTGGCCGAGACGCCCGTGCCGCGTGGTATGGTCGGGGTGCCGCATGTCGACTTCAGCCACACCGCATGTGCCGAGCCGGGCCGACGATAACGACCCTCCCGCCACGGGTCAGGGCGGCGCGGGAGAGCTACCTGCCGGAACCATCGTCGCCGATCGCTACCGCATCGTCGAGATGCTGGGCGAAGGCGGCATGGGCGCCGTCTACCGCGCCGAGCACATCCACATGCGCAAGCAGATGGCGCTCAAGGTCCTGCACGCGTCGATGTCGGGCACAGCCGAGGTCGTGGCGCGGTTCGAGCGTGAAGCGATCGCGGCCGGTCACATCACGCACCCCAACGTCGTCTCGGCGAGCGACTTCGGCAAGCTGCCCGATGGCTCGTTCTTCCTCGTGCTCGAGCTGGTCGAGGGCAAGAGCCTCCGCAAGCTGCTCAACGAGCTGCAGGCGAGCCAGCTTCGCGTCGAGCCTATGCGCGCCGTGCGCATCGTCCAGCAGATGGCAGCTGCGCTGGGCGCCGCGCACGCCAAGGGTGTCGTCCACCGCGATCTCAAGCCCGAGAACGTCATGCTCGTCGACGTCGACGACGGCCACGCGGCACCGACCGAGCAAGTGAAGGTCCTCGACTTCGGGATCGCCAAGGTCGACGTCGAGACCGTGAGCGCACGCAACACGGCCACGCCGCGCGCCTCCGGCTCGGGCGCGACCGGTGCAGTCCCGCTGACGCGCATCGGTGCGGTGTTCGGCACGCCCGATTACATGTCCCCCGAGCAAGCGATGGGTCAGTCCGTC
>CAXSGV010000124.1:7661-14730 GCA_964236615.1 uncultured Polyangiaceae bacterium
GACCTCTACTCGATCGGCATCATGTTTTACGAGCTGCTCACCGGCGAGCGCCCTTTCCGCGGCGGCGTCGTCACGGTCCTCCGTCAGCACGTCCTCGACGACGTACCGCCTCTCCCGCTCGACGTCGTGGCGCAGCTCGATCCGCGCGTCCTCGACGTTCTCCAGCGCTTGCTCGCCAAGACCCCCGACACGCGGCTCGGCAGCGCCGACGAGCTGTTTGCGACACTCGGTGCCGTGATCCTACGGCCCGAGCTCCCGCCGCCGAGCGTCGTCGATCCGACCGTCGTCGATCCGCAACCGTTTGGCAGCATGAACACGATGGTCGCAGGTGCCGCCGGACTTCCTTCGGCTCCGACCGCACCGACGGCACCCACGGCGCTCGCGGGGCTGCCGGCGATCGTCACGGCCCAGCCGCCCTCGGTCGATCGAAAGCGGCCCGCGTGGGTGCTACCGGTCGGCCTCGCGCTGGCCGCGCTCATGGGTCTTCTCTTCGTCGGCGCCGTGCTCCGCAGTGTGCTCTCGAAGCCCGACGCCACCGACGCGGCCAACCCCGCAAGCTCGTCCGCCTCCTCAGGCGGCGTCGTCACGAAGGCGAGCGACGCACCGATCGATCTTCCGCCTCCGCCGCGCGCGAACGGCACGAGCACGGGAACGGCGGGCACCGGCACGGCCGGCACGGCAGACGACGAGCATCCTTCGACGGGCACGACCGCGAGCGCGAACGCGCGCAACACGAAGGACACGAAGGGCGCTAAGCCCAAAGGACGCAAGACAGGCCCGTTCGGCATTTACATCCCTCCCCCGAAAGAGTGGTGACTCGTGACGGATCGCACGTTCGCGATCGGTGACATCCATGGCGATCTGCAAGCGTTGAAGCGTCTGATCGGGAAGCTCCCGACACTGGACGCCAAAGACACGCTCGTCTTCGTCGGCGATTACATCGATCGTGGTCCTCAGTCGAAGCAGGTCATCGACTTCATCCGGCACACGTTGCCGAAGGAGACGAAGGCGAAGATCGTCGCCCTCCGCGGCAACCACGAGGACGGTTGGCTGCGCGTCGCCACGGGTGGCTGGCCCGAGTTCGTGTTGCCCGAGCCCAACGGCTGCCTTGCGACGTTGCGGTCCTTCACGGACAAGCTCCACTTCGAAGGCGACACGCCCAACAAGGACGAGTTCGCGTCGATGATGCAGGCCGACTTCTTCCCCGAGGACGTCATCAACTGGATGAACGAGCTGCTCTACTTCTACGAGGACGAGCACGCGATCTACGTGCACGCCGGCCTCGTGAAGGAGAACGGCGACTTCCAACATCCGTCGAAGGTCGAGCGCAAACAGCTGATGCTGTGGGTGCGCACGATGGACTTTTTCCAAAACTACCGCGGCAAGCGCGTCGTCTGCGGGCACACGTCGACCGATCACCTCCCGCCCGAGCTCTCGTCGTTCACCCCGGAAGATCCCACGGACATGTGGGCCGGCGAGGCCGTCTTCGTCATCGACACGGGCTGCGGTAAAGGCGGATTTCTCACCGCCCTCGAGCTCCCTGCAGTGAAGGTCTACGAGTCGCGCTAGCGGTCGTGCGGCTTGCCCGCCTCCACTCGGCACCGCGCATTGCGGGGTGCGCTCGGGGTCTTAAGTTGTCGCGTTAGAAGGGGACTGACAAAGAATGCCGTCGACTCCGCAGCGGGTTCACCATGCCTCGCTCGTTCGTCCCGCCGAGCACATCGGCTACGTCCGTGCGATGGGCAGGTTCTTCAAAGACAAGGACGGCTCGAAGCTCGGGAAGATGTTCGTGCTCGCCACGATCGCGTACGTCGTCTGGCCCGTGGATTTCATTCCCGACGTCATCCCCATCGTCGGCTGGCTCGACGATCTCGGTCTTGCGACGGTTGCCATGGGCTACCTCGCGCGTGTCGCCGCGCGCTACCGCGAAGAGGCTCGACACCCGGCATGATCATCATTCTCGGTCCGGACTTCGCAGCCGACGGTCCGGAGGTTCGCGCGGTCGTTCAGCATGCCGCGCGTTACCCGAACATCACGACCAAGGTTCATTCCCACGCCGGTGAGAAGCACTCGCTCGTCGAGGTCCACCTGATTGGCGAAACCAAAATCATTCCTCTCGAGCCGTTCGCCGAGCTGCCAGGCGTCGCGCGCGTCGTGCGCGTCTCCGAGAAGTACCGCTTGCTCGGTCGCCACGACGGCCAGGGCAGCGGCGCGCACGCGGCTGTCGCGCACGGCTTCGACTACCGCGGCATTCGCTTCGCGCAGGACACCTTCCACGTCTTCCCGGGGCTGTGCGCGGTCGACAACGAAGAGAACGTCGACGCCACCTACGCCGCGATCGCCGCGCGCGGCATCAGGACCGCGCGCATGGGCGCGTACAAACCGCGAACGAGCCCGTACGACTTCCAAGGTCACGGCGCCTCCTGTCTTCCGTGGGTGTTCGAGCTCGCGCAGAAGCACGGCATCCAGGTCACGGCGATGGAGATCACGCACGAGTCCCAGCTCGACGAGATCCGACGCGCGCTCGAGCGCGCTGGCAACGAGACCGGCGTGCTGCTCCAGATCGGCACGCGCAACGCGCAGAACTTCGAGCTGCTCAAGACCGTCGGCCAGCAGAAGGAGTTCCCCGTCCTCTACAAGCGCGGCATGGGCATCTCGCTCGAAGAGTCGCTCAACGCCTGCGAGTACATCGCGAGTGAGGGCAACACGAACGTCGTCTTCTGCCTCCGCGGCGTGAAGACGCACCTCGGCGCCCCGCACCGCAACATGATCGACTTCGCCCACGTGCCGGTCATCAAGCGCCTCACGCGCATGCCCGTGTGTGTCGACCCATCCCACTCCGCCGGCCGCCGTACGCTCAGCCCGGACGGCCTCACCGAGATCCACCACGCGACAGCCGAGGGCATCATCGTCGGCGCGAACATGGTGCTGGTCGACTTCCATCCCGATCCGAAGAACGCCGTGTGCGACGGCCCGCAAGCGCTCACGCTTCAAGAGCTCCCGCGCTTCCTCGACGACGTCGCGATCGTGCGCGACGCGTACGTGCGCCGCACCCAAGCCGCACGCGCCTGAGGTCAGCTCGCGAAGGCGGTGAGCCAGGCTTCGGGATCGCGACGCGCGAGAACGCCGCCTAGGTCGAGGAGCGTGAGGTCGTCGAGACCAGCGGCGCGGGCGACCGCCACGTCTTCCAAAAGCTCCGTGGGTGAGCGGTAGACGGGCTCGTTGCCGAGCGCGCCCAGGCCAACGGCGCCGAGCGAAATGCCAGCGGTGCCACCGAAGCGCGCGCGCGCCTCGGTGCACGTGCGGGCGAGGACGCGGAGCGCACGGGCGCGGTCCACGATCTTGTTTCCGCGGAGCGAGGGCGACCAACCTTCGACGAGCGAGGTGTAGAGCATCACGCTCACGCGGCTCCACGCGGGACCGTCGACCGGCGTGCCGAGGAGGCGCTGCACGTGCGCGCCGCCGCGGCCCGGGCCGCGCTCGAGCAGGACCAAGGGCACGACCGCGCAAGACACCGGGATGTCGCGGCGACGGAGCGACGTGACGAGGCCTGCGAGCTCATCACGTGCGAGCGCAAAGGTCGGTCGTGCGGGGGGCCGGACAGCAAGCCTCCACGGACGGAGCGCGAGCCAGCGGCGCACTTCGGCGATGGGTGGCTCGAGATCGACTGCGACCTCGGAAGCGCGCGTGCCGGCTGCCTCGACCGCGTCGACGGCGCGGTGCGCGAGCGCTGCGTAAGCATGTGCATTGTACACGTTCGCCCAGCGGCCATCGGCGTCGGCGAGCATGGGCCAGAGGCCGAAGCGGACACCTTCGCCGGTCAGCGCGCGCGCCAGCTCGCCGATTTCGCCGATCATCCAGGGGCGGACAGCGATGAGCGGCTCCAGGTGAAATCGGCGCAAAAGCGCAGTTACGCGCGGCGTCCGGAGGACTTCCGAGGTCACGGTCTCGCTCCAGATGCGGAGCGAGCGCGGCGGCGGTTGTCCGGGGGCAGCCAATGCGGGTATTTAGCGTCTCATGATCGAGTGGCCGGCACGTGAAAACCTGACTGAAGCAGCGAAGCGCAACCTGGACCTGTTCGAGAGCACGGCGGCGGCGCTCGAGCTCGGCGAGGACGCTGCAACATGCCTGGGCACGGAGCGAGGAGCCGCCGGTCCGGATGAAGCTACGCAACGAGGCGACGCTCGAGGAGCTCACGTTCACCCGCGAAGAGACAGGGACCTGGATCCTGGCGCGGAAGGCCTGACGTGAAGATCCTCTACGGCGTCGTCGGCGAAGGGATGGGGCACGCGATGCGATCGCGCGTCATCCTCGAGCACCTCGTCAGCGACGGCGCTGGCGGCGGACACGACGTCCAGATCATGGCCTCGGGGCGCGCGACCGATTTCTTGGCCAAGCGCTTCGAGGGGGTGAACCGGATCCACGGTCTCCACATGATCTACGAGGAGAACCGCGTCCGCCTCGGCAAGACGCTGTGGTCGAACGTGCTGACCGGCGCGCTCGGCGTGCCGAAGAACATCGCGGCGTACTTCGAGCTGCTTGCCGACTTCAAACCCGACGTCGTCATCAGCGACTTCGAGTCGTGGACGTACTTGTTCGGCAAGACGCACCGCCTGCCCGTCATCAGCATCGACAACATGCAGGTCATCAACCGCTGTACGCACGACGACGCGATCCTCGAAGGCCACACCGCAGAGTTTCAGCTCACGCGTGCGTTCGTGAAATCGAAGCTGCCCTTCTGCGACGAGTACTTCATCACGACGTTCTTCCGCCCGCCGGTGCGTAAGCCCGACACGCGGCTGTTCCCGCCGATTCTGCGGCCCGAGATCCTCGCGGCATCGAGCAAGCGTGCGCGCGGCGATCACTTGCTCGTCTACCAGACCGCCGAGGGCAACGACACGGTCGCGCAGGTTCTCGAGCAGACCGGGGTCGAGTGCCGCGTCTACGGGATGCGTCGCGGGATCACCGAGGAGCAGATCGAGGGCAACCTCCGCTACAAGCCCTTCAGCGAGACCGCGTTCATCGACGATCTCGCGACCGCGCGGGGCGTCATCGCAGGCGGCGGCTTCACGCTGATGGGTGAGGCCGTGTACCTCCACAAGCCCATGCTGGCGATACCGCTCGAGCGCCAGTTCGAACAGGTTCTCAATGCCCGGTACCTCGAGCGGGTCGGCTACGGAATGTCTGCCAAGAGCCTCGACGATCCCGGCGTCGTGAAGGAGTTTCTGGCGCGGACACCCGCATGTGAAGAGAAGCTCGCTGCATACGCGCAGGACGGAAATACCGAGATCCTACGCGCGCTCGACGAGCGGCTCGATCGCGTCGCCGGGGGCGTCGGCTGACGTCGGCTGACCATGAGTCAACCTCCGCTCCAATGCCCGCACTGCGGGCGTGCGCTTCAACGAGAGATGCACGGTGCGACGTACTTCGATGCCTGCGCGGGTTGTGGTGGCGTCTGGCTCGACAACGCCGTCTCGCTGGCGATTACCAAGCACGCCGACGCGATGCTGCTCTCGCTCGTCGAGCGCGTCTCAGCGCAGGCCGCTCCGTTCGCGCCGCTCGTCGCGCGGCCCGCCTGCCCCGTCTGCTCGGCCGCGCTCGAACGCAGGCGTATCGGCGAGGTCGACGTCGACATATGCGGAATGCACGGAACCTGGTTCGATCGTGAGGAGCTCCACGCGGTCGCGCGCGCGTTCGAAAAAGATCGCGCAGCCAATGCCCAGGCGGGCGCGAAGCTTCCTCGCGCGCTGATCCCGCCGTGCCTTCGGCCCTCGGACGTCGCGACCTCGAGCTACGGCGCGATGGACGATACGACGGCCTCGAGCGTCACCGCGGACGTCACCATCGGTGTTGTCGGCTTCCTCCTCGAGTGCGCTTTCGACAGCGATTGAGGCTCTGCGACTGAGGCTCCTCGTCGCGCCGGTCGCTCCTCGCAATTAACCGAGGACGTGCACCACCAGCTGGCGGTGGTGCGCGTGATCGCGGTGCTCCCAAAGGTAAATCGCTTGCCACGTCCCCAGGGCGAGCTTGCCCCTCGTCACCGGGATGCTTTCGCTCGAGCGCGTGACCGCTGAACGCAGATGCGCCGGCATGTCGTCGGGCCCTTCGGCGTCGTGCTCGTACGCCTTGCCGTCTTCGGGAGCGAGTCGCTCCATCCAACGGGCAAGGTCGCGGAGCACGGCCGGATCGGCGTTCTCCTGAATGACGAGAGACGCGCTCGTATGGCGAACGAAGAGCGTGCAGAGCCCGGTGTCGATCTCGGCCGCAGCGACGACCTTCGCGACCGCCGCCGTGACATCGGAAAAACCGCGGCCGGGCGTTTCAATCGTGAGCGTCTTCTGCAGAGAGGGCATCGCGTGAACGAGCTTAACTCTCGCTGGTGGTCGTGGGAAAGGCGGCTCGCTCGGCGTCGGCGGGGTTCATCTCGTCGATCGTGCCAGCGAACTCTTCCTGCGCGCTCGTCTCGATGAAAGGACCGCCGACCTCTTCGAGGCTGAGGGCGTCGCGGTTGTCTTGCGTCACGTCTTCGGCCGACGTCGCCGACGTGAGGAACTCGGCAGCGAGGACATCGGCGAGCGTGTCGCGCGAAGCGGTGTGGTGGTCCTTCGCGTTGGTCTCGTAAGGGTCGGGCAGGAAGGCCTTGCCGTCATCCGAGCGGCCGCGTGAGCTGCGCGGTGTGGTTCCGTTCTTCATGGGATCGTTCTCCTTGGGTCGTTGCGCCGAATGGCGATGTGGCCAAGGGTGGGAGCAACGGGCGTGCCGTGGCTGCGAGCGCGACGCCTCGGAGGCGCGTGCGTGAATCAGGCGGTTTTCTTCGATGATTTCGAAGAGTCGCTCGAGCTGAACGGGACGTCGGGTGTGACGAACTGCCGCGGGCCTGCCGTAGAGTCCCACTTCAAGAACTCGGCGACGACGGCAGAGTCGGGCGACGCAGCCGGATGGATCACGAGGTGCGTGCGCGCGGCTTGCGCGAGGGAACGCGCCTGACACACCATGGCCAGGTCAGCCGCTATCCCCGCTGGATTCCGCAGGGCGCGTGGCCCGAGCACGCGGGCGGCTTGCTCTACTA
>CAXSGV010000125.1:0-6524 GCA_964236615.1 uncultured Polyangiaceae bacterium
TGCTCTGCACCGCGACGACGGGCGGCGGCGAAGCCGGCTCATCGTCGTCCGCGCGCGCGTTGGCGGCCACGGTCACGACGAGAGACGTGATGAGAATCGTTGAAGCGTGATGCAGTTTGCGAGCGGTCATGCTTGCCGCAACGGCACCCGAGAATCGAAAGTTCCCGCGCGCGCGGCGTTTGCTTAACTGTCGGGATCGGCTGTTTTCAGCCGCATCGGCGCGACGAAGTGTCGCGGAGGCTCACGCGCGACATTGCTGTCGTGGAGCGCGTCGCCTAGGGTCCCGGCCTCATGTCCTCACCGCACGATGAGCCGGACTCCTCGCCGCAGATGCTGTCCGACGCGCTCCGCGAGAGCGAAGAGCGCTACAAGTTCCTCGCGGAGAATATCCCGGTTCAGATCTGGACGTCGCTTCCCGACGGTCAGCTCGACTACGTCACCAAGCAGACCGCCCGCAGCTTCGGGCTCACGACGGCCGAGATCCTCCGCGACGGCTGGAAGAACGTGGTGCACCCCGACGATCTCGCGCTCGCGGTCGAGCGCTGGACGCACTCGCTCTCCACCGGCAACCCTTACGAAGTCGAGTTCCGTTTGAAGCTCGCGGACGGCAGCTACGCTTGGCACCTCGCACGCGCGGTCGTTCAGCGCGACGCCGAAGGGACGATGCGTCGTTGGTTCGGCACCAACACGAACATCGAAGAACAACGCGAAGCGCAGCGTCGCGTGCAAGCGCTGCTCGACGAGGTCGCGCTGCAGGTGAAGGCCAGCGAGAGCGCGCTCGTCACGCTGCGCGAAGCCAACGCCGCTGCCACCGCTCGCATTGCGGCGCTCGAGTCGCAGTTCCGAACGCAATGACGGGTGCAACCGACTGGCATGCGATTGCGCTCACCAAGCTCGCGAAGGTGATGGGGGAGCACGCGGGGCACGAGCTCGCGACGGCCGTGCTGAAAGAGATTGGCGTCGAGACCTTGATGTCGGCGAGCCAGCTTAGGCAATTCTCGTCAGCGCTTTCGACGCGCGGCGGGTTCGCCGCTGCCGTTGCGGCGTTGCTCGACCTGCACGCCACGATGTACGACGCGCCCAGCGAGGGTCACCGTCACTCGTGAACGATGACGCGCGTCCCGGGGTTCTTCTCGGTCGCGCGGACGCCATGCCACCCATCGGGAAGGTGCGGTCCGGCCCACGCGAAAATGTTCTTCGCATCGAAGGGCTGGAGGTTCACGCAGCCGTGGCTGCGCTCGTGACCGAAGCTCGCGTGCCAGAACGCGCCGTGAAGCGCGAAGCTGCCTTCGAAGTACATGATCCAGGGCACGTCCTGAATGAGGTAGGTGCCGTCGGCCGCGCCGTCGTCGTCCATCGTGGCCGCGACGTGCTTCTCGCGGATGCGGAACGAGCCGAGCTTCGTGCGGTGGTCCTTCGACTTGTCCTCGTCGTTGTGGCGACCCGACGAGATGAGCGTCGCGTACACGGGCTTGTCACCCTCGAAGGCGACCAGCGTCTGCGACGACACGTTGACGTCGATCCATTTTTCGCCGGGCAACAGATCGGACGGCGGCGGACCGGGGTTCGTGCGCGTGCCGTCGAGCCCGCGCATGTACCAGCCCTCTTTGGTCTCGTAGTAGGGCTTGTCCTCCCAGACGACCTTCTTGCCCGTGAGCTCGACGACGGTGAAGCGCTCCGTCTTGTCGGCGCCGCGCTTGAACTTCTTCTCGGCGTTCGGATCCTCGTTGAGCGTGAACTTGAACGCGTGGGTGCCGAGGACGAACGCGAGCGGCAGCGTGCGCTTCTCCCCCTCGGTGCCGATGCGCACACCCTCGAACTCCGTCTTCGTCTTGTGCACGAGGATGTGATCGGCCGGTGTGAGCAGCCCGTTCGTGGTGCGCCAGAACTTGGCTTTGGTACCGCTCACCTCGGTGTCGAGCGCGAGGTAGAAGCCGCGCACCATGCGCATCACGACGAGGCCCTCGCCTTTGAGCTCGTCGAACGAGATCTGCGGGCGCTGGCCTTTGTGGTCCTTCATGTACCAGGGGATCTCGCCGTTCTCGTCCGCCACCGCGGCGGGACGTTCCCCCTTGCCGACCTGCAGCGCTTTCTCGTGCTCGGCGCGCTCCTTCAAGAGCGGCATGCGGCGGTAGAGCGGCGTGCCGTTCGTGAGGTTCAAGCCGTAGGCGTAGGGCAGGGGGCTGTCGGCGAGCGGCGCGTGCGGCGCGTTCCTCAGCTCCTTGTTCGACATGTCGAGCGTCGCGAATTTTCCGCAGATGAAGCCGCCCTCGACGAGCTCGAACCAACCCTCGCCGCAGTTGCTCTTCTTGATCATCTGCGGCTTCACCGCGACCGTCTGGCCCTTGCGGAGGTAGCCGAGGCGGATGACGCCGACACGTTCGTCGGCCGCACGCGTCGGATCTTTCGGCGGGAACTCGGTCGCGCTGAACACGGGCGCGGGCGACATGAGCGCGGCCACGCGAAGGTTGCCATCGCCGGCGTCGGCCATCGTTCCGCCGTCGGTCGCGGCGGTGATGAGCATCGGTGTGCCCGCCTCGTCGTTGGCGGCGATCTTCGGCGCCTCAGGCTGCGCGCCCTTGCACCCCGTCGCTGCCGCGGCGGACGCGGCCGACACACAAATCGCGAGCGCGATGGGCAGGTGCGAACGAAGGGCGCGGCTCACGAACAGCCGGGTACGACAACCCCGCGCCGTCGGCAAGTTTGATTCAGAAGTCGACGTGCGTCGCGACAGGCTTTTTGCCGGGCGTCTTCGCAGTGGGTGAGGCGTGCGGCGCGCGCGTGGGCTTGGTTGTTCGGGTGGCGGGAAGCGAGGCGGGCAGCTCGATGACGGCGCTCGTGACCGGGGTCGTTTCGACAGGCGGCGCGGTCGTCGTCGGCGGCGCGGCTGCGACTGCGCTCGATGCGGGAGTGTCGCTCGGCTTGCCGCTGCGTGCGAACGCAAGCGATGCGAGCCCCAGCGCGGCCGCCCCCATGAGCGCGAGGCCGAGCGCGAGCATCGCGCGTCGTGGCTTCGCCTCTGGGGCAGCTGTCTCGACGGCCGTGACCTCGAGTGGCTCGACGTCGTCTTCGACGCTGGCGGCACGCGGCGCGGGCTTGGTTCGCTTCATCGTGGCCGCGAGCTCGGCATCGGTGCACGTGACGGCTTGACGAAGTGCCGTTGCGAGCTCGCCTGCGGTTGCGAAACGCTCGTAGGGGCGCTTGGCGAGCGCGCGTTGCAAGACGAGCCAGAGCCGCGGGTCGATCTTCGGATCGGGGTCGACCGGCATTTCGAGGACCGCCGCAAGCGACGCCGATGCGCTGCCCGCGTTGAAGGGCGAGACGCCCGTGAGCATCTGGAACAGGAGTACGCCGATGGTGAAGATATCGCTGCGGCCATCGATCTTCACGTCCGATCGAATCTGCTCCGGCGACATGTACTGAGGCGTACCAAGCACGCGTCCGTCGAGCGTGCGCACACCGGCGAGCGGAATCTTGGCGATTCCGAAGTCGAGCAGCTTCGGCGTCACCTGCCCGTCGGGATCGACGCCGAGCAGGATGTTGGCGGGCTTGAGATCGCGGTGCACGACGCCGCACTCGTGCGCGTGCTCGAGCGCCGACAAGAGCGGGAGCACGATCGCGAGCGCCTCGACGGCGTCGAGGGTCTGCTTCGCTTTCATGTACGCGAGCAGCGTCTCGCCGCGCAGGAGCTCCATGACGAGCGCGAGTGAGCCGTCGTCCTCTTCGAGAAAATCGTAAATCTTGACGATGTTGCGGTGCGACAGCATCGCGCCGAGCTTGGCTTCGTGCCGGAAGCGCGGCTCGGCCTCACTGCGCTGCGATCTCTGAATGTCGGACTCGTCGCGCTTTTCCGCCAGCGCTGCGTCGTCGGGAAGGAGCACCTTCAGCGCGACCTCCGCGCTGGTCATGCGGTTCTTCGCTACCCAGATCTCGCCCATGCCGCCGGTGGCGATGCGGCGTACGAGCAGGTACTTTCCGCCCAGCCGAAGACCTGGGTACAGCTTCTTGGCAGAGGGTTCGGCGTGCTCCATCAGGCCCGACCCCAAAGATACCAGGTCACGCCGGCTACGGCTTGTCGGCGTCGTCCTTCGCATCCCAGGAGAGGCCGTAAAGGCTGCGTTTTCGCAGCAAATCGCGCAGGTGGTGCCGAGCGAGGTTCGACTCACGCGCCGCGTGCGAGACGTTGCCTGCGCACCGCTTCATCAATGCCGCCAAATACGCCGATTCAAATCGCTCGATGGCTTGGTCTTTCGCCGCAACGAAGGTGCCCGAGAGATCGAGCGCGGTCCGTTCTTCGGGCGTTCCGCGAAACCCGAAGCCCTCGCCCGCGACGTCCTCGCGCTTGATCATGTCACCGCTAGCGAGAGCCGCCGCGCGAGCGAGAACGTTTCGCAGCTCGCGCACGTTGCCGGGCCAGCGCTGCGCCTGAAGGTAGGCGAGCGCCGGCGCGTCGATGGTTGCACGTTGGTTGGCGATCGACTGCAGCAGCTTCTGTGCGAGCAGCGGAATGTCGGTCTGGCGCTCACGTAGCGGCGGCAGAAGAACGCGCACCGGTGCGAGACGGAAATAGAGATCTTCGCGGAAGCGGCCGGCCTCGATCTCGAGGCGGAGGTCGCGGTGGGTCGCGGCGATCACACGAACGTCGACCTTGATCGGTAGATGGCCGCCGAGGCGCGTGACCTCGTGCCGCTCGAGCACGCGGAGAAACTTGGCCTGGAGCGCGGCGGAGAGCTCGCCAATCTCGTCGAGGAAAATCGTTCCGCCCTGCGCAGCCTCGAAGAACCCAATTCGTCGTTCGTCGCTTCCGGTAAATGCGCCCTTTTCATGTCCGAACAGGAGCGACTCGGCCAGCGTCTCCGGCAACGCTGACGCGTCGATCACGATGAACGGCCGACTCGCGCGCGGGCTTCGTGCGTGGACGGCACGCGCGACCTCTTCCTTGCCGGTGCCGGTCTCACCTTGAACGAGGAGGCCGAGCTCCTTCGGCGCGATGCGCTCGAGCAGAGCGAACAGCTCGCGCATCACGACAGACTCACCGACGAGGTCGCCAAAGGAGCTGTTCGGGCTGAGTGGAGACGGGATCCCAGCGTCGTCGACGTCGAAGCGAAGCACGGAGCTTCCGACCATCAGCTCGGCGCCGGGATCGAGCTCGATCTCGGTGACGCGATGGCGTCCGAGCCAGGTGCCGTTCGTCGAGCCGGTGTCGCGCACGAGCACGCGCTGCTCGACGCGCTGGAGCTCGAGGTGCACGCCGCTCACGCGCGGATCGTCGAGCACGAGATCGTTGGTCGCGTGCCGGCCGACCGTCGCGCGTGCGCTCGCCATGGCGAAGATGCGGCCCGTCGCGGGGCCGGAGACTGCGGTCACGCGCGGAAGGGCCAGAAGCGGGCGCGGGCGTACGGGGTTCGCCTCCGTCTCAGCCGACTTTCGATGTTCCACCATGGCTTCGACACTAAGCTCCTTTTCGAACGCGTACAGCTTTGGTGTAGCTTGCGCAGCATGACGCGGCGCGGGCTCGTGTGGTCCTTCGCGGCCGCCCTCGCGCTGACGGCCGCCGCTTCGCCGGCGCAAGCGCAGACCAAATCGGAGCTCGCAGCTGCACGTAATCTCTTCCAAGAGGCCGTCGGCGACGAGCAAGCGAAACGCTTCGAAGCCGCGCTCGAAAAATTCCGCCAAGTCCAGGCCGTCCGCGACACGACCCACGTCCGCTACCGGATCGCGTCCTGCCTCGAAGCCATCGGCAAGCTCGGTCAGTCGAGCGCGAGCTACGAGGCGGCGATTCAGCTGGGCGAGACCGACCCCAAGAGCGGCGACGTGGTTCGAGCGGCGAAGGACCGCATTGCCGAAATCAAGAAGCGCATGCCAGCGCTGACCATCACGCTGTCGGAGAAGGCGCCCCCCGACGCCGAGATCGAAGTCGACCACGAGAAGGTTCCACCGAGCGCTCTCGGGGTACCGATGCTCCTCGATCCGGGCGTGCACGACGTGTCCGGCAGCGCGGCCAACGTGCCGCCGTTTCACACGTCGATCACGCTCGCCGAAGGGGCGCGCGTCTCGTGCCACTCGATCGCGCCGTCATGGCGGCAGGCACGCCCGTGGTGGCGCCTGTCGAAAGGCCAGTCCTGCCCGACTCGGGCGATCATCGCACGCCGTCGAGCACAGGCAGCGGACGTCGGACGTGGGGCTTCGTCGCGCTCGGGACCGGCGGCGCGCTGCTCGTCACGTCGGGCGTGGTGCTGCTCCTCCGTCACAACGACATCGCCACGCTCGACGACGCGTGCAACAACGGAGGCGTGTGCCCGAGGTCACGTGAAGCCGAGCTCACCCGCGTGCGAAGTCGCGCCGTGACCGAAGGTCCCGTTGCCGCCGTTCTCGCAGCCGGCGGTCTCGTCGCGGCGGGCGTCGGCGTGTGGCTGCTCGCATCGGCGCCCGACGCGAGGGCGGCGAGCACGCGGCATCGGCCGGTGATCGGTGCCTTCGCGACGCCGTCTTCCGGCGGTGTCGATCTCGCGGGGACGTTCTGA
>CAXSGV010000125.1:6534-14561 GCA_964236615.1 uncultured Polyangiaceae bacterium
TTCGACGATCGCGGCGGCGGCGCTGCTCTTCTGCGCGTGTGAGGACGTGCCTTCGCTTCACTTCGGCGAAGCTGGAACGGATGGAGGCGATCCGAGCGACGCAGGCGACGCGCAAGCAAACGACGCTGCGCGCGACGCCGAGCCCTCGTGCCCCACGACGCGCCCTGCGGGTGCCGATGGCTGCTGCGAGGCCGTCCCATGCGTCGGCAACAACTGCGACCAGCAGTGCAAAGCGAAGAAGTGCGAGACCTGCGTGGCCGGGCAGTATTGCTGTGCTGCGGCCAGCGGTCGCTGCATGGCCCCCGGCGATTCGTGCCCCTGACATCGGCAAAACGCCTCGAAAGTGCGGTGGTCCAACCGCTTGTCACTGCCCATGGCAAGAACGTCGAGCATGCCGCGCGCGATTTTCCGGTCGTACGGTGAACGACTCGGAGGCTCTCCATGCGCGTCACTCACTTGTTCGGTGCATCGCTCGTCGTCGCAGCGCTCGTTGGTCTCGGGACCACTGCGGCAAGCTGTGGCAGTGACGAAGCGCAAATCGTCGACCTCGACGGAAGCTCCGAGGCGGCGACCACGGGCGACGGCGACGTGAACGATGGCGGAGAGTTCTCCGACGGCGCAGGCGGTGACGGCAGTGGAAACGAATGCACGCCGACCGGCACGTCCTGCGGGGCGAGCGGCGAGTGCTGCTCCGCCAATTGCGATCCGAAGCTGAAGGTCTGCGCGTCGCCCATCAGTGGCGGTGGTGGCTGCAAGGTCGGCGGCGCCGCTTGCTCGGTCCCGACCGACTGCTGCACCTTCGTCTGCGCCGGCGGATCCTGCGGCTCGAAGCTGTGCACGAGCGACAACCAGACCTGCACGACCGACAGCGAGTGCTGCGGCAACAAATGCACGGGCGGCAAATGCACGCCGCTCAACGGCAGCTGCAAGACGAGCGGCAACACGTGCGGCGGCAACGGCGACTGCTGCTCGAAGTTCTGCAACAACGGCGTGTGCAACAACCAGCCGTCGTACTGCACGCAGACGAACGACGTCTGCGCGTCGGACTTCGAGTGCTGCACGAACACGTGCAAGAAGGCGGTCGGCGCGACGCTCGGAACCTGCGGTGCGCTCTCGGTCCCTGGTGTGCCGGGCTGCACGATCGCAGGTCAGCTCTGTGGCGCGGGCGCCAACGACGGCGGCGCGTTGCTCGATGGCGGAATCCCTCCGTGCGGCGGCGAGTGCTGCAGCCGTTCGTGTGGACCCTACACGACCGGCGTCTTCATCTGCCAGCCGCCGAGCGGTTGCCGTCCGACCGGTGAGACCTGCCGCGCCGACAAGGACTGCTGTGGCTTCGGCGGCGTGCAGGGCTCGACGGGCGTCGGCACGTGCAGCTTTCCGTTGCGGGCCGCGAACCCTACGTCGCACTCGTCCGGCGGGAGCCGGTTCAGAGCCGCGCGCGGTTGGCGACCGCCTGCGGATGCTCCGGCGCGTCGCCGCGCAGCACGCGCAGGACATCCTCGGCGACGCGCACGCACATCGTCCGGTAGGCGACGTCCCCGATCGCCCCGACGTGCGGCGGCAACTGCAGCTTCCCGTTCCCCGGGGCGCCTATCGGTCGCTGCGACAACGGCAACGCGTGTCGTCCTGCTGGCGCGATCTGCAAGGTGAACAAGGATCGCTACCCGGACATCGAGTCGTGCAACGCCGAGAACAACTGCTGCTCGGGCAACGTGAACCAGAACGAGTTCGTGTGCACGCGGGACACCCTCGGCATCCCGCGATGCACGATCGCGGGTCAGGCTTGCGTCGACGGCGGCGCAGCTCCCGTTGGCCAGGCGTGCGCGTCGAGCGCCGACTGCTGCGGCCTGAACTGCGTCCCCAACCCAGCCTTCACTGGCTCGCCGCCTTCGCCGCCGTTCGTCTGTGGCGCCGGTTGCGTGCCGAAGGGCAACGCCTGCACGAGCACCGCCGATTGCTGCAGCGGTACCCCGTGCGTGCAGCCTCCGGGCTCGAGCGTCGGCGTGTGCGGCGGCGTCGTCACCCCCGACGGTGGCGTGACGGCGGGTGACTCGGGTCCGCCCGCCACGGGCAGCGATGGTGGCACGTGCTCGCTCACCGGTCAGACGTGCACGGTGACCGGCGACTGCTGCGCGAACTCCGGTCTCAGCTGCATCAACAACCGGTGCGGCGTCTACATCAAGTGAATCGCGTTCACTTGAAGTCGATGCCGGCGCCGAGCGTGAAGCCCAAGTAGAGCCCGGAGAATCCGGGGTCGCGTGCGGCCTTCGATGTGAAGGCCCACCCGATCTCGCTCCCCATCTCGAACACGAAGCTCGCGATCGTCCACGTCACGTTCGAGGTGAGCGTCGGCGCGATGAACAGGTGAGCGATTGCCGCGGACGCCGTGTCGCTCGCGACCTTCGCCACACCGCCGCGCACGCCGACGCCGCTTCGAATCAGGTTCGTTCCGAAACGTCGCACGCCGGAGACGTTGCCGCCGAGCGAGAGCGCAGAGACGAAGCGGTCGCCAAAGCTTCGCTCGGCCATGGCGTCGAGCGTCCAGGCCACGCTGTGCCGCGGGTCGGCGCCGACGCGCGCGCCGATCCCGAACATGGGATCGTGATCCAGAAAGAGGCGTCCCGAGGTGAAGCTGTCCATCCGGTATTGGGTCGGCCGAACGGGCCAGACGATGGCCGGCGGCTCGCGTGCTGCGTCGTCCATTCGACGCCCTTCTTAGCCCATGTCGTCCTTGGGGTGGCCCAACCGTCGCTGCTAGGCTGCGGCTCGACGAGGGGGCACGCGACGCGATGAAAAAGGCCACGACGACGATCGCTTGGGGAGTCACGGTCGCCGTACTCGGCGCAGCGCTCATCGCGGGCGGCTGCAGTAGCGAAGAAGATCGACGCGTCTCTCGAAAAGGAGAGGCCTGCCAGACCACCAACGACTGCGCCGACGGACTCTCCTGCGTTCCGACCGGAAGTGGGCAAAGCAGCGTTTGCGTGACAGGCGACTTCCACATTGCCGTGACCGCGAAGGAGTGTGCGATCCTCCAGTGCACGCAGCCCGCCGACTGCTGCCCCGCGCCTCCGTCGTCCTGTCCCACGCTCCAAGCGCAGTGCGGCGACGGCGGCAACCCATCGGCGTGTGCGAGCTACGACCGCCTCTGCAAATGTGACGCGCTGAAAAACGACTGCATCAATGGCTTGTGCAAGTCCCATTGCACGCTCGACAGCGAGTGCGGCAGCGGGAAGTGCTCGGGCGGGAAATGCGTCGCGTGCATCGACGACTCCAGCTGCGGCGGGGATCAGACCTGCAGCAACGGAACGTGCAGGCCGCCGTGCACGAACGACGCCGATTGCCCGGGCTTCGATCGTTGCGACCAAGGGCGGTGCAAGGACTCCGGGTGCCAGACCGATCGCGAATGCGTCGCGGCGCTGCGCAACGTCGAGGCCACCTGCGGCACCGACGGCAAGTGCACCGTGCCTTGCCAAACCGATCTCGAGTGCGGCAGCCCGAAAAACTACTCGTTCTTCTCCTGCATCGAGCGTCGCTGCACGTACGTCGGTTGCGCGACCGACAAGGACTGCGAGCTCTTCTATACCGGCGGCGGATCCATCGGTGACAGCGGCATCCTCACCACCACCACGAGCAAGACGCACATCGTCTGCCGCGACAAGCCGACCGCGACCCCGACGACGAAGTAGCTGCCTACTGCTTGAACGCGCGGACGCTACTGCTTGAAAGCGCGGTAGACGCGGCCGTTGCCCTGCGTCCAATAGACGAACGAATTGTCGACCGCGATGCCGCCGATCTCGGTGAGGTTCGCGCGGTACAACGTCGCGAGCCCGCCGGACGTCGACACACGCCAGATCGAGGATGCGCCGATGCCGTTGGAGGGCACCGACGTGAACCAGACGTTGCCGCCGCTCGTGTCGACGACGAAGCTCTTCACCGCTGGCTTCGACGCGATCGACGTGACGATACCGCCGCCGAAGCGCGAGGCTGACGAGACGCTGCCGTTGCCGTTGTCGTCGCTCGTCCAGTAGACGAAGGACGAAGAGGAAGGCAGCTGCACTTCGCTCGGCGAGAGCTGCCCCGTAGCGATCGACAGGATCGCCGGCGTGCCGCCATCGGCGCCCGCAACGGCTATGGCGCCGACGGAGCCCGCGCTGGGATCCGAGAAATAAAGGTTCGTGAAATCGACCGCGAGGTCATTGCCCGTGGGAAGGCCGGTCGCGAGCGGCAACGGCATGCCGCCGTCGTTCGCCGCGCCGAAGAGGTACCAGCGGTAGATCGCCGTGCCACTCCGGCAGTACGCGTAGGAGGAGTCCGCCGTGATCGCGTTGCACGCCGGCGCGCCCGAAAGCGCGAGCGGGGAGCCGCCGCCGAGAGGGATCGAGACGAACGTCTGCAGAGCGTTTTGGTAGACCACCGATGTCTGCACGTTGAACGACGTGATCGGCGTTCCGAGCGGAACGAGGTCGGTACGCGCGCCACCACTCGTGAACCCCATCGCGAGACCGGATTGCCCCGCGATATCCCATTGCCAGTACACGCGGCTCGAACGCACGAAGATGCGTCCACCTTTGGCACCCGCGATCGGCGCCTCGAAGAGCGGTGGGTCGACGGGCCCTGCGTCGCGTGTGTCGACTACGTCGGGCCCCGCGTCCGGGATCGGTGGAAGCGGCGTGAAGGTGGCGGTGAGATCGTACGCAAGCGGGACATTGCCGGTGGCGCCACACTCGCCTTCGGTGCCTTTGGGCGGCGTGCCCTGGGTCTCGCCTGGTGCAACCGAGAGCGTCGGTGAGCCGAGATCGACTCCGCCTGGCGCGTCGTTCGTGGGGCGCATGAGCGGCTGGCACATGTCGGGGCCGCGCCCGCGCGTGCCCGAGGTCGTCCTCTTGAATCGCCAGCCGGCGAACTTCCAATTCTGCGTGGGCTCGGCGGTCAAGACGACCAACGGAGCGCCGGCACCAGTGCCAGGGTCGAAGAGGAATTTCTGAAAGCACGTGTGCGGACAGTCGATCGCGAAGGGGGCGCTCGCCACGCGTCCGCCGCCTTCCACAGTGACGAGGATCTCGAGGCCAAACGTCCCGCCGGGATCGGGCGGGGCGGGGGGCGCCGACGGCGAGTCGGTCGAGCAACCGATCCAAAAACCGGCAGCGAGCGGTAACGCGATCGTGCAAGCAACGGCGGCCGCGCGTCGCTTCATGGGGTGCTTGGCGTGGCTCACGCGGTGGCTCACTCGTTTCCCTCACACCCGGTCAATCACTCCGAGCTCGAGCCGGATTCTAAATGAGCGAGCACGATTCTACATCCACTCGTGCGAAGCACGATTCGCCGAAGGCGAGACGGGGAGGCTCGAAACCGCAGGTTTAGAGGGGCCGGCAGGCCCACCAGACACGTACTAAATCTAGGTTCGTGATCGAAGATCACGAACCGTGATTTAGGCGCAGCAAGTCGCGCTGGCCCGCGCTTTTTATGGGCGTTGCTGTACCCTCAAGGGTGGGAGACACGAGAGCATGTTGACGTTCACTGCTTGGATCGTGATCGGGGTTCTCGTCGGTGCCGTGACACGTCGTATCGCCGGCAAACGCGGCAGCGGCCCGACCGCCACCTTCGTCGTTGCGTTGACGGGCTCGGCCATCTTCGGTTTCGCGACCCACTTCATCGTTCAGATGAACCGCGCCGAGCCGCCGCTCCTCGACCTCTGGAGTGTCGCGCTCGCGGCGTTCGGCGCCTGCTTCGCGCTCGCCGGGTATCGGCTAGCCTTCCGTCGTGGCCGATCGGATCTCGCTCAGCGACCTGAAGAAGCGTTACGTCGATCGCGAACGAGCACTCCCGGCGGAAGTTGAGCGCGCGCTGAAGGACGATCCGCGCGCAGGTGCGCGTGCGATTCTCGACGCCGTTCGCCGTCGTCGAAAAGACTCTCGCTCCGAGGGCCAACGCCTTCGCAAGATCCTCCGCTACGAGCAGGCGCTCTGGACGACGGGCGTCGTGAACGTGGCGGGCGTCGACGAAGCCGGCATGAGCCCGCTTGCGGGTCCGGTGTCCGCCGCCGCGGTGATCTTCGCGCCCGGCACCCGCGTGCCAGGCGTCGACGACTCGAAGAAGCTCGACGTGAAAGAGCGCGACCGTCTCGCGCTCGTCATCAAGGCGACGGCTGTCGCGTGGTGTGTCGGCTTCGTCGAGCCCGACGAGATCGATCGCATCAACATCTACTGGGCGGGGATCCTCGCCATGCAGCGCGCAGTCGAAGGCCTCGCGACCGCGCCGCAGCATCTCTTGATCGACGCGCGTCGCATCAAGGCGCTCGCCATCCCCCAGCAGTCCATCGTGAAGGGCGACGCAAAAAGCATCTCCATCGCCGCGGCGTCGATTCTCGCGAAGACGGCACGCGACGCGCGCATGGCACAGCTCGACCTCGAGCATCCCGGCTACGGCTTCGCGCGGCACAAAGGCTACCCGGTGAAGGAGCACGTCGAGGCGCTCGAGCGACTCGGCGCGTGCCCCTTTCACCGCCGTTCGTTCGCTCCGGTGCGGAGGGTGCTCGGGCTGCCGCCGCTTCCGCCGTGGCCCACAGCCGAAGAGCGCGCGGCCGCGGCGGCGATGGTCGACGCGAGCCCCGAAGAGCGCGTCTGACCACGCGCAGCGCGCTTCAGCGAGCGAGCTGCTCGAAGAGCTCGAGGTTCTCTTTCTCTTCGGGATCGATCTCGCCGTCGACAGCGATCACCTCGCGCATCGTGTCGATGAAGAGCGTGCGGTGCGCGCTCGGGATCTTGGTCGGATCGACGTCGTCGGGAGAGGGCGGAACTTCGAGCCACCCCGCGACCTCCTTCGCCTCGGCCGGATCGAGCTCGAGCTTCGCGACCATTTTTTTCACGAACGCGCGCTCCGAATCTTTGACCTCGAGATCGGCCCAGACGAAGGAGCAAACGAACTTCATGAGACGCATGCGATCGGCGCGTTCCAGCTTCTTCATTTCAGCCTCCCTAGGGTGAGGCCGAGTCTACGGCCTTCGCTCCGAGCTCGAGCCGAAAAGAATTCGGTGGAATTGCTCTTGTCGTGAAGGTCGCGCGTCGTCGCTCCGCGCACGTAGCCGCGGCGCGCGTAAAAGCGGTGCGCGCGCTCGAAGCGCGTGTCGCTCCAGAGCTCGACGAACCGAGCGCCGCGCGCACGACCCTCGCCCTCGATGCGATCGCACACCGTGGAGGCGAGACCGCTGCCGCGATGTTCTCGACGGAGGTAGAGCTTGTGAAGCTCGATGCCGCCGTCGACGGGGAGGAACCCGCCCGACGCGAGGATTCGGCCCGCGCGCTCGGCGCTTTCGGCGACCCAGATGCCGCCGCCGCCGCGTGTGAAGTAGGTGGCTATCGCGCGCACGTAAGGCATTTCGCCGTCGACATCGAGGACGCATGCGTACTCGTCGTAGACCTCGCGAATCAGGTCGATCACGCCGTCCGAGTCGCTATCGCGCGCGTCGCGCAAGAGCATCGCTACTCGGCGCGCACGTAGCGAGGGCTGCCAGCAACCCAATCGCGAAGGCGAGGATGAACGAGCTCGGGACGGCTTCCACCTGCGCCCGCGCTGCTCGGCTTGGCAAGAAGCCACGCGCGCTGGAGTCCGACATCGGCGCGCGGCGTAGGGGTGATGGCCGAGCTCGCGATCCCGAGGTCGCGCGGCGACGGCGCGGCGGCCGTCGGAGCGAGGAGGTGCGACGCGAGCTCCGCGTCTTGCGGAGCGTACGGACGCGTACGCGCCGCTACATCCAAGAGACGCGGCACCGTGAGGAGACGCGCGCGAAGGTCCTGCGTGAACAGATCGGTCGTCTTCGCGTAGACGAATCCCGCCATCGTAGGCTCGAGGAGACGCACGGCTTCGCCGATGCGCCAGTACCAGCCCGCTGGTGCAGGGCCCCAACCCACGTAACCATCGGGTCCCGTGCGCCACACGACCCACGCGCCCGCGTAGCGACGGCCCGGGATCCACGCCCAGCCATGGCCTTGCGTGAACATCCAGCGGCCGTAGTGGAACGGGACCCAACC
>CAXSGV010000126.1:0-14521 GCA_964236615.1 uncultured Polyangiaceae bacterium
GTCGTCCTCGGCTTCGACTTCGGCTTCGAAGCGCGCACCTGGGACGTCACGACCGCCGCGCTCGGCGCGCAGGTTCCGAACGCGCCCGATACCTTCGTCTACGACGGGAAGGGCAACCTGCTCGGAACGAAGACGGAGTATTTCGCGGACGGCGGCAGCGCCTCGTCGATCGTTTCGGTACGCGTCGACGATGGCGGGCTCACGACGCTCGGCCCCGTTCCCTTCACCGACACGGGCTACCTGGGCGGCGTCGACTACGTCGAGCGCAAGTGAGGTAAAGTCGCGGGCTGTGCAGTGGCTCTACCACGTTGCAACAGCGCGCGATTCGGCGGCCTTTTTGGCGGGTGATGGCAGCGCTCTTGCGCCGGCGTCGCTCGCTCGCGAGGGCTTCGTCCATACGTCCTACCAAAGCAAGGTCACCGAGAGCGCGCGCCTCTATTTCCCGGCGGGCGAGGCGCTCGTCGTTCACCAGATCGATCCGCGCCGCATCCTCGATCTTCGTGTCGAGGTCGTAGCGACGCCGCGCGGGCCGATGCCTCACGTGCACGCGGCCGTTCCACGCGATGCCGTTCGGCGCGCGCTATCGATCGACGACATGGCGCAGGCTCCCGATCGCGTCACCGGCACGCGCTTCGTCTTCGTCACCTTCGCGGGCATGACCTTGCTCGACCTCGTTGGCGTGCTTGATCCGATCTCGCGCCTCGCTTCGATGACGTTCGACCCGACAGCGACCTGCAGCGTCGTGTCACTCGACGCAACCACGCCGTGGGCATCGGCGGGCGCCGCGCTCCGCGTCGAGCTCGTGCGCCCGGCGCTCGACGACGCCGACGTCCTCGTCGTCGTCGGGGGGCCGCTTACGCGTGCGCTTGCCGAGGATCCCGAGGTGGCCGCGTGGATCGCGAGCTTCCCCGTGAACCGTCTCGTCGCGTCGGTGTGCACCGGGGCGCTGCTTCTCGGCGCCGCTGGGCGTCTGCGCGCGCGTCGCGCCACCACGCATCACGTCGCGCTCGATCTGCTCGCGCGGTGGGGTGCGACAGCCGTGCGCGAGCGCGTCGTCGTCGACGGCAACGTGATGACCGCAGGGGGTGTCACGAGTGGGCTCGATCTCGGCGTCGCGATCGTGCGCCGCCTCGAGGGCGACGATGTCGCCGACGCGATCGCGCGTCAGATGGAGCTTCGTCCGGACTGAGCTCGCGGATTCGAAACGGGAAGGACGGGAAGCGGGAAGCTCACCTGGGATCGAGGCGCTGCTTTGCCGTGGCGACAGGATCCTCGTATTCGCCGTCGACGTTGTCGCCTGCGTCTTCCGTCCCCGGCTGATCGATCCCGGACGCTGCGATCCGCACGTGCGGGCGCTTGCCGGGCGTGCGGTAGGCCCCTTCGTCGGGGACGCGTACCCTCGGCAAGCGCAAAGGAAATTTCACCCTCCGCACAGGCAACCCCACGAAGGCGGACAGCACCGCGCCGGCGACGCCGCCGAGCAGCGCAAACTCCACTATCCAAGCAATCGCATGTCTCGACGATGTGGCCGATGGCCGGAGGTAGAGCGCGAGCGCGACGCCTCCGACCACGAATGCGAGCGTGATCGCCCGGACGACGGCATCGACGATACGGTCGCGGCGCGCGCGCTCGGGCGTGAGCCTCTCGTGCGTTGCGAGCCACGTCTCTTCGTCGTCGTGCATCACGGGCTTGGCGGCTGAACGCTTGCACGCCGACGTGACGGCGTTCGTGTGCCGTCGGACGACGGTCTCGGCTGCCTCTTCGGTTTTGAAAGTATCGGTCGTGAGGATGGCTCGGCCATCGTCGAGGAGCGTGAGCGCCTCGACGAAGGCGCCGTCGAAGGTGATGAAGGCGCTGCGATCTCGGGTGGCCCACAGCGCGAGTCGCCTCGTGTCGTAGGGGAGGACGCGAACGACGTCGCCGATGCGGCGCCCGCCGGCGCGCTCGAGTGATCTCGCGATCGCTGCCTTACGCCCCTCGTCGTCGACGTCACCTGGCGGTGGCGGCGTCGCCTCGGTCACCAGCGCATAGCCGGGTTGCCCGGTGCGCTTGCCGCCCACGCGGTGGCGGGGTCGCGTCACCAAAAATCCTTCGTCTCCTCGAGCGCGGAGAGAAAGTCGCCGATGAATTTTCCGCGCGCGCGGATGCGCTCGGGCGTCGCGATGCTCGCGAGGGCGCGCCGGATCGCCACGGCGTAGCGCGGGTCGACCTCTTTCGACACGTGCGCGAGCTGGGCGAGAAAACGAATCGCGAGCACGTTGTCGTCGAACGGCTTGCGGCGTCTCTGAAAGACACCGACCGCGGCATCGTCCTGGGTGTGCGCGAAGAAGCCGCCGCCATTCTTGTCCTCGAGCTCGTCCAGCATCGCGGTCGCGATGCGCTGGGCGGACGCGAGGAGCTTCGTGTCTTCCGTCGTCGCGAAGAGCTTCATGAGCCCCCACCCGAAGGCGGCGTTGTCGCCGAGGTAGAGCAAGCGAGCCTCGGGATTGGCGTCATGTGCGACGCCGCCGCTCTTGGTCGTGTGCGTGGCGAGGATACGCGCTGCGGCGCGGACGGCGATCGCCTCTGCGGCCTTGTCCTTCGTGATGTCGACGTACGTGGCGTAGGCACCGATCGCGAGGCCGTTCTCGCGCGCGTACTCGTGGGTGTCGACGCGCGGGACGCCGAGCGCACGGCGGTGCGCGTCGTCCATCGCGAAATACTTCTCGCCCTCGACGAAGGGCTTGCCCGGCTCGTGCGCGTTGAGGTCGGCGTCTTGGGATGCGTAGAAGGCCCCCTCGGGCGATAGCAGAAAAGACTCGAACCATCGCCGAATCAAGTTGGCGGTCCCGAGATGACGCGTGTCGTGGGTCAGCGCGAAGCCC
The DNA here is from genome assembly GCA_964236615.1 of uncultured Polyangiaceae bacterium. Classification (GTDB taxonomy): domain Bacteria; phylum Myxococcota_A; class Polyangia; order Polyangiales; family Polyangiaceae; genus CAXSGV01. Next base: position 2,865 of record CAXSGV010000126.1, read on the forward strand.
GTCGCGAAGCTCGCGAGCGCGCCCGCGTTGTAGATCATGAGCTTCTCGAAATGCGGGTGGTCCCAGTCCGGCGCGACCGAGTACTGGTAGATGCCGCCCCACACCGGGTCGACGATGCGACGCTCGCGATCGAGCATGAGCAACGCGTGCTCGCGCAGCGTTGCGTCGCCCGCCTTCGCGCGCCCGAGGGCCCACATCACGTCCCACCCGAGCGGCACCTTGGGCTGTATGCCCCAACCACCTTCCTTGGGATCCCAGTGATCCTCGAGCTCGAGCGGCGCCCAGCGCTGGATCCACGCGAGCGTCTGCTTCGAGAGGATCTCGACGGGCGGCGCATTCGTAGCGACATCGTCGTCGTCATCGCCGGGACTCTTCGCGCCGCCGCTCACGACCGTGCGGAGGATCTCGAGCATCTCGTCCGGCGCGAGGTAGCCGCGGTACTTGCCGAGCTCTTCGCCGTCGGGCCCGAAGACGACGGTCGCAGGCCAACCCCACGCGGCGTAACGCTCCTCGACGTCGGGCCGCGCGTCGATGTCGACCTTCACCGCGATGAAGCGCTCGCCGAGCAACTTCACGACGGCAGCGTCGTGGTAGGTCTCCGCGTCCATCACGTGGCACCAGTGGCACCACTCCGCGGCGCCATCGAGCACGACGAACTTCCGCTCGGCCTTCGCGCGCGCGAACGTCGCGGGCGTGAGGTCGTTCCACTTCACCACCGGCGCGGCCGCAGCACCGCGTGGCGCGCGCGGCGAAGCGGCAGTCTTCGTGGTCGACGTGGGCGCGCCGCCGCACGCCGCGGTGAGCACGGTGAGCGCGAGCGCCGCGCGTCTGGTCAGAGGGCCCGCCAGTCGAGCACGTCGATCTGCCTCGACCCGACGCGGTACTCGATGGTCTGGCGCATACCGACCGCGTCGCCGCCGATCTGCAGCGGCATCGGGCGCGAGAAGGTCATGCGCACCCCGGTCGCAAACCAGTCGTGCATGCCGCGCATCGGGTGCTGGCCGCGCCACAGCTTCGGGATCTCCGAAATGGCGGTGAACACCGGGCGATCGTAGATGCGCACGTTCATGAAGCCGAGGAAACGCTCGGCGTGCGGGAACGCGCGAAAGCCGAAACCGAACTCGGGGACGCTTGCGGCGCCGGTCACGCTCGCGAGCCCATCGTAGAGAACGGAGCCGTGCTTCACCCCCTCGAGCTTCACGAGCTTGTGGTCGTGGCTCATGGTCCACACCTCGTCGCCGAGGTTCTCGACGAGGACGTGAGGCCGACCCTGGAGAACGACCTTCGGCGTCGTGCGGAACAGCATCGCGGACAGGTAGCCCCAGACGCTCTTCGCGACCGTCTTTGCCGGGCCCTTCGACGCTTGCACCTGGTTCTTGTAGTCGTTGAGCACCTGCGCATCCCACCCACACCCCGCGAAGCTCGTGAGCTTCCCTTCGCATTCGACGAGCCCGAAGCGACGCGTGGGGATGGGGTTCGGCAGGGGGCCGCTCTCGAGGATGCGGACGGCGCCGCCGAGCTTGCGCGCGCCGACGCAACGCGCCCAGGCGTTGCCGGTGCCGAGGGGAAGAAGGCCGAGGATGGGGAGTGGATCGTCTTTCGCGGTGACCTTGGCGATCGCGTTCACGAGCGCGATCGAGGTGCCGTCGCCGCCCGCGGCAAAGATGCAGCTCGTGTCGCGAAGGGTGGCGAGCCACGACGCGATCTCGTCGGGCGTCCTCGTGAGGCGCACGCGCGCGCCTGGCAACGCGCGTCCGAGCTCGGCGGCGATGCGACGTCCGCCGCGCTTCGCGTTGCCGTTGACGAGGATCGCGAAGCCCGTGCCGGCGGGTGCCGGTGCCCGCTCAGAGCGCACGCGCGACTGCCTTCCAACGCCGTCCGAGGGCGGCGTGCGCCACCGTGGGCCACGAGATCGCGAGGGTCTCGTAGACGTCGAGGGGCGAGAGAGCGAGCGACTTCCGGGCGGCGGAGGGCGACACCATGCGAGGGGTACTCTACCAGGCTCCGTGCACTGCTTGATATTGAGGGAAGCGGCTCGTAGCATCGGCTCCCCTTGAGCGCGAAGACGATCCGAAATGCACTTGGCGTTCTGCAGGAAAACCCTGACGACGACAAGGCCTGGAGTGAGCTTGAACGGTCCCTGACCGACGCGGCCGATATGGCGGAAGGAGAGCTGCCCGAGCTCCTCGAAGCCGCGCGCCGCGCCCACGAAGGACGGCGCGAATACGACGCCGTCGCGAGGCTGCTCGCGATCGAGGTCAAGCTGGCCGCCGGCACTCCGGCCGAGGCCGATCTCGTGGCCGAGCAAGCCCGCGTCCTCGATGACGAGCTGCTCGACGACGACGCCGCCGTGGCTGCCTTCACCCGTTTGCTCGAGCTCCGGCCCGGCGACACGCGCGCCGAAGAGTCCATCGAGAAGGCGCATGGCAAGCGCGGCAAGTGGCTCGAGCTGACGAAGCGCTACATCGAGGAGTCGAAGACCGCGGGCGAGCCCTCGTTCAAGAGCTCCCTCCTCGTCAGCGCCGCCGAGGTCGCTTACCGCTATGGCCGTCCTGCGTTCTCCGCCCCCGGCGAGAAGAACTCGAAGAAGAAGCTCGACGCCTTGAACAAGCAGATCGTCGAAGGGCTCTCGCGTGCCCTCGAGGTCGATCCGAAGAACCGTCGCGCCGCCCTCCTTCTCGAGAGGGTGCACCGCGGGCTCGGGAACAACGAGGCCTCGGCCAAGGTGATCGAGCACCTCGCAAGCGAGACCAGCGCGAAGGACGAGAAGATCGCCGCATACATCCGCCTCGCGCGCGTCAGCAAACGCGATCTCGGCGACAAAGCGCGCGCGATGCGCGCCTACGAGCAGGTGATTGATCTGTCACCGGGCCACTCCGAGGCCACGTCCGCGCTCGTCGAGCACTTCAGCGAAAAAGAGGACTGGGATCACCTCGTCTCTCTCTACGAGGGCCAGCTCGCAGCCTCCTCGCGCAACACGGCACACGACGCAGGCACCTTGCTGCAGCTCGCAATGGTCCACTGGAAGATGCGCGCGCGCCCCGAGTCCGCCGAGCCGTTCTTCGAGCGGCTTCGCAAGCTCGAGCCGGCGCACGCCGGCACGATCTCCTTCTTCCGTGACTACCTCGGTGAGCGCGGCGACACCGCCCGTCTGACCTCGATTCTCACCGACGCCCATCGCGCGATGCCCGATGGCGAGGCGAAGGGCGCGCTCGTGGCCGAGCTCGCCAAGCTGAACGAGCAGGGCGAGAACTCCACCAAGGCGATCGAGCAGTGGCGCGCCTTGCTGCGCCAGGATCCGAAGAACACGACGGCGCGCGACGCGCTCAAACGCCTCTACCGCCAGACGGCGGGCTGGAGCGCTCTTGCCGATCTTCTCCGCGCCGAGCTCGAGAAGATCCCCGCCGACGACAAGGACGCGCGCCTCCCGGTGCTCCGCGAGATCGCCCAGATCTATGGCGAGCAGGTCAAGAGCGACTCCGCTCTCGTCACCGTGCTCTCGCAGATCATCGCGCTCGAGCCGACCGATGCGACGGCCATCCGCGAGCTCGTGCGCGTCTACGCGTCGCTCGGTCGCTGGCGCGATCTCCTCACGACGCAGTCACGCCTCGCGGAGATCGAGGCCGATCCCGCGGCGAAGGCCGTGCTCTACCGCGAGGTTGCGCGGCGCTGGCTCGAGCAGTTCTCGAATGTGCAGAACGCGGTCGAGGCCTACGAGAAGCTGCACGAGGTCGTCCCCGAAGACCAAGAAGCCAACGACAAGCTGCGCGAGCTCTACACGAAGCGTCGCGCCTACAAGCCGCTCTACGAGCTGCTCGAAGGCGTCGCCTCGCGCACGGACGATCCGGAAGCGCGTCGCGCCCTCTGGATGGAGATGGCCAAGCTCGCGTCGGAGCGCCTCGATCGCGGCGCCGATGCGTCGAGCCTCTACAAGAAGATCCTCGAAGAGGATCCCGCGCAGACCGTCGCCCTCGACGCGCTCGAGAAGCAGGCCGAACGCGACAAGGACTTCGCCACCGTCGCCGAGGTGCTCGAGCGCCGCGTCGAGCTCGCGCCCGACGCCGCGACCAAGCTCGTCGTGCTTCAGAAGCTCGGTGCAATCTACAGTGATCGTTTGAAGGATCACGGCAGCGCCATGCGGGCGTGGAAGCGTGTCCTCGAGCTGTCACCCGGCCACGCCAAAGGCCTGCGCGTCCTCCGCGATACCTACCTTGCGGCCGCTGACTACGACGGGCTCACCGAGCTCTACTCCGGCAGCAACGACTGGGAGGGGCTCGCCGAGGTCCTCTCGAGCGCGGGCGACAAGGCGACGGATCCGAACACCAAGATCGAGCTCTCCTACCGCGCCGCCGACGTCTACGCCGACAAACTGTCTGCACCCGAGCGCGCCTTCCGAGCCTACGAGCGTGTGCTCAGCGCGCGACCCGACGACAAGCGCGCTGCCGCCGCGCTCGTTCCTCTCTACGAGAAAGACGGAAAGTGGGCGCGCCTCCCGGCGCTCTACGAGGTGCTCGTCGGTCACGCTGCAGACGACGAAGCGCGCCTCGCGCTCTACGGCAAGCTCGCGGACGTCACGGGCGTTCACCTCGGCGATCGCGCCGCGTCGTTCGACTACGCCCGCAAGGCGTACGAGCTCGCCCCCGACGCACCCTTTGCGCTCGACGCCTTCGAGACGGCGACCCGCTCGTCGGGCGAGTGGGGCGCGTTCGCGCAAGTGCTCGAGTCACGGCTCGACGCGAAGAAGGGGAAGAAAGAGAAAGAGGCGCGACGCGTCCTCAAGGCGAAGATCGCCGAGACCTACGCCGTCGAGCTTGGTCGTGTCGACGAAGCCGTCGCCACCTACCGCGCCCTCGTCGAAGAGGACGAGACCGACGAGCTCGCGATCTCCACGCTCGATCGCATCCTCCGCGCGGCCGACCGCAAAGAAGACCTTCGCTGGCTCTTCGGGCTCCGCGTCGAGCGCGCGAACACTGCGCTCAAGATTCAGCTTCTCAACGAGTGGGCAAGCCTCGAAGAGGACGTGTTCGGCGCGCCCGACCACGCGATAGCGACCTACAAGAAATTGCTCGAGCTCGTGCCGCAGCACGGCGGTGCGCTCCGCGCGCTCGCGCGTTTGCTTCGCTCCGCCGGTGATCCAGAGGGCGCAGCCGCTGCGCTCGAGAAGGATCGCGATCAGCGCGAAGGCGCCGATCGCGCCCAGCGCGAGGTCGAGCTCGCTCGCATTTACATGAGCTCGCTCGGTCGTCACGCCGACGCGCTCTCGGCGGCAAAGCGCGCGCTCGAGCTCGTGCCGACGGGCTCCGAGCACCGCGCGGCGATCGAGGTGATCGAGGAGCTGCTCCAGGTTCCGCAGACGCGCAGCAAGGCTGCCGTCGTGCTCGAGCAGGTCTATGCCGAGTCGAACAATGCGGCGCGCCAGGCCGAGGTTCTCGAGGTCATGATCGCGACCGCGGCCTCGAAGAACGACCGCATCGCGCTCTACCAGCGGCTCGCCGACGTACACGAAAAGAGCCTCGGCAATCCGGCGATGTCGTTCGACGTCATTGCGCGCGCCGCCTCCGAGTTCCCGATGGAGCTCGCGCTCTGGGACCGTCTCAGCGTGCTCGCCAACCGCACGCAGCGCGCGCAAGCGTTCGTCGACGCCATTGCCGCGGCCGTTCCGCCCACGGGCGACACGGGCCTCCCGCCCGACGTCGAGATTGATCTCTCCGAGCGCGCCGCGACGCTCTACGACGAGATGCTCGGCGAAATCCAGCGCGCCCAACCGTACCTCGAGCGCATCCTTACCCGCGATCCCAGCAACGAGCGTGCGTTCGGTCGCCTCAAGCAGATCCTGACGACGCTCGAGCGTTGGCCCGAGCTCGAAGCTCTTTACGAACGCGCAGTCACCGCGGCTTCCGACACGTCGCGCCAGGCCGATCTCCTCGCGGAGGTCGCGCTCGTCGCAGAAGAGATCACCGACGATCGCCCCAAGGCCATTCGCTACTACGAGCGCATTCTCGAAATCGAGCCCGGCCACGAGCAGGCGACGCGCGCGCTCGACTCGCTCTACGCCTTCGAAGAGCGCTGGGACAGCCTTGCCAAGCTCATCACGGGCCGTCTCGAAAACGCGTCGCAGGACGATGCGCTCGCGCTCAAGCTACGTCTCGGAACCCTGTATTTTACACGCATCAACGATGCCCCGGCCGCGCTCAAGTACCTCGAAGAGGTCCTCCAGAGCGATCCGCTGAACCGCGACGCCCGCGATCTCGTCGAAAAATGCCTACTCGTGCCCGAGCTTCGCCCGCGCACCGCGGTCGTGCTCGAAGCTGTCTACATCGCGCAAGACGCGACGCGTGATCTCGTGCGCATCCTCGAGGTTCGCCTCGAGACCGCGAGCGAGCTCAGCGACCGCCGCGAGCTCTTGCGACGCATCGCCGAGCTCCGTGACGAGCGCCTCAACGAAGGCGCGCTCGACGTCTACGCGCGTCTCGTTCCGATCGCGCCCGACGACGCGCATGCACGCGCGCGTCTCCTCGAGCTCGCGAAGAAGCTCGGCGCTCACGAAGAAGCGGGCCGCGTGCTGACGGAATCGGCCAAGGTCGCAAGCGCGCCACAGCCGCGCGCCGAGATCCTCAGTGAGGTCGCCAAGCTCTACGAGGAGCACCTCGACGACAAAGCGCGCGCCGAGGCCGTCTACCTCGAGGTTCTCGCGATCGATCCCGACGACGCCACGCTCGCTCTTCCTGCGGCACGGGCTCTCGAGCGCATCTACGCGGCCTCGGGCCAGGCCGCCGAGCTCGCAAAAATTCTTCGCATCGAGGTGAAGCTCGAGGACGACGCCCACGCGCGCCGCGAGCTGCAAGGCCGGCTCGGTGAGCTCTCCGAGTCGAGCCTCAACGATCCGCGCGGCGCCATCGACGCGTGGAAGGCTCGCCTCGCCGACGATCCGGTCGACGAGACCGCGCTCGCCGCGCTCGATCGTCTCTACGAGCGCACGGGCGATTGGCGTGCCCTCGTCGATGTGCTTCGCGCACGCGAGCGCCAAACCGACGACGCCGTTGTCCGCAAGACGCTCATGGTGCGCATCGCGGTCACGCTTGCGGACAAGCTCTCCGACGTCACCGAAGCGATCGTCGCTTACCGCGCTCTCATCGACGAGTTCGGCCCCCAGATCGAGCACCTCGCCGCGCTCGAAATGCTCTTCGAGATTGCCGATCGCTGGCAAGAGCTCGCCGAGACCATCGAGATGCACCTTGGGCTCGTCGAGTCGCCCCAGGAGCGCATCACGCTCCTCGCGCGCCTCGGCTCGGTGAAGCAGACGCGGCTCGATGACGTCCCGGGTGCGATCGAAACGTACCGGCAGGCGCTTGCGATCGATCCGTCGCACGTTCCGAGCCGCACCGCGCTCGAGGCCCTTCTTGCCAACGCCGACGCGCGCCGCGAGGCCGCAGGAATTCTTCGCCCTCTCTACGAGACCGAAGGCGCGCACGAGCGCCTCCTTCGCGTGCTCGACATCGAGGCCGAATACGCCGAGTCGGTCGACGCGAAGCTAGCGCTCTTCAGCCAGGCGGCGCGCGTCTGCGAGGAGGAGCTCAAGGACGCTCCGCGCGCGTTCGGCTACGCGTCGCGCGGTCTCCGCGAGTCAGCCGGCGAGGCGGATCTTCCCGCGTGGCTCGCCCGCGTCGAGCGCCTCGCGGAGGCCACCGGTGGCTGGGCGCAGCTCGCCGATCTCCTGAAGGCCGTCGCTCCGGAGATCCTCGACGGCGATCGCCAGCTTCAGGTCACGCTCCGCATCGCCGAGCTCTCTCGCGCGCGCCTGGGTGATCGCGATGCGGCTCGCACCTACTACGTAAAGGCGCTCGAGCAGAGCGCGAGTGACACGCGTGCGCTTGAAGCCCTCGAGTCCCTCTACGAGGAGGCGGCCGATCACGCCGCGCTGCTCGACATCCTCAAGCGCCGAGCCGAAGCCGCGAAGAGCGACGAAGACAAGAAGCGCATCCTCTTCAAGCAGGCCGAGCTGTGCGACCGAACCCTCGACGATCGCGAGGCGGCGATCGGCGTCTACGAAGACATTCTCGAAATCGGCCCTGACCCGGTCGCGTTCGACGCGCTGGAGCGGCTGTATACACATACCGCTCGTCACGACGATCGCATCGCACTCTACGAGCGGCAGATCGCCCTTGGCGGCCCGGCCGATCAGCGGGCGACGCTTCACCACCGCCTGGGCACCGTGCTCGAGAAGCAGCTGCAGGAAATCGATCGCGCGTTCGACCAGTACGAGGAGTCCCTCCGTCTCGACGCGCAGCATCCCGCGACCGTCCTCTCTCTCGAGAGCTTGATGAAGGAGCCGGCGCACGCCTACCACGCGTCCGAGCTTCTCGAGCAGGTCTACCTGACGCGCCTCGACTGGCGCAGCGTCATGGGCACGATCGAAGCGCGCCTCGCCGGAAGCCAGGATCCCGACGAGCGCCGCGGCCTCCTTCGTCGCCTCGCAAAGCTTCACGAGGAGCAGGAAGAAAACTACCGCGCTGCGCTCGAGACCATCGCGAAGCTCCTCGCCGAGGACGTCACCGACGAGCCCACGTGGGCCGAGCTCGAGCGGCTCGCACGTGTCGCGAACGCCGAAGGCCGGCTCGCAGAGATCTACGCAGGCGAGCTCGAGAAGGTGACGTCGGACGAGCCTGCGACGGCGCGCCTCGCCAAGCGCACCGGCGAGATCTTCGAAGCGCAGAAGAACACCGACCGCGCGCTTCATTTCTACCGCCGCGCCTATGCCTTTGCGCCGGAAGAGGACGAGGCTGCATTCAAAGCCATCGACCGCCTTCTTCGCGAAGCCGGTCGCCCGCAAGAGCGCGTCACGCTGTTCCGCGAGGCGCTCCAATACCGCGACGAGCCTGCCGAGCGCATGCAGACGTTCCACACGATCGCGGCCATCGAAGAGACCGAGCTCAGCGACGACGCGGCGGCCATTGCGACCTATGGCGCCGCGCTCGATCTCGATGACAGCAACACCCACGCCCTGGAAGCCCTCTCGCGTCTCTACGCGCGCTCCGAGCGCTGGCAGGATCTCGCCGATCTCACGCGTCGACGCGCCGAGCAGAGCGCTCTCCCAGAGGACGAGGCCAAGCTCCGCTTCGACCTCGGTCGCCTCCTCGAGACCAAGCTGTCCGACAAGGCGGGCGCCATCGACGAGTACCAGGCCGTGGTCGATGTCGCCGCAGGCGGCGAGCCCGCCACGAACGCGGTGCGCGCGCTCGAAGCCTTGCTCCACGAGCCGGAGCACAAGGCCCGCGTTGTCGAGATCCTCCGCCCGATCTACGAGCGCGCCGACGACTGGCGTCATCTCATCGCGGTGAACGGCGAGCGACTCGGCATTGCCCAAGACGACTCGGAGAAGATCGCGATCCTGCGCGAGACCGCCAAGCTCTGGGAAGAGCGTGGCGGCGACACCACGAAGGCATTCGATGCCGTGCGCGAAGCCTTCGTGCTCGATCCGGACGACGGTGACACCCGCGGCGAGCTCGATCGACTTGCCGAGTCCACCACGCGCTGGGACGATCTCGCGAGCGCGTACGAGGCCGCCGTCGAACGGCTCGGCGACGATGGAGAGATCGGCAAGAAGGAGCTGCTCGGCGCGCTCGCGCGCCTCCACGACAAGCGCCGCGACGATCCGCGCCGCGCCCTCGAAGCGTGGGAGCGCCTCTTCAAGCTCGACGAGACCGACGTCACGCCTCTCGAAGAGATGGACGCCCTCGCGACGCTGCTCTCCGATTGGCCGACGCTCGTCCGCGTACTTGCCAAGAAGGCCGAGCTCACGGCCAACGACGAAGATCGCGCGAGCACCTGGCGGCGCATCGGCGAGGCACGCCGCGACATGCTCGACGACGCCACCGGCGCCATCGATGCCTACGAGCGCGCGCTCGAGCTCGAGCCCGATAGCGCCTTCACGATCGACAACCTGATCCCGCTCTTCGAAGCAAAGAACGACGCTGCGCGGCTCGTCGATCTCTACCGCCGTCGCGTCGAGCTCTGTGGCGAGGACGACGAAGGCCTCAAGTTCACGCTCCTCGTCGACGCTGCAAACCGTTACGAGCAAGCTCTCGGTGACCGCCGCGAGGCGATCGATCTCCTCGGCCAGGCGCTCCTCGTGAAGCCCGGCACGCCCGAGGCGGCAGAGGTAACGCGTCGACTCGATCAGCTCTTCGTCGCGGAGGCCATGTGGCCTGAGCTCCTCGAGAACCTGCGTCATCAGATCGCGATCGAGACCGACGAGGCTTCCCGGCGCCGGCTCCAGAAGCGCGTCGGCGCGCTCCTCGCGAAGGAGCTCGAAGATCCGCGTCAGGCGCTGGACGCCTATCGCGAGGTCCTCGCGGGCGGGTTCGACGAGGACGCGGCGCGCGCCATCCGCGAGCTAGGTGAAGCACGCGACGATCTCCGGATCGAAGCGGCGGACGCTCTCGAGCAGGTCCTGCGCTCATCGAACCGCCACGCCGAGCTCGTCGAAGTTCTCGAGATGCGTCTTCGCGCGCAGACCGACGCGCAAGAGCGCGCGCGAACGCTTCGCGAGATTGCCACTGTCTCCGAAGCACAGCTCGGCGACGCTCCACGCGCGGAGAACGCACTCCTTCGCGCGCTCACCGAGGAGCCCGAGAACGCGACGCTCCACCAGGAAATCGAGCGCGTTTCTGCCCTCCTCGGCAAAGCCGGTTGGACCCATTACGCCGATGCGCTCGCCGAGCGTGCGGGCGCGATCTTCGACGCCAACGTCACGAGCGATCTCTACGTGCGGCTCGGGCGCGTTTCCGAGGAGCAGCTCCAGGACGACGCACGCGCGGCGAAGGCCTACGTGTCCGCCGGCGAGCAGTCGGGCGACAACGAGGTCGTTCTAGGGGCGCTCGATCGCCTCTTTGGCCGGCTCGGCGACACGCGGGCGCTCGCGAGCATCCTCGAGCGCCGCATCGCGATCGAGACCACGCCCGCCGGGCGCGCCGATCTTTACCACCGGCTCGCTTCGCTTCAGATCGCCGAGTTCGGCGACAAGGCGCAAGGCCTCGCAACGCTTCGCCTCGCAGTCGAGGAGTCGCAAGACCACGCGGCGAGCCGCGCGTCGATCGAGCAGCTGCTCGAAGAGCCGAGGCTGTTCGACGAGGCCTTCGAGGCGCTCGAGACCGTCTACCGCGGTCTCGGCAAAAACGAGGATCTCGCACGTCTCTACGAGCGCAAGGTCACCCGCGCCGAGAGCGTTCGCGATCGCGCACGGGCTCGTCTCGACCTCGCTCGTGTTCTCGAGGAGCAAGCCGGTGACGCGTCGCGCGCCCAGCGCACGGTCGAGGCCGCGCTCGCGGAAGATCCGTCCGACGCCGACGTTCTCAGTGAGCTCGAGCGACTCGCGGCGATCAACGACAATGCAGGGCAGGGCGGTTGGCGCGCTGCCGCCGAAGCGCTCGAGAGCGCCCTCGGTACCGCCGCCGATGTCCCGACGGCCACGCGCGGCGAGCTGTGGTCTCGTCTCGCTGGCTGGCGAAAGGACAAGCTGTCCGACGTCGCGGGTGCCGAGCAGGCCTTCAGCCAGGCCCGCGCGCTCGATCCCGAGAACCTCGACATCCTGCGCGCGCTCGAAGATCTGCGGCGCGCACCCGGTCGCGAGCGCGAGCTCATCGAAACGCTCCGAGCGC
>CAXSGV010000127.1:0-5219 GCA_964236615.1 uncultured Polyangiaceae bacterium
ATCTCCTCGAGCGCATCGCGAACGGCGGCGAGCAAATTCTTCACGTCACTCGGGAAGATGCGTCCGATGCTGCCAATGCGAAACGCGTCGGCCGTCGTGAGCTTGCCGGGGTAGATGGCAAAACCACGCTGGCTCAGCAGATCGTAGAAAGTCGAAAACGCGAAGCGCGCGTGGGACGGGTAGCGGTAGCTCGTGATGATCGGGCCGCGCAGCTCGGGCGCCAGGTAGGGCTGAAAGCCCAACTTGCGCATGCCTTCGTCGAGCGTGGTCTGAAGGGCGCGGTAGCGGGCGCCGCGTGCTTCGATGCCGCCCTCGTCGGCGAGCTCCTGTAGCGCGCGGTGGAACGCGAGGATCGCGTGCGTCGGCGGCGTGAACCGGAACTGGCCGTCGGTCTCGAGCCCGCGCCACTGCGCGTGGAGATCGAGGCTCAGGCTGCGCGCCGAACCCTCGACCATGAGGAATGGCTCCTTGCGTGCGAGCACGAACGCAAACCCGGGAACGCCCTCGATGCACTTGTTCGCCGACGAGACGAGGTAGTCGATACCGTCCTTTGCGAGATCGACCGGGATGCCGCCGAACGAGCTCATGGCATCGACGATCGTCACCTTGCCCGCACGACGCGCGGCGGCGCAGAGCTCGCGAATGGGGTTCACGATGCCCGTCGTCGTCTCGGAGTGCACGACGGCGACGTGGGTGATCGCCGCGTCCTTCGCGAGCGTGGCTTCGAGCGCGGCGATGTCCGGTCGCTGATCCTCGGGGCAGCTCTGAACGGCGTGATCGATCGCCAACACTTCGGCGATGCGCGCGATGCGCTTGCCGTACGCGCCGTTCACGAGGATGAGCAGCTTGCCGCCGCGAGGAACGACCGAGCCGACGGTGGACTCGATGGCGAACGTTCCGCTGCCTTGCACGAGGACCGCCTCGTAGGCGCCGGTCCCGAGCCCGAGCGCGACGAGCTGCTCACGCACCTCGCGCACGACGCGAATGAACTCCGTGTCGCGCGACCCCACGTCGCGAAGCATCGCTTGCTTGACGGTTCGGCTCGTCGTGAGTGGCCCTGGGGTGAAGAGCACCTTGTCAGTGGCGGTATCGAGCGAAGCGGTCATTCACGATTCTCCTGTGGTTTGAGTCTGTCCACGCCATCGAACGAAGTAGAGGCCACCTGCCGCGAGAAGGATTACCGCGACCGCGGACGTCAGGTACGTGAAGCCGCGAAAAAATGCGAGCCGGCTAGCGCCCGCGCTTCCAATGTCCTTGAAGAGCTGGAGCCCAATCGAGCCGGTGTAGCCGAGCGCGTCCGCGACATAGATGGCAAACACTGCGGTACCGCGCACGCGCGTGTACGCGATCATGCGGTCGAACAGCACCGAGTTGAACGGCACGTAGACGAGGTACGAGCCGAGGCCCACGAGGAGCATCCACGTGTCGCCCGAGAGGCGGCCGAGGTCGAGAAGGACCGTGCTCGCGCCGAGCAGCGCCGCACCGAAGCCCATGATCGCGAACGCGCCGAGCAGCCCGCGCTTGTTGTCCTTCACGAAGCTGAGAAGGGCGAGCGACGCCATGACACCGAAGGCGACGGGCAGCTCGGTCTTCGTGAAGAGAGCGGGCTTGCCCTCGTAACCGAGCTGGCGAAAGAGCTCGACGCCGTAGTTGTCGCGAAAATCGCGGTACGCCGTGAGGAGGAAGTAGACGACGATCAGCGCGACGAGCCCGGGAAAAAATTGGCGAAGGAAGTGGAGACGCGCGCCCGCATCCATCGGGGCTCGCTCGGCGCGTGCGACGACGTCGGCCGCGCTCGGGCGTGGAAGGTGGTCGAGCAAGATCACGGACAGCAAGAACATCGGCGCGAACAGAAGCCCCGTCGTGAACGGCATCCAAGCTTCGGGTACGGCCCACGCTTTCATGAGCCACGTCCCGACGTCCTTCACGACGCCGCTCGACACGATGAACGAGCAGCTCAAACCCGCGAGCAACAGCTCGGAGGTGCGGCGCCCTTCGAGGTACGCGACGACGAGACCCCACACCATGCCGAGCGGGAGGCCATTGAGCAGCATCGCGAAAACGCGCCAATTCGGCGGCAGGATCGCGAACAAGAAGAGCGCACCCTCGGCGACGCCAACCAGGCCGAGCAGGGCGGCAGCCCGCCCGTCCGCGGAGATCTCGGAACAGACCTTGATGCCTACGAACTTCGAGATCGTGTAACCGACGATCTGACTGACGACGAACGCGGTCTTGAGCTCGACGCCGGTGCCCCACAAGTGCATCCCCGCGAACGACGCGGCCGCAAACGGCTTTCGAAAGGCGTACATGCAGAAGTAGGTCGTGAACGCGACCGAGCCAGCAAACGCCGCAAACACCGGCCCCGGCGCGCGTTCGAGCCAACCACTCAACCGGGGCGAACGCAGCACGCGCCGCACTGTGGCACGATCGCAGAGTGTGGCTCATGAAGATGCGCGTTGCCTCGATCGCCGCCGTGCTCGCGATCGCGTGCACGGTCGGATGCTCGAGCGGCTGTGCGCGCCGCGGCGTGCCGGTGGCGATCGACGAAGGCCACGTGGTGCTTCCTTTCGAGCCACCTCCCGCGCCGCCCACGGAGTCGCGCCACGACGGCGCGTACTACGAGGCCGACCCCGAAGGTCGCCCGGTCGCCATCCTCCGCGCGGACGCACCGAACCTCGGGTACGCAGCTCTCGATCGCGTCGCATGCGAAGCCGAGCTCACGCGACGCGCGGTGCCTTTCACGCGCGCCGCCGACACGCCGAACGTCCTCGCGCCGGTGCGCCTGCAAGGACCGTTGCGAGGCGTCTCGATTCACTCGGTCCTCTCGCCGGTCGAGCGCGCCAGGTCGTCGTCCGAGATCCTCGACTGTCGACTCGTCCTCGCGCTCGATGACTTCGCCGGCCTCGTCGTGCAACGCGGCGTCGTCGAGATCGTGCACCTCTCGGGCTACCGACCGCGCTCCGCAAACGGTTGCACGCCCAAGTACGACGGCAAGCAGCACTGCGGCGCGCTCGCCATCGACGTCGCGACGTTCAAGCGCAGCGACGGCACCGTGCTCCAGGTCGAGCGCGACTTTCATGGCCACATCGGCCTTCCCACATGCGCAGCTACCGCGGGTCCGAGCCCGCCGAGCGCGGAGTCGACCGAGCTATGGAGCTTCGTGTGCGAGTCGGCGCGGCGGGCGATCTTTCACGTCATCCTCACGCCGAACTTCAACGCGGAGCACAAGAATCACTTTCATCTCGAGATCACACCGGAGGCCGCCTGGATGCTCATCAAGTAGAAGCCTCGCGGTCGCTCGTCACAAGAGCCCGCGCACCACGACGAGCCACACGGTGCCGAGCAGCGTCGTGGCCACCGCAATGGGAACGCCAGCGCGGAGGTACTCCTTGAAGCCGAGGCCGCCGACCGGCTGCGCCTTCTCGGCGACGATGACGTTCGCGATCGAGCCGAGCAGCGTGAGGTTGCCCGCGAACGTCGATGCCATCGCGAGGAGCTCCCACGCGAGCGTCGGGTTGGGCATGCGCCCCATTTCGGACTTCACGATGAGGATGAACGGCACGTTGGTGACGACGTTGCTGCCCAGCAGAAAATAGATCGCGGTGCGTGTGTAGCTCGCGAGCCCCGGTGGTCCCTGGAAGAGGGCCGCGCGCTCGAACACCCAGGCGGCCACGCCGCTGCGTGCGAGCGCGTCGACGGCGATGAAGAGGCCGCCGAAGAAGAGAAGAATGGACCAGTCGATGCGCTCCCAGACGCGCGTCGGCGAGCCACGGTGCAAGAGCAGCAAGAGGGCGAAGCCGGTGAGCGCTGTGAACGCGAGGTTCCCGCCCGCGGTGTAGGCGACGACGCTGATCGCGATGACCACGAGCGTGAGGATCGTAGGCCCCGTGAGGAGCGGCCCAGTCGCAAGTGCCGGAAGGTCGGCATCATGGGTTGGCTCCGCGAGATCGCCGTGGAGATCGGCGCGGTACAACCAGGCGAGCAAGGCGTGGTTCACGGCCAAGCCGAGGATCGCGACCGGTGCCATGTGCAGCACGAAGCTTGCGAACTCGAGCTTACCCAGGCTCGCGCACAGCATGTTCTGCGGATTGCCGACGAGGGTGGCAACGCTCCCCGTGTTCGCGCCGGTCGCCAGCGCCATGAGAAACGGAAGCCGCGGCAGCTTCCAACGGCGCACGAGCTCGACGACGACGGGCGCCGCGAGCACACAGACGGCGTCGTTCGTGACGAATGCCGCAAACAGACCCGAACCCCAGACGATCGCGCCGAGCAGCCGCGCACGCGTTCGCGCGACCGAGGCAAGACGCGTCGTGGCGCGCTCGAAAAATCCATCGATCGAGAGAAACGCGCCCATGCCCATGACGGCGAAGAGCAGGATGAGCGTGCTCTTGTCGACGGCTGCGCCTGCTTCGGAAGGTGAGGATGCCCCGAGAACCACCGCGAGCACGGCACCGACCAGCGCGCCGCCCGGCCGATCGATCTTCAACCAGCGGATGCGCGCGACGAGCGCGTAGGTGACGCCGAAGACGAGGAGGCCCTTCCACATACGCGCGCCTCAGCCCACACCAAACAGAAGCTGCTCGAGCCACAGCACGCCGAGCGATACGGCGAGCGCAGGCACGGTGACGAGGACACCTGTGCGCACGAAATCCTTCACACGGATCTCGATGCCGAGCCGGCGCGCCATCTCGATCCACAAGAGGCCAGCGAGCGAGCCCATCGGAAGGAGGCGCGGTCCGAGGTCGCCGCCGATGAGCGCGGCGAGCGTGCGCCACTTCGCGTCGCCGGGCATCGTGCCGACGACGAGCGCGTTGAGCGCACCCATCGGATGGTTGTTGAGGACTGCCGAGCCAAGCGCGGAGATTCCGCCGATGAGCGCGAGCTGCACCGACGGCGCGTCACTGAGGGCATAGGCATGACCCAAGGTCGTCGTGAGCCCCACGTTCTCGAGACCGACCGCGGTGAGGTAGATGCAGAACAAGAACGCGAGCACGTCCCAGGCGACGCCGCGCACGACGATCGATGGCGTGACCGCGCCCTCACGCAGCGCAAACGCGCTGGCGAGAACCGCGCCAGCCACCGCGGCGATCCACACGGGCGCTTCGAAGTACGAGAGAATCGGGTAGGCGGAGAACATCGCGATGACGACCACGAGCACCGCGATGCCGAGAACACCACCGAGCTGGTTACGTAGCCCGCCGTCTGTTTTCTTCTGTCGT
>CAXSGV010000127.1:5229-14343 GCA_964236615.1 uncultured Polyangiaceae bacterium
GCGTGGCCTCCATCGGAAGCAGCGAGCCCTGCTCCTTCCCCGTGGCAGGCACACCGTCCTCGAGCGCCTTGCGGAAAACGAGGCGCAGCATCGCGTAGGACACGATCGAGCCCGCGAGCGCGACCGGCAGCATGCGCGCGGCGTACTCGTTGAAGCCAAGGCCCGCGTGCTCGGCGACGACGAGGTTCATTGGGTTCGACGTGCACAGCGGCGCGACGCCTGCCGACATGAACACGGCGAACGCGAACGGCACCACCAGGTACGACGCGCGCCGCGGGTAGAGCCGCCGTATCACCGGCACGACGATCGGCGTGAGAAGGAGGATCGCCGCGTCGTTGTTGAAGACTGCCGACGTGATCGCGCCGATCACGTAGACGGTCGCAAAAGCGTAGGGCACCGCCGCGCGCGTGCGGATCTCGATGCTCCGGGTCACGCGGTCGAAGATGCCTAGACGGTGCGCGACCGACGTCGTGGCCATGATCGCGGCCACCGTCAGGAGGGGTCGCCACAGCACGCCCATCGACCGAACGAGGTCGACGGGCACGAGGACACCCGTCAGGAGCATCACGAGGAGCCCGGGCAACGCGCACAGCACCGGATTCAGGCGACCGAAGCGCCCGACGTTCGGTCGCGCGAGGACGAGCGCCAAGGTCAGGATGAGCGACCCGAAGGCAAGGGCGGGCTGCACCGCGAGAGATTAGCCCGGAGCGGCTTGGAATCCGCGTGCGGCCTTCAGGTGAAGAGCTCGCTCATGAACATCACGAGGAGCTTTTCGCGAACACTTGGCGGAGCGGCGTTGATCAAGCGGTGAATGATCGCAGCGCGGGTCGGCAGCTGGCCGTCGGCGATTCCGAGCATCTGCATCAGCATGCCGGAGTCGAGCTCGGCTCCGCCGCCCGTGTCCGCGCCGAGTTGCGCGAGAAGGTCGACGATTGGAGCCGGCGGTTCGACGGTGCCCGGAAGATCGACGAGGCAGCGCTCGAGATCGCGCAAGAAGTCGTCGGCCCGCGCCGCGTTGCCGGGATCGATCGTCAGGTGAATGTGCGCGGGCGAGCGGCCGAACGCGTAGGTCGGCTGCACGTGCCAGCCGAATTCGGTGAGCCGATCCGCGAGCTCGAACAGATCGCCCGCCTCGGTGGTGAACGCGAAGAGGTTCGTATCGGGGCGACCGACCATGCGGATCCCCGGGGTCGCGTCGATGAACGCCACCAGCTTCTTCGTCGCGTCCCACATCCGCTGGGCGCGCTCGCGGTAGCCGTTCTTTCCGAGGTGCTGCATGACGGCGAACGCACCGCCCATCGCGGCGACGGACTTCGAGCCGAGCGTCGTCGTGTTCACGATCGCGTAGCCGGACCAGCTCGCGCACGCGAAGTACTGCGCTTCGCGAAGCTCGCGGCGGCGTTGCAATAGCACCGAGATTCCTTTGGGCGCGAACCCGTACTTGTGGAGATCGAGCGAGACGCTCGTCACGCCTTCGACCAAGAAATCGAACGCCGGCAGCGGGACGCCGTTGTCACGCATGAACGGAAGGACGCATCCGCCGACGCACGCGTCGACGTGCATCAGCGTGCCGTGCTCGCGCGCGAGCGCCGCAAGCTCCGCGATGGGATCGATGACGCCGTGCGCGTAGCTCGGCGCCGAGCCAACGACCAGGATGACGTCGCCGGTCATCTTCTTCTTCGCGTCGTTCACGTCGGCGCGAAGCGTGACCGGGTCGACATCGACGACGATCGCCTCGACACCGAGGTAGTGGGCGGCCTTGTGGAAGCAGGCGTGCGCCGGCTCGGGCAAGAGCATCTTCGGCGAGGTGACGTGCGGGCGGGTCTTCCTGGCGAAGTCGCGCGCCGACTTCACTGCGAGCATCACGCTTTCGGTTCCGCCCGCGGTCGCAGTGCCCACTGCGCCTTCCGGCGCGTTCATGATCTCGAGGCACGCGTGAACGACCGCGTTCTCGATCTTGCGCGCCGAGGGGTAGACCGTCGGGTCGAGCCCATTGATGCCCATGCACGCGGCAAAGGCCTCGCGCGCGATCGAGCGCGCCTCGTCGCCGGCGTCGTAGACGAACGCAAAGGCGCGGCCGTCGTCGCTCTTCAAGTCGCGGGTACGCGTGTCCGCCAGCGCGGCGAGAATCTGCTGCCTGTCCTGGCCCTTGTCGGGAAACGATGCGGTCATAGCCGAGCACTTTACGGTGTAAAATGGATCCGTCCAGTCGACGCCGGAGCTTTGTATTCCTTCACGGCTCTGGACCAAGCGCGATCCATGTCGTGGATCGTGGGGGGGCCCACGACACGCGCGCTTCCCCGGCTTCGTCGGCGATTTCGGCGGAGGTGCCTGCGGCACGGGGATTGCGGACACCCACGTACATCTCTTTTAGGAGTCTCGATGAAGCTCGCTTCGAATCGGCGAGGGCTGTTCGCTCTCGCTCCGCTGATCCTTCTCGGTGTCGCCGCAGGTGTCTCCGCTGGGACGACGCGCACGGCGAAGGCCGATGACGCCGACAAGACCGCGTTCAACGAGCGCTGTGCAACACGTCTAGCGGTCTCGATGCTCGGAACGAGCGCGACGCCGGAGATGCTCGCGTCGACGAGCCCGCAGTCCTACGTCGACTCGTTGCTCGACGCGCCCGCGTTCGTCGAGCGCTTCGCACGCTTCATCAACACCAAGTTCAATCGCGGAACGGCGAACCTGCCCGAACAAGACCCCGCGTACTTCATGACGAAGTACGTCCTCACGAACAACAAGCCGTGGTCGGACATGTTCGTCGGTCGCTACAAGGTCGATGTCGTCGCAGATCGTGGCGTGCAAGTGCTGCCGGATCCCGAAGGGCTTGGCTACTTCCGCAGCACGCCCTGGCTGAAACGCTACGCAGGCAACGAGGTCACCGGGCTCAAGCTCACGACCGCGTACCGCATCTTGCAGAACACGGTGGGCCTCGAGGTGAACCCGACGACGAACGCACCCGAGGCCGACATCTCGGCCACCGGACGAAGCGCCCCCACGTGCGCGCCGTGCCACTTCACCAACTGGTTCGCGCTCGACAAGGTCGCCGGCGTGCTCTCCAAGCGCGTGACGAGCCCCACCAACGAGATCACGTTCGAGCCCTACACCGGCGGGCCCCAGCAGCTCCTCGGCGGCACGCCGATCGGAAGCGACCGAGAGCTCGTCGAGGCGCTCGTGAAGTCCGAGAACTTCGGGTTCAACGCCTGCCGGCTCGCCTTCAAGTTCCTCTACGGACGCGCCGAGAACACCTGCGAGGGCCCCACGTTCGATCGGTGCGTCGACGAGTTCAACGCGAAGGGCACCATCACCTCCGCGCTCGCGGTCGTCGCCAAGAACCCGGGGTACTGCCAATGAGCTGCGCGCGTCTCGTGACCTCCGCCTCCGCGTCCGTCCTTGCCGTGATGCTGTTCGCTCCGCTCGGCTGTGGCGAGTCGGAGCAGCCGACCTGCCTCGAAGACTGCACCGCGCCCGTGCCGGTGGTCCCCGATCCGGCGACCACGACGCCAGCGCCGATCTGCGCCGACATGGGCAAGGAGCGAATGGGCCTCGGCGGTGTGAAGCTCACGGCCGGTCGCGACGAAGCCGTCGCCGGTGCGGAGCGCGGTCGCATGAAGCCGCACAGCGCGCTCATTACCGAGCTCGGTCGCGTGCTCGGTGAGGACAACACGCCCGATCTCATTTTCACCTCGGGCGACACCTTCGCGAGCGCGCCCGCGCGCACGTACATGGAACCCGCGGCCAACGCGGTGAGCTTGTACACGGCCTACCGCGTCGCGTTCGAGGGATGCGCTCGGCTCACCGGCGTGATCCCCAACCGCACCGGCAAGGTAGTGGGCGATCCGAAGTACCTCGTCGCGCCCACGACGGCCACCGTGCAGACCGAGTGCGAGAGTTGGACGCGCAAGTTCTGGAGCCGACCCGGCACGCCCGACGAAGTGCGGGCGTGTGTCGAGATGGCGATGACCGAGTCGCTCAAAGAAGATCAGACGAACGGCTCGCCGCCGCTCGATGCCACGCCTCAGCGACGCTGGGCCTATGCCTGCGCCACGGTCCTCACCGCCACTGGCTTCCTGGCCTACTAGGACGATCATGAGCTCCAACCATCACCTCTCGCGTCGTGGATTCCTGAAGAGCCTCGCTGTGGCCACTGGCGCCGCCGCCGGAACGCGCCTCGCGAACCGCGTGTGGCTGCCGGAAGCGCGCGCCGACGAGGCAACCGGCGAGAAGTCGGCGCTCGTCGCGATCTTCCTCGACGGTGGCTACAACTCGCTGTTCTCGAGCGCGGACTCGTACCGCAACACGGCCTTCAGCGTGACCGACGGCAACATCAGCGATCTCGGCAACGGCCTCTTCGTCGACAAGGGAACGCTGGGCAGCCTCCCCGATTACGCGAAGACGCACATGGCTTCGATTGGTATCCGCCACGGCATCAGCGATCACGAGACCGCGCAGCCGGCGTTCTTCTTCGACGGCAAATCGAACTACGCCGTGAAGCTCGCCGCAGCGATGGGCGGCGGCGCGGCGATCAAGTGCGCGCAGCTCGGTCGCGATCTCTACAGCCCGTGTCCGCGACCCTCCGAAGGCGGCGTCTCGTACCAGCGCATCGACAGCCTCGACTCGACGATTCGCGCGCTGGGCGGTGGTCCCGCCGATCCGAACGTGCCGGCGCGCAACGTGGCCGCGCAAGCGCTCGTTCGCGCGCAGGCGATGTCGAGCGGCTCGATGGGCAAGAACCCGGGTGCGCTCGTCTCGTTCAAGGACGGCTACGACACCGGCATCGATCTTCTCAAGAAGCCGGTGAAGCCCTTCAACTTCGATCAGCTTGCCAACGCGTACACCGGTCAGGCGACCGGCAACCCGACGGGCATCGCGAGCCTCGGCACCATTTTCAACTTCGAAGGGACGTTCTCGCCGCAAGAGGTCGTGAACTTCCGCACGCAGATCATCGGCGCCGAGCTCATGGTTCGCGCCGGCGCCAACGTGGTCACGCTCTCGCAGACCGGCTGGGACTCGCACGGCGATCGAGGCGGGGTCGTCGTGCGCAACCGGTTCTCGTCTTTGATCATGGCGCCGCTCGTCACGTTCCTCAACCGCATCGCCACCGATCCCGATCTGCAAAAGATGAACATCGTGGTCGCGATCTTCGGCGACGTGTCGCGCAGCCTCCCGCAGTCGGATCACCAGCCGAACGTGACCGCTACGGTGATGGGTAAATACGTGAAGGTCGGAACCACCGGCCGCGCCGACGCACGCGCCGGCCTCGCCGCGGGCACGCCGGGTATTCCGCAATTCTGGGCCTACCTCGCAAAGGCGCTGAAGGTGCCGACCGATCCGTTTGGCGCCAATCCCCACGCCCTCGTGCTGTGAGCACCATGAGCACCCTGCTGTCCTCGCGCACTCTCCTCGTTCGCGTCGCTGTCGCGCTCGCGGCCTGCGTGGTCCTGGTGGCGTGCGGTGGCGACGACGCAGCGAACGCTGGTGCCGCTGGTGCGGCTGACACGCCGCCCGCCGTCGCGGACGCGGGCCCCGCCGAGGACGCGTCGCCGGACGTCGCCATTCCCGCGCTCGACTCCGGTCCGCCGGTCGAGGTTGCGCTGGGTGACGTCCCATTCAAGGGCATGAGCGGCTTCGGCCCTGTCGAGAAGGACATGGCCAACGGCGCCGACGCGCCGGGCGACGGCAAGCCGCTCATGATCGGTGGCGTCACCTACGCGAAGGGGCTCGGCGTGCACGCTCCGTCGGAGCTCACGTTCGACCTCGGTCGAAAGTACAAACGCTTCTACGCCGAGGTCGGTGTCGATGACGAGATTGGCGACTTCGGCTCGGTGCAGTTCATCGTCTACGTCGACGATGTGCTCGCGTTCGACAGCGGCGTGATGACGGGCAAGATGGCCGCGCAGAAGATCGACATCAGCGTGGGCTTCACGCAGGTGCTCAAGCTCGTGGTCACCAATGGCGGTGACGACACCAGCTACGATCACGCTGACTGGGCGGCCGCACGCCTCTTGAAGTAGCGACGCTCAGCGCGGCTCGGTGCAGCAGCGAAAGCCGATCTGGTAGAAGGCGAAATTCTCGTCGTGCGCGCGCGTCGCGGAGCGGCAGCGGTTTCGAACCGGGCCCCAATAACCCCCCTTGAGCGCCGCGCGCCGCGTTCCGGCCGGTGGCTCGTGCTGCGGGTAGCCCTCGTCGGCCGCGACCCATTCGTCGACGTTGCCCGTCATGTCCGAGACACCGAAGGAGCTCGTGCACGCAGCGCGCGCGCCGGAGGGCTCGCGTTGATCGACGGGCGACTTCCAGTGCGTTGCGAGCTTGGTGTCCGGCACGGGTAGCTCGTGGTCGATGTTGCACGCCGTCGCGTCACGCGCGTAGCCGTAAGGGTAAGGACGTCGCTGCTCGCCTTCGCACGCCAGCGTCCACTCGCTCTCACGGCACAGACGCTTGTGAAGGCCTTTGCAAACGGCGTCGCCCTCGTACCAGGTCTTCATCACGACCGGCTTCACGCCGACGCGGTTCGGGAACTCGAAGCGATCGATGCAGAAGCGCTCGCGCGTCGTGCGGCTCATACAGGCGCTCGGCCCGAACTCCGCGCACCTGAGTCGCTCCTTGTCGAGCCACCGCAAACAGTCCTGTCGCACGTCCCCGCAGTAGTCGCCTTCGACCAAGATCATCCCCGCGCTACAAGGTGCGCGCACCGCGCCGGTGCTGACGCTCGCGAGGCTGGCGCGCTCGGTGCGCTCGGTGCCCTCGGTACGGCGATGCTCGACGCGCTCGACATGCTCTGCGCGCTCGGCCTGCTCGGCTTGCGCGCCGGTGTCTGCGACGTGCTCCGCGGGGCGCTCGTCAGCGAGGCTGGAGTCGACGGGGCCAAGCACGGCGGTGAGCACCGCTGCCATGACCGCTGTGCCGACGAGCTTTCGGGGCTCCACCATCGCTCGGTCTCCCTCGGGTTGGCTGCGCGTCCCGGTTGGATGCGCGGCATACTCTCCTCGATGCGACTGCTCTTTCGTCTCCTTCTGAACCTCGTGCGACTCGTCCTCTATCCGATGCGTCGGGTGACAGCACGCCGCGCGGCCCCTTCCGAAGCCTACGTTGCCTTGGAGATCGATGGACCGGTCGTGGACGTCGCGCCAAAGAAAAAATTCTGGCACCTGCGTCGCAAGGCACCCACCACGCTGCACGGGGTGGCCGAGCTCGTCGACGCCATCCTCGCCGACGCCACATGCAAAGGTCTGATCCTCACGCTGCGCGGTTTCAACGCGGGCATGGCGAGCGCCACTTCGCTGCGCGCGCAGCTCACGCGTCTTCGTGTGGCGGGCCGCGAGGTGATCGTCTACCTGCCGCTCGGTGGTGACACGAAGGAGATCTTCGTCGCGCTGGCAGGCACGCGCATCCTCGCCGGGCCCGAGACCACCCTCGCGCCCCTCGGGTTCGCGGTGCACGCGCGCTACCTCCGGTCTGCGCTCGCAAAGGTGGGCCTCGTCCCTCAGATCTTCGCGCGCGGAACCTACAAGAGCGCGGGCGAGACGCTGATGCGCGACGCGATGAGCGATGCCCAGAAGGAGCAGCTCGAAGCGTTGCTCGCGACGTTTTACGACGAGCTCG
Source organism: uncultured Polyangiaceae bacterium (assembly GCA_964236615.1). Classification (GTDB taxonomy): domain Bacteria; phylum Myxococcota_A; class Polyangia; order Polyangiales; family Polyangiaceae; genus CAXSGV01. The sequence continues at coordinate 12,832 of CAXSGV010000127.1, forward strand.
TCGACGCGATCGCCGAGGGCCGTCACCTCGAGCTCGATCGCGCGCGCGCCATGATCGACGAAGCGCCCTACCGCGCGAAGGAGGCCGTTCGCGTGGGGCTCGTCGACGCCGAGGCGTACGAGGACGAGGTCGAAACCAAGCTACTGCGCGACGAGCCGAAGGCCGGCTCTCCGAAGCCGGTGATCGTCCCTGCGGCGCGTTGGCTCGCGGGCCGGCGTGGTCCGTCGTTCGTGCCGCTCGGCGAGCCCGATGTCGTCGGCGTGATCTGCGTGCATGGTCCGATCGCGCTCGCGGGTGGCAGCCCGATGCCGATGGCCACCGACGATCCGATCATCCAGCTCGCGCGCGCCGCGCGAAAAGACCCGCACGTACGCGCCGTCATCCTCCACATCGACTCGCCTGGCGGCAGTGCGCTCGCCTCCGATCGCATCCACCATGAGCTCGTCCGCCTCGCTGCGGAGAAGCCGCTCATCGCCTGCATGGCGAACGTCGCTGCGAGCGGCGGCTACTACGTGGCCGCGCCATGCCACGTGATCGTCGCTGAGCCGACGACCATCACCGGCTCCATCGGCGTGGTTGCGGCGCGCTTCTCCGCCGAGCCGCTGCTCGCGAAGCTCGGCATCACGACGAGCGAAGTGCAGCGTGGCGCGCGCGCCGGCCTCCTCGATCCGATCGCCACGCTCGACGAGGACGAGAAGCGCGCCGTCGACAAGGAGATCGAAGGCATCTACGAGGCCTTCGTGCAGATCGTGGCCGACGGTCGCGGCAAGACCGTCGAGCAGATCCACGCCGTCGCGGAAGGCCGCGTGTGGACGGGGAAGGACGCGCTCACGAAGGGGCTCGTCGACAAGCTCGGCGGGTTCCACCTCGCGCTCTCCGTCGCGCGCGAACGCCTTGGTCCCGGCGCCGCAAAGCTCGCGCCGAAGCTACTGGCCCCGCGCCGCGCGAGCATCGCGCCGTTCGCCTCGCAGGAACGGAAGGATCGGCGCGTAGCAGAGCTCATGGTCGAGGTCGTCGATGCGCTCGGTCTCGACCGAAGCGTGCTCCTTGCCTGGGGCCGCGGCCGCCGCGAGCGCGTCTTCGCGTGGCTCGATCTCCCTCTGTGAAAACGCCCCGCTCGCGGTGGCACGCTTTGTAGAGATCGTGCTACGCAGTTGCGGTGATGTGGCTGCTTCTCACCGGTGGGCTCCTCGGCTTCGCGAACGGCGTGCGCCACGCGATGGAGCCCGATCACCTTGCCGCCGTCTCCACGCTCGTCGCTGAGCAGCGCTCGGTTCGCGCGAGCGTCTCGTTCGCGGCGATGTGGGGCCTCGGTCACGCGTCGACACTCCTTGCCGTCGGCGGGCTCCTGGTTCTTCTCGGCTGCGAGATGCCACCGACGTTCGCCACCGTTGCCGAGCTCGCGGTTGCGGCGATGCTCGTGTTCCTCGGCGCGCGCGCTCTACTCCGCGCCCGCATAGGCAACGCCGACACCATGTCGCATCACGCGCATCCGCACGCGAGCGGCGGCAC
>CAXSGV010000128.1:0-770 GCA_964236615.1 uncultured Polyangiaceae bacterium
GCTTCGCACGATCGGCGCCTGCGGGCGCGCGGCGAGCGCCCTGCTGTCGAGGGCGGGCGCCGTGAGCGCGCAGATGGCGCACCGCAGATCGCCCATTTCGAGCGCCGTGCCGCAGCGTAAACAGGGTGCGAGCATCGTCGTCATGCGTCGCGTCCGTAAACGATCGCGGCGACGATAACGCCGATGAGCGTGAGCGCGACGACGACCGCGATCACGATCTTGACGACCGACAGGGGCGCGCGACCGAACGTCGTCCCAGTCTGGCCGTTGATGATCAGCCGCACTGCCGGCTTCTGTGGGTGGTACCGGACGGCGAGGACCCAGATCGGCAGGAGAACGAGGTCGAAGATCTCGCGCTCGATCCTCGTCGAATAGCGGAGGTTGCGGTGGCTATCGCCGGGCATGAACGCGTTGAGCGCGCGAGCCACGGCGTCCGAGGCTTCACGGCGCGCCAGCTCGGCGCTCTCGGCGAGCGAGGTCGACGGCTCCTCGGTGATCCAGCCCGCAACCACCGAGGGGAGGTAACGGTGAAGCGCGCGCAGATCGAACGGCTCGACCTGCTCGAGATCGGCATTCGACACACTGCGCGACGCGGTCACGATGACGTCGCGCACGTACGACGAGTGAAGCCCCGCGAGCGAGCGCCACTCGGTTCGCGTCACCGTTCGCGTCCGCGTGACGGTCTTGCCATTCTCGGTCGTCGTGTAGGTCTCGGTGTCCTGGTAGTCCTCACCGATCTCCGCCGCATACTGGGCGTGCGCGACCGCACC
>CAXSGV010000128.1:780-14335 GCA_964236615.1 uncultured Polyangiaceae bacterium
GGTAGACGCCGCGAAGATCGTCGATGGGTGCGTGACGCACGCCCCCGTGGGTGAAGAATCCGCGCGACCGCTTCCACCGTTCCGCGGCGGCGAGCGCGGCCTCACGCCCCAAACCAAAAGCGAGCGCGAAGGTCGGGTTGGGCGCGTCCACGGACGGCGGCCGCTCGATGACCGAAGGCGAGGCGCAGTAGGGGCACTTCGCGGTGCGCGCCCCCTCGATGCGCAATTGCGCGCCGCACCCCTGGCACTGGATCACGTCGCGGCTCCGCGAAGGTCGGCCGGGAATCCGCGGTGCGATTGCCTCACGTCAACGGGCTCCGCGCAGCCTGTCCATGAAGATGGCGCACGCGGCGCGCACGCTCAGATGGTTGTAGTCTGCACGTTCGGCCGCCACGATGGGCTCGAGGGTCGCGTCGGCGCTGTCGACGACTGACGGTGCGAGCCCCCAGCCCGTGCCGAAGAGGAGCAAGATGGGCTTTTCGTTCGGCGTCTCGAGGCGAGCGCGTGCTTCTGCGCTCGTGATCGGTGGGACGAGCTTGCGCGCTGCCGTCGCCCAGACTTCGATGGCGTCACGGCCGCCGAGAGCCGCGTAGGCGTCTTCGAGCGATGGAACGACACGGACGAGCTCGAGAGCGATCTTTCGGTCGGGGATGCGCTTGCCGCTCGAGCCGTTCGTCCAGTGATCGCAGATGCGGAGGACGAGCTCGCGCTGGGCCGAGATCGGGTGCACCAAGAAGTAGTCGCTGCACCCGAACGACCGCGCGCTGCGTGCGAGATCATGGACGTCGAGGTTCGTGATCGCCGTCGTGACGACGGCCTTCGACGAGTCGAGCACCGGGTGGTGCACGAGCGCGATGGCGAGGCGGCGCGCGCTCACTCGTCCTCGCTCTCGCCGCGGAGGCCCGCGAGGCCGCGCACCTTGGCAAGCAGATCGGGCCGGCGTTCACCGGTGCGGCGCAGCGCTTCTTTGCGGCGCCACGCGGCGATCTCGGCGTGGTTGCCGCCCGCGAGGACGTCGGGGACCTTGGCGCCGCGGAACTCGGCCGGGCGAGTGTACTGCGGGTACTCGAGGATGCCCTGCGTCTCGGGGCTGTGCGACTCCTCGGTGGTGGAGCTCGCGTTGCCTAGGACGCCCGGAAGCAGCCGCACGCACGCGTCGATCATGGCCATCGCGCAGACCTCGCCACCGGTCATCACGAAGTCACCGAGCGAGATCTCTTCGTCGACGTAGCTCCGCACGCGCTCGTCGAAGCCCTCGTAGCGACCACACACGACGAGCACCGCGGGGCGCTCGGCGAACGCGCGCACGAGCGTCTGGTCGAGGCGCTTGCCCTGCGGCGTCATCAACACTTTGTGCGGCACGATGCCATCCGGTGCGTCGGCAACGAGCGACTCGATGCACGCGGCGAGCACGTCCACGCGCATGACCATCCCGCTGCCGCCGCCGTAGGGTGTGTCGTCGACGCTCTTGTGCTTGCCGAGACCGAAGTCGCGCGGGCTACGGAAGCGCACCTGGAGCTGACCGCCCACGATCGCGCGACCGACGAAGCTCGCGCGCAAGAACCCTTCGAACGCTTCGGGAAAAAGCGTGACGACGTCGAACCGCATCTATCTTTCGACGCCCTCGAGGCTCGCGATGACGACGAGGCCCGCCTTCGCATCGACGCTCTCGATGAACGCGCCGACGAGCGGGATCTCCCAGTCGTTGCCGCCGTCGATGGCGCGCACGCAGAGCACGTCGACGGTGGGGTAGCTCATGAGCTCGCGCACCGTGCCGAGCTCGCGCGTGGCCTCGCCTTCCCCTTCGCGCACGACGACCTTCGCGCCGAGGATGTCGCAGGTGTAAAACTCGCCCTCTTCGGGCGCAGGGAAGTCTTTGCGGCGCACGCAGATGAGCGCGCTGCGCAGCTCGTCGGCGCGATCGCGATCGTCGACCGAGTGGAGCTTCAGGAGAATCGCGTCGTCGGCGCGGCGGGCGCGATCGACCGAGACCTCGTGCTCTTCGAGCTTGCCGTCGTTGCCGGCGCCGACGAAGCGCACGAGCACTTCGTCCATGTGCAGGAGCACGTCGCTGTCCTTGTTGAACAGCTTCAGGCGAAGCTCGCCTTTGACTCCATGCGGCCGCGCGACCTCAGCCAGCGGCACCCACTCGTTTTCGTCGATCATGCGACCTCCCCCCGCGACCGAGGGAAGCTAATCGACAATGTCGAGGTGGGCCCGTCTTCCGAGCTTCGTGGAGACCGCGGCGAGGATCGTGCGCATCGACTGCGCGGTCCGACCCTCTTTGCCGATCACCTTCCCCACGTCCTCTTTGGCGACCCGCAGCTCGATGAGGCTGTTGTGCTCGCTCGCGATCTCCGTGACGACCACCTGGTCAGGGTGATCGACGAGCTCCATCGCGATCGTTCGAATCAGCTCTTTCAGCGGCATAGGTTTTTCGGGCGCTCGCGAGTGACGGGACTACTTCTTCGCGGACTTGCCGGCTTTGGCTGCGGGCTTGGCGGCTTTCGTCGAGGCAGCTGCATCCGGCGACGCATCCGCAGCAACGGCCGTCTTCGCGTGGCGCTTCAACAGGCGGTCGACCGTCTCGGACGGGGTCGCACCACGACCGCGCCAGAAATCGAGGCGGGCCTGATCGATCGTGAAGAGACCGGGGTCCTTCGAGGGATCGTAGGTGCCGATGTTCTCGAGGAACTTACCACCGCGGGGGCTGCGGTGGTCCGTCACCATGAGACGGTAGAAGGGGCGCTTCTTCGCGCCAGCGCGCGACAATCGAATGTGGACAGCCATGAGTGATCGAGCTTTCGAATACGGTTTTTGCGGCGCCTCTTACAACCAAAAGCCTAGCATTCGCAGGGCTCGGCGCCACTTGGGGAGGCGCACGCTACGAGCGGGGGCCGCTTCGGTCAAGGTGAATTCTAGCGGATCTGTCAGCCATTGACGGACATGACGCGCGTGAGGCGCATGAGAAGTGGCAGGTGGAACGCGAGCCCATAGATATGAAAGCGGCCCGAGGTGAGCTCCGCCATGACGGCGCGCACCGTCTTCACGGCTTCGGCGTCACGCGGGTTGGGGAACGGCATCCCCTTGAGGAAGCCGATCCGCGGCGTGATCGGTAGGTTCGACAGCGCTAGGCCCGCGCAGGTAGAGCGCCGTGTGAAGTGACACGTAGCTCGCGAGCGGAGCGCTCAAGTACTCGGGCAAACGGTACGGATCGATCTCGCCTTCGACCCACCACAGCCCGTGACGTACGGGGCGAATCACACCGGCCACCGCCAGGCGCGTGAGCGTCTTCGTGGCGGCGGCGGTCGACTGCTTCAGCGCCGTGGCGGCGTCGGCTGTTTGCACGACGGCCACACCGAGCCGCCGGAGTCGCGCGTAGGCCTCGGCTGCGTTCACCGCAGCGTCTCGAGGTAACCGACCACCGCCTCCTGCGTCGCGTCCCAGGTCTCGCGCCCCTCGTAGATCTCGACGTGCTCCGGCTCGAGGTAGCCAACGACCTTCGCCTGGTACTCGTCGAACGAGATGCTCATCGCGTGCTCGATGGCGACTCCGAGCCGGGCTAGGATCAATACGCTTTTTAGCCTTAAGCGTCCAATTCCTGAATTGATTGCGGACGGGCCCCCGCCTCAGAAGATCTGCTTCAAGAAGCCGACCGCGCCCTGCTTCCACGGGACGCGGTGGCTGACGCCGGAGGCGTTCTTGAAGTCGTTCTCATGCTCGACGTACCAGGCGAAGTTGCGGAGCAGCGCGTCCTTGTTCGAGTACTTCGGCTTGTAGCCGAGGATGCGCTCCGCCTTTTCGATCGAGACGAACGAGTCCTTCGACGCGGTCTCGTAGACCCACGCGTAGAGCGGCGAGACCTTGAGCATCTCGAGACCACGCAGCGCCCAGATCGCGGGCGACGCGGGGGTGCCGATGATCTTCTTGCCGTGGCCCGCCTTGTCGAGGACCGCCTGGTAGTCCTCGCCCATCGTCGTGAACTCTTTCGCGCCGATGTTGAAGGTGTCATTCACCTTCTCGTCGGGGAGCGTCATGGTCGAGTAGATGGCGGTGCAGAGGTCTTCGACGTCGAGCAGCTGGTAGCGATTTTTGCCGTCGCCGATCATCGGGAAATTGTGGCCGTGCAGCGCCCAGTCGTAGAAGAGCGCGAAGACGCCGAGCCGCTCCGGACCGATGAACGACTTGGGCCGGATGATCGGGACGACCATGCCCTTGGCGCGGATCTCGAGGCAGACCATCTCGGCTTGAATCTTCGCTTGGCCGTAAGGGCCGACGCCTTCGAGCTTGTCGTTCTCGACGAGCGGGTGGTGATCGGGAATGCCGTACACCGCGGTCGACGAGATCATCACGCAGCGCTTGACGCCGAGACGATGCCCGACCTCGAGCACCATGCGCGTGCCCTCGACGTCGGTCGTGTAGATCTCGTCGGGCGGATAGAGCGGCAGCGCGGCGGCGGTGTGCACGATCTGATGGACGCCCTGCATCGCTGCGACGACGTCGGCCTCTTTGCGGGTGTCGCCGATGATCGCGCGGATCTTCGCCTTCTCGGGGTAGTCGAACTGGACGAGGTCGAGCGAGACGATCTCGTGCCCGCGCTCGAGCAAGAAGCGAATGAGGTTGATGCCGAGAAAGCCCGAGCCGCCGGTAACGAGGATCTTCATGTTCGGTGCGAACGGTTCTAGCGCGTCCAGCGTATCGGTGGGTGCTGTTGTTCCTCTCGGCGCATCAACCCGATGGCAGTCCGCAAGGGAGCGCGAGGCACGGCGTGCCAAGGTTTTGCATGTCGGACTCGACGACCCAGGTGCTCGCCCGGCTGAGGAGGATTGCTCAAAGCATGGTCCCGACCACCGCAACCGTCGACGAAGCGCTTCCGGCGTTGCGCAAGCTCCTAGACGCCGCGGGCGTAGCGTACAAGTTGGTGGGCGGCATTGCCGTCGTTCACCACGGCTACGCGCGCTTGACCGACGACATCGACGTCATCGTCGACGGCGCGAGCCAAGGCGCGCTCGACACTCACCTCGCAGCGCACGGCTTCGTGCGTCCGTCACGCACGCGGTTGCTGCACGTGCCGACCGGTGTGCGCATCGATCTCCTTATCGGGGGCGATCTCGGACCGCGTTCCGGTGATCCGCCTTACCCCGCTCCGCAGACCATCGTGGCGAGCCCTCGCGATCCGTCGGTGGTCGGCCTCGCGGGATTGCTCGGCCTGAAGCTTCGCGCGAAGCGTCACCAAGATCTCGCGGACATCGTCGCGCTCCTCAAGGCCGTCGACGACTCCGCTTACGTCGCGCTCGAACGCGACGTCGCCGCGGAGTGTGCCCCGCGCTGGCCGATCTGCGCCGTGACGCCCTCGAGGAGCTTCGGTTCGACGATCGCTGAGGACCCAGCTCAGGAGCGGCGACCGCGCAGAGACGACGACTTGCTCGCCTCGGCGCGCGCCGAGGCGCCGTGTGCACGCGCTCGAGGTCGAGCTGACCGGTGGCCACGCTCTCGCATCGGAACAGTTGAGGCATGCGGCGCATGCGTGGCAGTGACGTCGCGGGCCAGCGTGGCGAATGGGTGTCGGCAGTCGACCCCACGGCTGGGATTTCGAACGTGGTTTTCACGCCCTTGCGCATGGCGCACGTCGTGCAAACGCTGCGACGCGGAGGATTCTCATGCACGCCCACAGTCATTGCTCAGTCGTTCGTGTGGTCCCTCGGAACCAGCGATGGGAAGTCGCGGCGAACGGCGTCACCCGCCGGATGATCGATTGGCTCTGCACCCGCGAGCGCGCGATCGCGCACGCGCTCGAGCTCGCCGAGGAGCTTCACGACGGCCCGGTCCGCATCCGCATCGAGCGCACCGATGGAACGGTCGAAGACGAGTTCGAGGTCACCGAGCTGTCGATGAACGCTGCCGAGTAACCGCGTTGAGAAAGATCGGAGCCGGTGGTCCGGCCGCTGTGGTCGCGCCGACGCTGGATTTCAGCTCGACGCCCACGCCGGCCAGCGCGCGAGGAGCGTGGCGACGTCGGTCCACGCGGCATAAGGCTCGCGCGCGACGAGCTCGCGGATCGTCTTCACGTACGCGGTGAGATCGCCGGGCGCGAGCGTGCCGGTGTGGACGCACCACGCGAGGAACACGAGGAGCGTCTCGAGGGTGTCGAGCTTGCAGTACTCGACGATGCGCTCGTGCTCGCCCGCGTAGAAGTGCTCGTACACCTCGCGGTCGAGGAAGCGCTTGCCCGGCAGCTCGAGGAGCTGAGACACCATGCCGAGCCCCGCGCGGGACGACGCGCCGTAGCCGGAGAGGACGTCCATCAAGTCGACGTGCTTGTCGTGGTAGCGGCTGGTGTAGCTCGCGGGCTTGTCGGGATCGTCGACGCGGTAGAACGCAGGCGCAGGCAGACCATGCTTCATGGCGCGGTAGCGAAGCACCGGAATGTCGAACCCGCTGCCGTTCCACGACACGAGGCGCGGGCTCGTGGCGGACGCTTCGAACAGCTCGAAGAAGGCGGCGATGAGCGCGCGCTCGTCGGTGAGCTCGCCGTGCAGCGGCCGCATGGTGATGGCGCCCGTGGTGGGGTCGAGCGTGGTGACGCAGATGCAGACGACGCGATGCCACGGCGTCTGCGGGTACTTCTGTGATCCGTTCGTTTGATCGAACCGCCGCTTCACCATCTCGAGGACGACGGCGTGATCGTCACCCTCGATCTGCAGCACGCGGCGACCGATCTCGGGATCGGGAATGGTCTCGATATCGAAGGAGATAATCGGGCGATCGAACATTCCCCTGTCTACCCCTCTCCTGCGCGCGCGCTCAAGCTCGGCGGGCGCCCTTGACGCACAATCTACAGAAGCGTAGATTCTTCTACGGAGCACCCCACCGCCATGGCCGCACCCGACACCCAGATCTCCGCGTTCGTCAGCGCCACGACGAAAGAGGAGATCGAGCGCTACACCCGGGCGACCGGCGTCAAGAAGAACCACCTCGTGGAAGAGGCGCTCCAGCATCACCTGCTCGCGCTGCGCGAGCTCCCCGTGGACGTCATTATGCACCCGCGCCTCGTGGTGACGGCCGCGTCCGGAGCCGAGGTTGCCGCGCGCTTGAAGCGAACCCCCAAGCCGACCGCAAAGCTCCGGGCTCTCATGCGCCGTGGCAACGATTAGAGCGCTCCAACCTGGCGACGACCGCGCGCACTTTCGTAGCGGCGACGGCGACCTGGATCGCTTCTTCGCAAAGTACGCAGGTCAGAACCAGTTTCGTCACCACATCGGGGTCACCTACGTCGCAGTCGATGACTCGAGCGGCGGCGTGGTCGGGTACACGACGGTCTCCCCCGCTTCGATCGAGATCGACAGCCTCCCCGCCGCCGTGAGGAAGAAGCTACCGGCCTACCCGATGCCGGTCCTCAGGATGGGCCGTTTGGCTGTCGACACCGGGCAAGGCAAGGGCGTAGGTAGTGCGCTGCTTCGCTATGTCTTCGAGCTCGGGCTTCGCATGGCCGAAGGTTTTGGTTGTGTCGGTATCGTCGTGGACGCCAAGCCGGACGCGGTCGCGTTCTACACGCGCTACGGGTTCATTCCGCTCGATCTGGTCGAAGGGGAGTCGCGAGCGCGTCCCCAGCCCACCGCGATGTTTCTGTCGCTCAAAGAGATCGCGGCCGCCGCCAAGTAGCCGCGTACGGCATGACCGCCGGCGCGGGGCTCACGTCGAACGCGTCACCGGCCTGTCGCTGGAGCACCTCGTCATGTTCCGCCCCTCTGTCGTCGTGGCGTCGGTCGCCGTCGGCCGTTCGCTCGTCTTCGGCTCGCTGACGAACAGGGCCTAGAGCGCGCTCCGCCGCCACTTACGAGGTCGAGCGCGCAGATTGTGGCGAGTCGACGGCCACGCCTGTGGCACGAAGCCGCTGACGGCGAAGCTGAGCTCGGTCGCCGTGCTGGTAGGGCGAGCGGGGGCCACCGCGTGAGTCGGTTTCGCTGGCGCGAGGACTGCCAATCGATGCAGCCGCCCGAGTGGAGCTGCGGCGCGGTCCAGAGCTGCGCGGAGAAGCGCGGCGTGGTCTTCTGAATCCGTCGACGATCGCGCGACGTCGTCCCCAACGGCTGAGAAAGTGACATGACAAATGCGAGCTTCACCATGACGCTGATTGGCATTCACCACGAGCGGGACGCGAGATGAGCGCCGCGAGCTACACCCTCGCGGACGCCGACGCGCACCCGCCGGCGACGCGCTGCTACTGGGTGGTGCCGGGCCGCTTGCTCGCAGGTGCATACCCGGGGAGCGCCGATGCCGCAGCGCATGAAGCGCGGCTGGCGACGCTATGGAAAGCCGGCATCCGCACGTTCGTGACCCTCATGGAGGAGAACGAGACGAACAACGACCGTCAGCCCTTTGCGCCTTACGCGGAAGGGCTGAGGAAGCTCGCGTCGGCAAGCGGTGAGCGCGTGGCATTTCCGCGTTTCGCCATCGTCGATCAGTCGATCCCCGCGCGCGAGACGATGACGGCGATCCTCGACGCGATCGATCGCGAGCTCGCAGACGGTCGCCCGGTCTACGTGCACTGCTTCGGTGGCATCGGTCGCACGGGCCTGGTCGTCGGATGTTGGCTCCTGCGTCACGGCCTCGCGTCCGCGAGCGACGTCCTCGATGTGCTCGCGCGGCTACGCCAGAAGGACGTCGAGCGCGCAGGCCGAAGCTCGCCCGAGAACGGCGTGCAGCGGAAGTTCCTCGCAAGCTGGACGCGCTGAGCGAGTCAGCTCACCTCCTGGCGAGGGACGGCGAGGCGACGGCGGTAGGCGACGAGCACGCGAGCGCGTTCGCCGTTGGGTCCCGCGGGCAGCTTGACGCGGTTGTCCTCGACGACGGAGAGACCGTCGACGAGCATCGAGCGCGCGACGGCCATCTCGGCCACGTCGGGAGGCCGAGCCTCGCCGCGAACGGCGATGGTCGCAAAGAGCACGGGCCCACCCGCGCGACCGAGGGTCGTGACGTCGATGGAGAGGCCTTGCGGACTCTCGACCGCGATCATGATCGCGCCTCGCAGCGCGCGCTCGTCGACGTCATCGGCCATCGCCTCGCGCCCATCCTCGAGCTTGCATCGTCCCAGGCGCCAGCCCACGGGCAAGGGCTTCACGTAAAGCCACACGCACCGATCCTTCGCAGTCGCTTCCATCCTCGCTCCTCCGTCCCTTCGAGCCGCGTCCCAGGCAGCGAAGACAATGGCTCACGCGCGTGCGCTGTCGGCTGCACGCGATGGGAGCTACTGAACTGACGTGCGTGACACGGAGCTGCCCGTCCGGCACGTACGGCAGCGGGTCGGGCGCGGGGTCACTTCCCTTGCGCGCCGGGCCGACTGACGCCGCCACGGAGGTCCAGCGCAGCGCGGCATGCGAGGTCGATACCGCCTTCACATGCTCGCTCATAGAGCGTCGCCGCGCGTGCAGCGTCGGCCGTTACTCCAACACCAGTTGCGACACGCTGACCGAGGACGAAGCACGAGCCACGGTCATCGCCGTCGCACGCGCGCTGAAGAAGCGAGATCCCCTTCACCGCGTCCTTCGCAACGCCACGTCCTTGAAAGTACATCGCGGCGAGAGCGGAGCAGGCGTCGGAGAAGCCGCGCTCACACGATGACTCGAGAATCGCCACCGCTTTTGCAGGATCCGACGTAGTCCCCCGCCCTTCGTCGATGAACTTCGCATAGCTAACGCAGCCGAGTCGCGCGCCTCCGTCACAGCCCAAGGCAAAGTAGCCGAGAGCCTCTGCGTCGTTCTTCCGCACGCCGACCCCCTCTTGAAAGAGCGTGCCGAGACTCCAGCACCCCTCGGCGGCACCTCCTGCGCACGAACGCTTGAACAGGGCGAAGACATCGCCCTTCCCCGCTTGGCCCGATGCGGTCAGGTACGTACCGAGGAGATTGCATCCGTCGACCCAACCCGCTTCGCATGAACGTTTCATGAGCGTGACGCCTTCGGGATGCTTGGCCGCGACGAGCAGCTCACCGAGGCGTCCGCATGCGGGCATCGCGCCGGCCTTGCATGCACTGTCGTAGAGCGTCAGCGCGCGCCCGAGATCTTGCTTCGCGCCGCGCCCGAGCTGCAGCATGCGCGCGAAGAGAGCGCAGCTCGTCGCCGACCCACGCGTGCACTGCTCCTCACAGTCGGCGGCGTTGCCCGGCGTGCAAACGTGGGGCGCGGTGGCCGTCGGGCGCGCGCACTTGCCTGCGTCGTCGGACACGAGGCCTGTGGGGCACGCGTGCGGGATGACGTCTGCGAATCGGCTCTCACGTGCCGCGTCGCCGGAAGGGTTCGTGGCCTCACGGATCGGACGCAGCTCGAGACGCAACGGTGCCGCGCACTTCAACGCCGCTTCCGATGCATCGGCGGACGAGGTGCGGCACGCGGCGAGCTCACCGTCGCGGCTCTGCGTGTCGCGGGAGCTTGCGCTGTCACCGGACGCCGAGAAACCGAACACGTCAACGGCTGCACGCACTTTGCCGCGCGTGCTCACTTGCATTGCAAACGCGCCGACCGTGGTCGCGCGAACGAAGTGCGTCGCCCCGTTGCATTCGCCGCGAAGCGAAGGGCGTTCGACGCGCGCCTTCGTGCTGACGCGCTTGCCGATGATCGCGAACGCAATGTCGATGGTCGAGCCGCGCTGCAGGTCGGCGCTCAGCTTGCCGGCGAGCGCGCTGCCGGAGAACGGAAGATTGGCGCGGACTTCGTCCGAGTCCGCGAGACGAATGACCTCTTCCTTCTCGGTGACGCCAACGAACGCGTAGGTGCCGTCGACCTCGCACTCAGGGAGCACGCGAAGGCTGTTGCAGGAATAAGCCACGACGGGGATCCGCTGCTTCGCCGCGACCTCGAGATCGGTTCGCTTGTCCGCCGGCCAGTCGACGATGAACGGCTCGTTGCGCCCCTCTTCGACCTTGCACGTTGCCGAGCTGGTTGCGCTCGCAAAGGTCGGCGGTGGCGGACGAACGCTGCTTGCCGCAGAGCCCGAACCGCAACCAAAAGTGAGGAGAGCAAGAAAGGCCAAGTGTGTGTGCGTCACCGCGCGAGCATAGACAGTGCGGGCGACGCTTTGCGACACATCCGAGCGAGCACGCTGCGCCTGCCTCCCCGAACGCGCCTGCCCCAGGTCACTCACGGAAGCGGGAGAGCTTCAATCGATAGGTAGGCGGTCCGCTCGGCTTCGGTCAGCGCTTTGAAGGAGTCGGCACCCTCGTCGTCGCAGGTCGAGCACGTCGCGCGCCGTCGTCTTGTTCAGTCGTGCCGAAGCGCCGCACAGATTCGACGAAGCGCGCGGCGCATCTTCGTTTGAATGCTCCCCGTGCCGTTCGAGTACCAACCCACCGACTTCATCTTGCAGACGCTCCGCCGCGCGCTCGAGGTTGCGTTTGCCCCGGCCGATGAGCTCGAACGCGGCATGGCGCTCGCGGTCGTCGGCGCGGTCTGCGAGCACCCTAGCGAGGACACACTCGCGATCGTGTTCGGCGCTCTTCGCACGAACATCGCGCACGACCGCACCGTGGCCAACGTTCTCTACGAGCTCGACATCAAGTGTGGCACCCATTCGTTGAGACCTGCCGCGCTCATCGGTTTGGCGCGGCACGCCTACGAGGCCGGTTCGCCAATCACGTTGGCATCGGTCCTCTCGAATCTTGCCAATCGCCCGAGACGCTGGTCGACGTCCAGCGGGAATGGGTGGCTCGCGCGCTCCGATCGGACTGTGCTGCGGGCTACGACGATCGCGCTGCAACGCTCGCGGAGATGCTGTCGGGCGAGCTGGGGCCCTGGCATCGCCGGCGTACGGTGACCGTCCATGACGACGAAGAAGGGGAACCGAATCGCGAAGCGGGTAACGCCGCCCGCGCCGCGGAAGGTTGGCTATCGGATCTGCCGGGACTGCCACAAGCGCCTAATCAAGATCGTCTACGGGATGCCTACCGCCGAGATGATGCGGGAGGCGAAAGCGGGCCGTATCCTCCTCGGGGGCTGCTGCATCGTCGAAGGCGGGCCCGTGTGGGCGTGCCCGAAATGTGGCCCTCGGCCTCCGCCGCACCCGGAGCTCGACGCGGACACGAAGCATCAGCTCGCCGACCTGGCGACCTTGCTCATCGACCTGATTGCCGATCGCGTCCGCTCTCCGGCAATGGTCGCCCGCTTGCTGTGGCTTCGTCGCGAGCTCGCGACGAGCGACGAGCTCGAGCAGCGCGCTTCCGCCGAATCCAACCTCACCGCGAGGACGGCCGACACAGCACGCTGAGCCAGAGCTCTGGTAGCGTTTCGCGATGACTCCGGTGATCCCGTCTGCGCTCATCAAGGAGATCGACGCGGGCCGGTGCATCGCCTTCGTTGGCGCGGGCTTCTCGGGCGCCGCGAAGCTTCCCGACTGGAAGAGGCTGCTCCTTCATCTTTCGAAGGAGGTCGGCACAGAGCTCCGCGAGCACGTCGAGGCGCTGCTTAGCGACAACCCGAGCTCGAACGCGTACGAGGAGGCCGCGCAGGTCCTGTCCGACGAGCTCGACCGCGAAGAGCTCGTCGGCCACCTACGCCGGCTTCTCGCAACACCGGAGGAGACGCCGGCGATGGTGCAGCGTCGCGACTGGCTTCGCGGCATCCCTTTCAAAGCGATCCTCACGACGAACTTCGATGGAGTGTTGACGGGATCGATCCGCGACGAAAAGGCCTATCGGCAGGTTCTCCGCCCCGAGCCGCGGCCCTGGTGGGACCCGGTGTACTGGCGGGAAAGCGCGTCGCGCGGATCGGTCTTGAAGATTCACGGCGACGTGGCGGATTCCAAGTCGGTCGTGTTCACGCGGCGCGACTACCGCGAGGTGCTTCACCGCGAGGTCGCCCTGCGCGCGTTTCTCCGCGCGGTCTTCGCGAACCACACCATCCTCTACCTCGGGTTCTCGTTCGCTGACGCGTACCTCAACGAGCTGCGCTCGGAGACGCTGGCGCTCCTGGGCCAAGACGCGCAACACGCGTCGCTCGCCTACGCGGTCATGAGCGACATCGCGCCGCGAACACGCGAGCACTACCGGAAGCACGAGGGCATCGAGGTCCTCCACTACGACTCGAAGGATGGCTCGCCCTCTCACTCCGGTTTCGATCGCTGGCTCGAGGCAATCCACGAGCGCACCAACCCGCTTCTCCGCTTCTCGCGCGTGCTCGCCAACAAGCGAATCCTCTGGCTCGACAAGCACGCCGACAACAACGCCGACGCGCGCGTCTTCCTGACGAAGGCCGCTGCGGCCGGCGGCGCAAGCTGCGCGATTGAAGACGTGACGACGGCGGACGAAGCGCTGCGCCGGCTTCGTGGCGGCGCCTCTTACGATCTCGTGATCTCCCACTGGGGTGAAGGTGACGCCAAAAACGACGCGGGCGCGCCAATGCCTGCGGGCATGCGCCTCCTTGTCGAGATCCGCCGCCACGCGATCGAGTGCGCAGCCGTCATCTTCGCAAGTGACGTGGACGCCGCGCGCCGCAAGCGCAGCGCGCTGGCAAATGGCGCTTCGGGCTACTGCTACTCGTACGACGATTTCGTCGCAACGCTCAAA
>CAXSGV010000129.1:0-2243 GCA_964236615.1 uncultured Polyangiaceae bacterium
GCGAACGGTCCCGTGCTGCGCGGCGTCGACGTGTCGAAGTACCAAGGCACCGTCAACTGGACCGCCGTGAAGAGCTCGGGCCGCGCGTTCGCGTTCGCTCGCGTCAGTGACGGCACCAACACGCCCGACACGTACTTCGCGGCGAACTGGTCGGGCATCAAGGCGGCGGGTCTCGTGCGTGGCGCATACCAGTATTTCCGTCCCGGGCAGGATGCGGTCGCACAGGCCGACCTCATGATTTCGAAGCTCGGTGGAAAGATCGCCGCCGGTGATCTCCCTGCCGTGCTCGATCTAGAGACCGCCGATGGCCTCCCTTCGGCGACCGTCGTCGCACGCGCGAAGACGTGGCTCACGCGCGTCGAAGCCGCGACAGGCAAGCGGCCCATCGTCTACACGGCCGCGTTCATGTCGAGCACGATCGGGACGAGCTTCTCGGCGTACCCGCTATGGGTCGCGAACTACGGGACGACGTGCCCGACCATGCCGACGGGTTGGACCAACTGGAAGTTCTGGCAAAGCGCTTCGACCGGCGTCGTGCCCGGCATCGCGGGCAACGTCGACGTGAACGACTTTCAAGGCACGCTGGCCGATCTCAAGGCATTCGCGGGCGCCGCCCCTGCAGGCGACGCGGGCAGCACCGACGCGGGCAGCACCGAGGATCCCGACAGTCTCGATCTCCCGCCGGCTCCGACCCGCGACGACGCGAAGAGCGGCGACGAAGTCTACGGCGGCAGCGTCATGGGCGACGGCCTTCGCGTGAACGCCGCGGTCCTCTGCAACTAGAACGAATCTCTAGAAGTCTCAGGGGCCCGACGCCGTGACCGAGCACGCCGTGACCGAGCGGTCCCGGCGACGCGGGGCTCACCGCGTCGAGAGGTAGGCCATCGCAACGCCGACGCCGGCGATGGTCCACAGCGCGACGAGGAGCAGAATGCGACCCCAGCTTCGCTCGGCCTTCGCAGGCGACAGCGCAGTGGTCGACGGCGAGACAGCACGAGCGACGGGGCCCGGGGTGACGCCAGCAGGATCGCGCGTGGCGAGGGAGGTCACGACGGGCTCGGGTGGACGTGAGGCAGCGGCGACGCGAGCAGCGGCCTCGGCCGACGGTGCGTGCGGCTTGAACGAGGCCATCGCCGCAGCCAGCGCGGTCGCCTCAGCGGGCGGAGCCGACGCGGCGCGCTTTGCTTCGACGCGCGGTGCTTCGAATTGGCGAGTTGCCTCCTCGTCCGACGCGTCGACCGACGCGTCGACGTGCGGCGCTTCCGCCGCGTGGATGGGCTCGAGATCGATGGGTGCGTCGATCGCACGCGGCGCGCGCGGCGGGGGACGAACCGACTCGAGCTCGAGATCGGCGGACGCTTCGACCTCGCTGGTTTCGATCTCGGGCGCCGACCCGCGTGCTGGGAAAGCGGCCGCGATCGGGGCCGGCGGCTCGACGCGCAGCGGAACCGGCGTCGGCGTCGCCGCGGCGGCCAACGGCTCACGCGACGCCAAGAGCGGCGGGGCGGCCGGACGCGCGACCGGGCGTGCGATCGGCGCGGTGGGGGCCCCAAGCACGGGCGCGGCGAAGACGGGTGCAGGTGCCGCCACCGCCGGCGTAGGAGGGGCGACGGACGCGTGAGCCGCCACCGGCGCATGAGCGGCGCGCGGCGGCTCCGAAGCGATCATGGCAGCAGCAATTTGCCGGGGCGCGGACGCCGGTGCGGGTGCCGCGGCGCGAGCTTCGCCAGCACGCGGTGCGGCGGCGTTCTTCTGCACCCTCACGAGAAGGGCTTCGAGCTTAGCGACGCGTGCGCGTTCCATGGTCGTCCCACGTTAGGGGTCCCAGCAGATCCCTGTCAAATCGAAGCCTCGATGGGCTAGCGCAGAAGCGCGCGCGACCCCTGCCCTCCGGTGACCACGAGCACCACCAGGTCCCCGACCTGGACCCGCTCGAACGTCTCCCCCTCTGCGCGAAGCCGCTCTTCGACCTTCTCCGCGCTCTCGTCCGACCGCAAGGGATCGACAATGTACGCGTAGCTCGTGGCGCGCTCGACCTCACGGCGGTGCGGCGCGTACCGATCCTGAACGCCGTGCGAAGGCACCACAATCGGATCTTCGCGGTAGAGAAACGACAGTCGGTACGACGCCCAATAATCGGCGACCGCTGCGTGCACGCCGCGAGCGCGAAGCATCGCTCCGACGCGCTCGTCGTCGTGGTACGTGCCCGGGTAGTCAGTGCGGATTCGGACGCCGTCGACGAA
>CAXSGV010000129.1:2253-14224 GCA_964236615.1 uncultured Polyangiaceae bacterium
GCGCGTCCCCGACCCACCCCGCGACACCGGCGGACACGAGCCACGGCGCGAGCGCGAGCGCGAGCGATCGGCGCGGCACGATATGCGCGATCGGCGCGAGCGCGAACGGAATGAAGAGAAGCATCGCAGCGAGGTAGCGCGTCGAGAAATGATCCATGACCATCACCGAGACCAAGAAGCCGCCGATGGTCACCGGCACCGCGGCGAACCCGACGAGACCGAGACGACGCACCTCCCACGGCACGCGACGAAGCACGAACAGCGCGCCGCCGCTCGCGACGAGGACCGCTGCGACGCCCGCCGCGACGAGCTGAAACCAAACGAACACACGCGGCGGCGTCCACGGCGCGTAGTCCATCATGTGCTGCGCCACATAGACCTTCGTCGACATGGCCCACGGCAGGCACTCGCGCGTGAGCAGACTCCAATTGTGATCGAGCACGCGCATGCTGAGCGTGGCCTCACCGTGCTGCGAACGTGAGCTCTTCACGAGCCACAAGATGGGCAATGCGCCCACGACCGCGCCGGCGATCGACGCGAGCACGCGCCGACCGCGCGTGGCCAAGGGCAACGTGCCGTCCCATGCAGTGAGCAGGACGTGCAGCGCAATCAGTGGCGTGAAGAGCAGCGCGTACGGATCAGCGAAGCACGCAAGCGAAGCCGCCATCGCGCCGAGACCGAAGCGCACGAGCTCGCGCCGCCTGGGCGCGCCGTCGATTGCCCAGATCGCCACGAAGACGAGGGTGAGAGCCATCTGCCGCGGTGGGTAGAGGGCGTAGCCATGGATGGTGCTTCCCGTGAAGACCAGCGTGGAGCTCACGAGGACGGCGGTCCACGCGGGCAGGCGTCGTGCGAGCGTCGCGTACGCGAGCACGGTGGCCATCACGTGCAACGTGAGCGCGGAGAACATCAACGCGAACGGCGTGGGCCCGAGCACGACGAAGAAGGCCGCCGCGACGAACGAGTCGACCGACGTCTGGTAGCCGCTCCCGAGAAGAAACAGTGAGCGCTCGCCACGGAGGATATGCATCGCCTGAAGCCCGACGATCGCAGCGTCGGAGTTCGTCGCCGCCGCGTTCACGAGCGCCGGCAGACGAAAGGCGTACGACGAGAAAACAAGGACGGCGAGAGGCGCCGCCCCGGAGAAGCGCTCTCTCAGTCGTGGAAGAAGAAGCGATCGATCTGGCATCTCTCCCGGCCCATCATGAGCTGATCGATCTCCCATGCCTCACGGGCCGTCATCAGCGGCGGAACCTCGGTGGAGATGCGGCGAACGGTCGCAGCGTAGTCCAGACGGCGCTCGCGACGCGGGACGGGCGGCGGAACTTTGTGCAAGGTGCCACGAAGGATGTGCCGCGCGACGGCGTCGAGCGTGCGGAACCGCACCCCCAGGCAGCGCCCGCGATCGCCAGGGCGTTTGCCGGCGACGACCCGCGCGACCGTCGCCTCGGTGTCGAACCACAGGTTGAACGCGGTCAGCTTGAACGAGACAATCAGCCGCTCGTCGGGGCGCACGTCCGCCTCCGACTTCACGAGCATTCCGTCGGGCGACAGATCGACGGTGCGTGCGCCGATCAATTTGAAGTCGCGCTCCCGCACCACCTGACACGGAATCTGCACCGCACGCCGAATCGCCTGACGCTGCTGCGCATGCACGAACATGTTCATGCGCACATTGTAAGCAAACGAGTCGCAGCGGCCTAATTTACGGCGATTCGAGAACGGTGAGCGCGTCGAGGTTCATGAACGTCTTACTGCCGAGCGAACACGAGGCGCGCCGCGTCCCACGCCCCGGCGGCACAACGAAAATCGAGATCGCAAGCGCCCGCCTGCGGGACCGAGATCTTGAAGTCGACCCACTGGCCATCCTTGGACCATCCCGCGACGTATCCCCAGCCTTCGTAGCCGCCGCTCTGCGCCTCGAGGCCCACGTGGTGAAGCACTGCCTCTTCGGCCTGGTAGACATCGGCGAGTGACGCCGGTGGTCGAGGCCCCGCGAGCTGCGCCGCGACGTGGAGCGCTTGCGCGGCCGAGCTCGTGGCCTCGAGTGGACCTTTCGAAGACGCAGGCCCGACCCAATCGACGGCAAAGAGACCGGTCACCGGATCGCGCGCTTGCATCCACGCGGCTTCTCCACGGGTGTCGAGGAATCTTGAATAGGCGATTTTCGACGCCTTACGCGTCGTCACGCACGATGAAGCGCCCGCAACGACGGTGCCCAAAGCGGCTTGCGCGACCAATGTCACGAGCGCAACTGGCCGCCTCGCGAGAGGCAGTCAGTCGACGTTGAGCATGATGCGTGTGACCGTCTCGGCATAGTCGATGCGGCGCTCGCGCGTGGGGATAGACGGCGGAAGCCCCTGCAGGCCCGCGCGGAGGTACGCGCGAGAGACGGAGTCGAGTCGCTTGAAGCGAATGCCGAGCGCGCGACCGAATTGATCGCCGGGGCGCCGTCCATGGATGACGCGAGCGACGGTCGCTTCGGCGTCGAACCACGTACGCAGGTTCGGCGCTTTGAAGGTCACGAGGACGTCTTCTCCAGTGAGAACACGCTCACCGCTCAGGACCATCATGCCTCCCGTCGAGAGGTCGAGCGTGGTCTCGGCAAGCAGACGGAAATCGTGCTCGCGTACGACCTGGCACTCGACGTGGACGGCGTGGCGGTAGGTACGGCGCTGGCTGACGGGGACAAGGACGCCCATGGCAAAACCCTCCTGAATGGCTGACAAACGGGAGAGTATTGGCACTTGCCTACATTGGCCTACAAAGCCGCGATCGACGCCGCCGAGTGCGGTCCGCTAACGCCGGTGGTGACGGTCGCGGAGCGCTTCGAGCGCCGCCTGGAAATCGCGCGCGCTCGCGTAGCGATGCTCCGGCGCGCGCTGCATCGCGGTCTTGATGACGTCGTCGAAGCCAGACGGCATCGCAGGGCGCAGCTCACGCGCGGGACGCGGCGTCTCCGTCAGAATCTTGAGCATGAGCGCGTTGTGGTTCACGCCGACGAAGGGGCGCCGGCCCGTCACCGCCTCGTAGAGGATCACGCCGCATGCATAGATGTCGACGCGCTCGTCGAAGGTGCGATCGCCACGCGCTTGCTCGGGCGACATGTACGCGGGCGTTCCCATCACCATGCCCGTGCGCGTGAGATCGAGGCGCTCTTCTTCCTCCTCGGCTGCCGTGAGGATTTTGGCCACGCCGAAGTCGAGGATCTTCACGACGACCTCGCGTGCCGAGCCATTGGTCGGCCCGGCGAGGAACACGTTCTCGGGCTTCACATCGCGGTGGACGATCGCCTTTGCGTGCGCAGCTCCGAGGCCGTCGAGCAGCTGCGAAAGAATTTCGATTGCGTCATCGAATGGCAGCGCGCCTTCGCGGGCGATGCGAACGCCGAGCTCCTCGCCGACCAGGTGCTCCATCACGAGGTAGGGCGTGCCATCGGGGAGTGAGCCGAAATCGTGTATAGCGCACACATTTTCGTGGGCGAGCGCGGCCGCCATGCGCGCCTCGCGCAAAAAGCGCTGGTACGCCTGCTCGCGGTTCTTCGAGGTCCGTAACACCTTGACGGCGACTGGACGCCCCAACGTCACGTGGTGACCGCTGTAGACGGTGCCCATGCCGCCGACGCCGATCACGGCGTCGAGCTTGTATTTTCCTGCGAGCGTGACGCCTTTCAGCGGCCACGACCTCGCGGGATGTCGCTCTTGAAGACCTCGGTCTTCTCGTCCTGGTCTTCGTCGTCGTGGACGACCGCGGGCGAGACGCGCTGAATGGACGCCGCCGAGAGCGCGACCGCGCTGCTCTTGCCGCCGGTCACGACGACGGGGCTCTCCTCGTCGATGTCGACGATCATGCCTTCGTCGGTGAGCGACGAGACTTCCGTCTCGCCGACCTGAAGCTCGGGACCATCGGTGTCGATCGGGATGCTCGCCTGGGCGATCGCGCCGGGCGCCTTCGTGGGGCTGCTCGCGGTCGCCGCCACGGACTTGTCGTCGCCGGTCGGTCGATCGGTGAGTCGCTTCGCTTCGCTCGTCGTGCCGCCCGCGAGGCTCACCTTGTTGGCGATCGCGTCGAGCATCGCGATGAGGATTTCGTTCGCGGTCTGCGCGACGATTTTCTCCCAGCCGATGGAGAGCACGATGCCCTTCGGCGTGCCGTCGCCCGACTGATGGATCTTCTTCACCCAGTCGGTGAGGTCGGCCTTCGTCAAACCTTCCGAGATGACGTCGGTGCCGCGGAGCTTTCCGCCGCGCCCCTCGAGCGTGTCGAGAAACCACTTGGCGTCGAACAGCCCGAGCTCGAATCCGGTCTCGAGCGCCTTGTGGATGGCCTTCTTCGAGAGCTTTCCCCCGCGCCAGAAGGTCCACCACGAGGTCAGCGGAACCCATCGGACGACGGTCTCGGGTGCGAGCGCTTGCTCGAACGCCGCGTGATCGATGTCGCCGGCAACGAGCGCGTCGAAGACGACCGACTCGACCTTGGTGTCCGAGTCGCGGAGCGCAGCCTTCAGCCCGCGGATCCCCCAGCTCGACAGAATCGGCCCGCGGACATCCATCGGAAGATGGACGAACATCTGATCGGTCGACCCCTTTTCGTCGTGCGGAAAGAAGTGTCCGAGAAACTCCTGGCTCGTCCGGACACGACCCTCGGGGCTGCGGCGGAACTCTTCAACCGCGAGACAGAACTTCGGAACTGCAGCGCTGAGATCGTTCTTCCCCTGTGGCTTGTCCAACGCTGGCACCTCCGGACGCGGGAGCCTAACGCAGGCGTGCAAAAGTTACGAGGGGCGTCCGCCGCGCGGGAATGCTCGTCATGATCAGATCTTGCTGATCAACGCGTCGCTCAGCGAGCTCTGATCGATCTTGCCGAACCAGATCGACCAGGTCGCCTTCATGAAGTCGAGGCCCGCGACGCTCGTGGTTCCCCCGCCCTGCACTTGCAGCGTCGTCGTCTTCTTGTCGGCGTCGTAGGTGATGGTCACGAACTGCTGCTCTTTGAGCTCGGCGGTGAAGACGCCCAGAAACTGACCAATCTTGGCGTCATCGCGGTAGCCGTTCTTCGCGTAGGCCTCACGCAGCGCGTTCTGGATTTTCTCGGCGGAGACAGAGCGCTTCATCTGCCACGTGAAGCGCTTGCCGGTATCGAGGTCGATGACCGCCTGCTTCGATTTCGTCGCGGGCAGCTGCTTCATGTCGTGACCGATCGCGTAGACGTCGACGCTGCCGATGATGAGGCTCTTCGTGCGGACGCCGTCGCCGGTGTGGAAGTAACCGTTGGGGCCCTTCTCGAGCGCGAGCGAAGGAACGACGCTCGTGAGCAGCGCGAGGCACATGGCGACGAAGAAGAACCACGGTGCGAAGACAGAAGACCGAGCAGATCTCATGAGCCTGTTCCTCCTGGGTTTAGCCTGCTCTCAGCATACATCGAACCACACGCACGCGCACGCCACGGGGCGCTGACACGACGCCGCTGACCGGGTACGGTGGACGCGTGAGCCCGCCTCCGAAGGTCGCTAAATGCGTCCTCATCGTCGACGACGACGATGACATCCGCGAGACCATCACCATCGTCCTCGAAGACGAGGGCTACTCGGTGGCGAGCGCGGCGAACGGCGAGGAAGCGCTCGCGTATTTACGCGCCGGCACCACCAGCCTGCCGCAGCTCATCTTGCTCGACCTCATGATGCCCGTGATGGACGGCATCGAGTTTCGCGCCGAGCAGCAAAAGGATCCGAGGCTCGCAGCCATCCCGGTCGTCGTGATCACCGCTTCGGGAAACGCAACGGCGCGCGCGAAGACGATGCGCGCCAACGCGATGATCCAGAAGCCCATCGCGCTCGACACGCTGCTCGCGACCATCGAGATGTGCGCGAGCGCGACGAACGATCCGCCCGCTGCGACAGGCTGAGCGGAGCGACTACTTCTTGGCGGACTTCGCGGCGGCGGCTGGCGCGGGGGCTGCCGTTTCGGCCTGCGCCGGGTTCTTGTCGCGCCATGCGGCGAGTTGCTTGGAGCGGCGAGCCTTCTGTTTGTGGCGCTTGGCGGGATCTTGCGGGGTCGTCATGCGGCGGCACGCTACATCAGCTTGGGGCGGTCGGCCACTCCGCGGAAGCGGGTCCTGCCACACTTTCGCTCTCGAGGGCCTCCATCCAGGCTTCGAGCTTGGACGCGACATCGGTCTCCCACTCGAGCTTGGCGAAGCGCGCGAGCAGCTGCGGCGTGTGATCGCCGGTTCGCGTGCGCTCGCCGAAGGCGATGCGGGCCGCGTCGAGCTCGGTCCCGGCGTCGTCCCATCGCTGATCGACCCAGGCGAGCCACGCGCGCGTGAGGTGGCGGTGCTGCCGAGGCTCGGCCTCGTCCAGAACGATGGCGTCGCACGCTTCGACGAGCTCGCGAGCTTGCGGATCGCGACGCGCGAGAGCCACCTGCGCCACGAGGAGCTTCGCTTCGAGATCGCCCCACGGATCGTGCAGCTTCTCGTAAATGCGAAGGGCGACCTTCGCGTGCGCCGCACCCGCCGTGAAGTCGTCATTGTCGATCGCGATCATCGCGAGCAGGCGCTCGCACGCCGCTTCGCCGCGCGGGTTCTGTAGCTCGCGAAATGAGGCGCGCGCCGCGAGGGCGCGGGAGCGAGCGCGATCCATCTCGAAGGCCCGATGATCGGCGTGGCCGAGCACGACGTCGCATTGCGCGAGGCCGAGCCGGTAACCCATCGCATCGAACTCGGCGCGGGCTTCGACGAGCAGATCGCGCGCGCGCTCGAAGCCGCCGACGGCGGTCGAGATCATCGCCAGGATGATCAAGCACTGCGCGCGACCGAGCACATCGCCGACGGCGGTGCAGCGTGAGCTCGCCTCGTGGAGCATCGTGCGTGCGCGCGCGTGCTCGCCAAGCAAGTAGTCGATCTCGCCAAGCACGACCTGCGCTTGCACCGACCCGGCTTCGTCGCCGAGCTTCTCGAACCGCGCGAGCGCTTCGACGACGCGCACGCGGCCCTTCGCTGGTGCGCCTAGATCGGAATCGATGTGGCCGAGCAAGCGTGCAGCGTGGGCGGCGCGTGCGTCGTCACCGGCAGTCTCGAACGCTTTGCGCGCGACCTCGGCCTGCTCGCGAGCCTCGTCGAGGCGACCGGTGTGACGCAGCGCTTCGGCGCGCCAATAGGCGTACTCGGCGGCGGTGGAGCCGCTCACCTTGCCCTCGAGTAGCTGCAGATCCTTGAGCGTCGCCGCGGTGTCGCGACCGCGCCGCCACGAGCCTTGAATGAAGCGGAACATCAGGTTGGCCGCGGGATCGTCGTCGCCTGCTTTGAGCAGGTTGGTCACGCGGTGCTTCATGATCCGGCGCGAGCCGACGGCCGGATGCTTCGCGAGCGCGTTGGCCGCGAGACGGAAGATCGCGGGTGCGTCCTTGCGCTCCTGAAGACGACCCATCAAGTGCTCGAGCAACAGGGCGTGCGGCCAGCGGAACTGGTCGTTGCCCGAGGCGAGGAGGATGGTCGCGCGTGTGAGCTCGACCATCGCGTCGCGCGGGTCCATGCCGAGCGACGCGACGAGCGTCTTCAGCACTTCGCCGCGGATGTCTTCGCCGAGCGCTGCGGCAGCGTAGGCTGCGAGGCGAAGCTCCGTGGGGACGGCGCGAAGACGCTCGTCCCACAGCTCGGAGGTCGTGATCGCCCGCCCCTGGAGCGCATTGTCTGGAACGCTGTACCGCCCCTGCTCGAGCTTCAAGTAGCCGCCGCCTGCCCACGCGTGGAGGAGCTGGAGCGCGAACAGCGGATTGCCACGGCTCTGCGTGCGCGCGCGAAGGACAGCGGCGTCGTCGAGCGGCAGCGTCGAGCGAAGCAGAGCGTCGGTCTCTTCGCTTCCGAGGGGCTTGAGCTCGATCACGCGCCCATTCCACTCGGCGCGTGCGGCCTCCATGCGAAGCGCGGCGTCGAGATCGGTGGCGAGCGTCTCGCTGCGCGCGGTTGCGACGACAAGCATCTTCAGCAAAGGGCCGCCGGGCGGCGGTATCGTCTGCCGATCGTTGAGGGCATTGCCTTGCCGCATGCGCGACAGGACCTCGAAGGTGTTGGGCGACGCGTGGTGGAGATCGTCCGACCACAGGAGGATGGGGCGATCGCGACCGATGCGATCGAGCACCTTGCGGATGACGACCCAACGAAGCTCCGGGGTGTCGAGCACGAAGCGTTTGCCCGTGGGCCCGAGCGGCGTGACGGTGCCCGGCGGTGTCGGGCGAAGCCACTCGGCGGTCGCTGCAACCCACGTGAGCGCGTCGTCGTCGTCGGGCCCGACCTCCCAGCGATTCATGAGCGTCTGTTCGACGAGCGCGCGATCGGCGCCTTCGAGTCCGAAGTGCGCGTTGACGGCGCCAGTGACACCGTCGAGCGGCGTCGGGATTCGCCCGTAGCGCGCACGAAGCGGGATCATCAAGCCCGTCTCGTGAACCTGCTCGCACAGCCACGCGGCAAGTCGGCTCTTGCCGACGCCAGCTTCGCCGATGAGCGCGACGAGCTGGCGTGAGGCGCCTGACGGCCCGGCCATCTCCTCGACGATCCTCATCAGCTCAGCGCGCTCATCGTCGCGCGCGACCATCGGTGAAGGACGAAGACCGAGCAACCCAGGCGCGAGTGACCGCGCCGCAGCCACCGCACGACCGAGCGCAGGCGAGGACGACGGAGCGGCCGGCGGCGCGGGCGCGCTCGCCATCGTCTCTTCGAGGGTGGCCGACTGACTCGGGCGGAAGCGGCCCCACGCGCGACGCGCATCGGCCGCGAGCTCGTAGCGATGCCATGGTCGTTTGGCGAGGAGACGCTGCACGTACGCGCTCACGCCTTCAGGGACGCTCGGCGGAAGTTGCAACGCCGGCACTGGGGTTCGCTTGTGCGCGCGCAGAACCTCTTGCGCCGTGCCCTCGAAGACCTCTTTGCCGACGAGGATGCGGTACATGATGCAGCCGAGCGCGTAGAGATCGGTCGGCGGGCCGACGTGCGTTGCGGCCTTGCGAATCTGCTCGGGCGCGACCCAGCCGACCGTACCGGCACCCGCGTGCGTGGCGAGCTCGGGTGCGGGCGCGCCGTCGAGACGCGGATCGTGACGCGATTGGCGGAGCCACGCGAGGCCGAGGTCGAGGATGTACGCGCGCGGGCCGCGCCCCGGCGACGCGAGATCGAGCATGACGTTCGAGGGCTTGAGATCGCCGTGGATCACGCCGCGCGCGTGCGCATGCGCGAGACCTGCGAGCGTTTGATCGACGAGCGCCCAGATGACGGGCCAGGGCATCGTGGTCGTGTGCATCCACTCGTGCACGCTGCGACCAGGGAGTGCGTCCATCACGAGGTACGGCGACCCATCGGAGAGCGTGCCGAAGTCGCGCGCGCGGACCAGCGCAGGATGATCGAGCGACGCGACGGCGCGCGCCTCCTGATGAAACCACCAGCTCTCTTCGGGGCGAGGCTGCGTGCCCTTCGCTTCCTCCGGCGTGCGAAGACGCTTCAGCGCGACACGCTCGCCACCTACGAGGTCCTTGCAGAGGTACACGACACCCATGCCGCCCCGTCCGAGCTCGCGGATGACCTCGTAACGCTGCGCGAGCAGCATGCCCGTCTCGCCGGGAGGCGAAATCGCGGCAGGTTTCTCGCCCTGCGACATGGTGCGATAATCCTAGCGCGAAGCCTTGGCAGAATGCGAGCGGTGCACGCTCACGATTTCGCCGCGGGTGCCGCCGACTGCCCCTTGCCGAGCGCCAGACGCTCGGAAATGACGACACGTAGCTTGGCAAGATCGTAGCGCGAGGGCCGGTCGCCTTCGGGGAGCGTCGCGATCTCGTGGACGATCCGCTCGGCCTGCGAACGCGGGCGTTCGGGGATACCCAGCCGCTCGCCGAGCTGCTCGAGGGCCGCGACCTCTTCGTCCTTCACGGTGCCGTCGATCTCCACGATCCATCGTGCGACCGCGTAGACGAAGAGGCGGTCCTCCTTCGACATCGTCGAGCGATCGACCACACCGAGCTCGATGCGCGAGCTGGTGGCCGTTTCGATCTCGGCAATCTGGTCGAGCTCGAGCCCTTCTTCGACGGCACAGCGGACGATCGCGTCGGCCTCTTCGGGGTCCAAGGTCCCATCCGACCAGCCGATTGCCGCAAGCGCGATGAAGACGTCCTTGTGCATCATGCGGGAAATACTCGCACGGATAGCCTGCTCAGGCGCACGAAGTGCGACAAATCGTGAGGCCGCGCCGGCGTTTATCGGGTCGTGGGACTGGACGAGGCGTAGGCTTGTCTTCGCTAAGGCTTTTCTTCGTAACGTGCCGTGCTGGACTTTCGAACGGGAGCCCCCCGGAGAGAGCGAAAGCCGGCCGACGGAAAGAGGAGGCACCATGCAGAAGAAGTCGCAAAAGCAGCTCGGATTCGCCGTACGTCGTTACCTTGCCGTGGGAGTCTTCGGGCTCGTTGGTTCTGGCCTCGCGTTCTTCGCAGGCGCGAGGATCGGCTCGAGCCTCGATCACCACACGAAGACCGTCTCCGTCGCGCACATTCCGATGCCGACCGTGCAAGTGCCGGACGATCAGCCCCCCGCCGCGGTGGCCGTCGTCAAGTAGAGGCGCTCGCTGGGAACAAGGCCTCGCAACAAAAGGCCCCGCAACAAAATTCGTAACAAACAGCGCCTCGGGCTTCTCAGCTCGGGGCGCGTTCTTTTCTGTGCTTGGGCATCGTTTGAAATACGAGATCCCAGAGCGGCGTCGACACGCCGAACCCGCCCGCGTGATCGGCGTGGTGATGGAGCATGTGGTGCTTGCGAACCCACTTGCCGACGCGTGAGGTGAGCTTGAAGTGATGCACGGCGTAGTGGGTGCCGTCGTAGCCGAGGTAGCCGAGCACGAAGCCAGCGAAGAAGGGCTCGCCCACGGCGCGGCCCAACGTGAAATAGAACACCGCGTAGAAGACGACGGCCAGCGGCACGCTGAAGCCGAGCGGCATCACGAGGCGGTCTCTGTCGTTCGGGTAGTCGTGGTGGACGCCGTGCAGCAGAAAGTGGATGCGACGGCCGCGCGGCGTCTCCTTCATCCAATGGAACACGTAGCGGTGGAGCACGTACTCCGCGAAGGTCCACGCGAAGACACCGAGCGTGAAGACGCCGGCGATCCTCACGACACTGAGATCGTGCCTGCCGTAACAGCGCGCCAGGACGATCACGATCACAGGAATCCACGCGAGGAATGGCGTCGACGGATGGATTCGCGAGAAGCGCTCGACGAGATCGCTCTCGAACATGCGCGTGGTCTCAGGACGTGGCGCACGGCGCTCGGAACGTGGCTGACCCTGCTCGCCGCTGGCTTGGTGGTGGCTTGGCGCTGTCGTCATTGGCTCGAGCCCCCCCCGGGGTCCGCCTTCAACGACAGGCGACGAGGCGGAAACTAAAGCCGGCCCCTGCCCCAATCAAGGGCTGAGGGCGCCTTTAAGTGGCTCAAGGGCACGTTACAGGGTCCTGCTGACGAAATGCGTCGGAAGAGTTGCGCTCGACGGCGGCACGCGAGGCGAGCCCCTCTCAAGGCGCGGGGCGGGTGCGGTACTGCGCCTTGTACTTGTCTTTGTAGGCGTCGTGGCAGGCCTTGCATGCCGCCTTGGCACCCACGAGGTCGCCCTTCTTCGCGGCGTCGGAGCCCTGCTTCGCAATCGTCGACCAGGTCGACCAGGTCGGGTCGGGCGACGTGGTGGCGAGCTTGTCGAACCCCTTTGCGAGACCCGCCGTGTCGCCACCCGCCGAGGGAGCGCCGAGGTTCGCGCGCATCCACTTCTGGAGGGGGCACGGGTTGTCCTTGCTGCCGCACGCGGCGTCGTCCGCCGTCGCGATGGACGGCGCCGCACCGATCGCCACTGCGCCGAGAACGACGCCTGCCAACACGCTCAACCAAGTCTTCCTCGACGTCATCCGGGAGTCCTCTCCTAAAACGAGACGGCGAACCGACAACGGGTCG
>CAXSGV010000130.1:0-278 GCA_964236615.1 uncultured Polyangiaceae bacterium
CGTGGGCGAAACCGTCTGGCGATCGGTTCGAGGTGCATGGGGCCGAACGGTGTTCGCCACCGCGTGGATACTTGGCCAGCTCGTGCTCGTCGTGACAGCGAATGCTCGGCCCGATCACGCGTTCGGGTTTCGGATGTTCCAGGAGTCGTCGACCATCCACGTCCACCTCGCGCGTGAGGTCGACTCCGATACCGGTCACGGGACGAAGCTCGTGCCGGTCGAGGGCGGAAGATGGATTGCACGCGATCGCGAGGGCACGCTCCATCGCTTCAAGTGGC
>CAXSGV010000130.1:288-14193 GCA_964236615.1 uncultured Polyangiaceae bacterium
GTGCAGGAGCCGGCGCTGTCGGCGTTCGATCGCACCTTCCATGCGTCGTACGGCGCCGACGCGCAGATCGAGCGACTCCGCGCCGCGCTCGACGACGTCGCTGCGCACACGTTGTCTCTCCGCGATGATGCCGAGAGCCGCGCGCTCGTTCTCCAGGTCACCGTTCGAAAGAACGGACGCGAGCAGGAGACGGTCACGATGCGGAGCCCGCGACAGAATTGAAGGCCTGGCTCGCGCGGTGGCAAACCGAGACCGGCGACGTGCACGTGCTGGCGCTCGCACGCGTCGCGCTCGGGGTGCTGCTCTTCTGGCAGTGTCTCGATGTCGCGCGTGAGCTCGCGCGAGACGGCTACTTCGGTGACGGCTTTCACATGCCGTTCCTGCCCGAGGTGCTCGTTCCGTCGAACAGCGTCTACAAGGCCACGCTCGCCGCGCGGCTGGTTCTCGGCGCGCTGGTGGCGATCGGCTATTTTGCGCGCCCGGCGCTGCTCGGGAGCGCGGTGCTCGGCGGCTGGGCGCTTTTGTGCGATCGCGTGCACTTTCACCACAATCGCTACGCCCTTCTCTGCTTCGCGTTCTTGCTCGCCTTCTCGCCCTGTGATCGTGCGCTCGCGATCATCTCGTCGAGCCCGAACGTCGAGCGTGCGCGGATCGGCGCGCTCTGGGCGCAGCGGCTCGCGGGGCTCCAACTGTCGATCATTTACCTCGCGTCGGGCGGCTCGAAGCTGCTCGACGCGGACTGGCGTGGCGGGCTCGTCATCGGCGACAGGTTCGCGCGCTTCGGTCACCAAGCGCTCGAGCGTGGGGTGCCGGCGCGGCTCGTGGAGACCTTGTCGCAACCGTTGGCGACGAGCGCCCTCGCCAAGCTCGCGATCGCGACCGAGCTCTTCTTGGCGCTCGGCTTGTGGTCGAAGAAGACGCGCGTCTTCGCGCTCTGGCTCGGGCTCATGTTCCATCTCACGATCGAGGTCACCAGCAACGTCGAGCTCTTCACGCTGCTCTCGCTGACGATCTACATCCTCTTCGCGACGCCCGACTTCCGCGCGCGCAAGCTTCGTTACGATCCCACGGGGCGGCGCGGGAAGATCTACGCCCGGCTCGTGGGCGCGCTCGACTGGCTAGCCCGCTTCGAGATCCGCGCCTGGGAGCCCGACGGATTGAGGAAAGGCCACGCGCTCGTCATCGTCGATCGCGATGGCGCGCGCGCGACCGGCGTCCGCGCGCTTGCGATGGTGGCGCGCTGCGTGCCCGTCCTTTTTCCGTTCTGGCCTCTTCTGGCGTTGGTCGCGCGCTTCAAGCGCGGTGGGGAGACGAGCGCACGATCTTGACGCGCGCGTGGCAGATCGTCACGCGCGGTGGGCCGGCGCCTGCGGCTGGGCTACGAGGATTGCAGGTGAAAACCCGCTGATGGGTTTGGCAGGCTCTTCGCTAGAGAGACTTTTTTTTGCGGTGGAGGTCCCATGCACGAAGTCTACGAAGTCGGGATTTTTGGCGAGCTCGCGCTCGATGCCCGACAGCTGGAAACGTGGCGCGAGCTCCCGCTCGACGTTTCGGCGTTCGGCGATTGGCCAGAGGCGTTTCAATGGAAGGAGCTCGAGGGCGACGACGATCCCGTGACCATTGGAACATGGCTCGACGACTTCTCGCGCTACGAGCGTGGCGGTAGACGCACCTTCATTCACTTCGACACGTCACCGACGTGCGTCCGTCTTCGCGCGCTCGTCGACGGCCCCGACTACGATCGCTACCGGCGCCAGCTCGCTGCGATGTTCCGCCTCGCGGGGCAGGTCGGCGGACGGGGCAAGCTCACGTTCGCGAGCGCAGCGGAGGAGCGCGTGGCAATCGGCTACCAGGTGCGGATCGAAGGCGAGACCTCGGACATTCGCGCGCTCGACAACGCGGAGCTCGTTGGGGTCCGGAGCGACCACGGCATGCAGTCGGTGCTTCGTCGCGCGCACGACGACTCCGACGCGGCCCGCGAGTCGGTCCTACCCGCCTGGCTTGCCGCTTCCACCGTCGACGTTGGCGGGTGAGAAGACGCGAAACAAGAACAGCATCGACGGCACGATGAGCGCGAGGCCGATCGGCAACGTGTAGAGGAAGAAGCGCAAGGTGGCTGGCGGGGCGGCCGCGGCGGCGAGCGTGAGGTCGGGGTAGACGAGAAACGGGTGCTGCGCGACGCCCCACCCCGCAAGCAGGCAGGACACCTGCAACACCGCAGCGGCCCGGGCGATCTTGAATCGGCGCAAATACAGCGCGGCACCCGAGCAGAGCGCTGCGCTCGCTCCGACAGCCAAGACCGCTGCGCCTGCGCCCGACGACAGACCGATCCACAAGTGCGGCGCGCGGCTGCGCACGAGCGGAAGCAACACGGCCGATAG
The DNA here is from genome assembly GCA_964236615.1 of uncultured Polyangiaceae bacterium. GTDB lineage: Bacteria > Myxococcota_A > Polyangia > Polyangiales > Polyangiaceae > CAXSGV01. Next base: position 2,670 of record CAXSGV010000130.1, read on the forward strand.
ACCGACGACGATCGTCCCCGCGGCGAGGGCCTTTTTGCGGAAGATCGCTTGCAGCTCGCCCGCGGTCACGACGGTGAGGTACACGGCCGCGAGGTAGGCGCAGATGGCGAGCGCGAAGAAACCGATCGCGAACGAGAGCGGCATCAGCCACGCGGGCAATCCGACCACCGAGACGACGCCATCGTGAATGCGCACGTTGCCCGCTGACACGGCGCCGAGCGACATCCCGAGGAGCACCGGCGTGATCACGCTCGCGCCGCCGAAGACGATCCCCCAGCGGGATAGCGCGGCCTCGTTCCCGTGACCGCGGAAGACGAACGCGCCGCCGCGTAGCGTGATGCCGACGAGGACGAGATGAAACGGCAGAAAAAGCGCGATGCTCAGCGCCGCGTAAGCCGGAGGAAACGCGCTGAAGAGGATGACGATGAGGAAGATCAGCCAGACGTGATTGGCTTCCCACACAGGGCCCATCGCTTTGGCGATGGCGCGGCGCTGCTCGACCTTCGTCGGGCCGCGCGCGAGGATGTCCCAGACGCCACCGCCGAAGTCGGCGCCACCGAGCACGCCATAAGCCACGACCGCCAGCAGGGCGACGCCGGCGACCAAGGTCTCCAGACCGAGCGGCATGTCAGACGGCAACGGGCGACGCCTCCTCGAGCTCGGCAGGACGGCCGAGCCGCCGCAAGAGCACGACCAGCGCCGTGCCGAGCCCTAGGTAGAGCAGGACGAACAGGTAGAACGTCATGGCTACGCCGGTCTCGGGCGTGACGGCGTCTCGCGTGAGGAGCACGTTGTAGATCGTCCATGGCTGGCGCCCGGCCTCGGCGACCACCCACCCCGCTTCGATGGCGACGAATCCGAGCGGGCTCGCGAGGACGAGCGCGCGGAGCACGAGGCGTGGCGGCTCCTTTCGGCGAAAGACGAAGAAGTAGAAGGCCCCTGCGACGGCGATGAGGAGCATCCCCGAGAGCGCCATCACGTCGAACGCGATGTGGCAGAGAAAGACGTTGGGCCGAAGGGAGCGCGGCACGTCCGCCAGGCCTTTGACCTCGGTGTCGAAGGAGTCACCTACGAGGAAGCTGAGCGCCGAGGGGATCTCGATCGCACCGCGAACCGTGTCGTGCTCGTCGTCGACGACACCGCCGAGCATGATCGGCGCATGGCGCTGGGTTCGGTAGTGCGCCTCCATCGCGGCGAGCTTCACGGGCTGGTGGTGCCCAACGTGCTGCGCGAGCACGTGGCCGCTCACGAGCTGGAGAACGGCGCTCACCGCGGCGACGCCCATTCCGATCGACAGCGCGCTGCGCTCGTACGCCGTCGCGCGGCCGCGGAGCATCCCGAGCGCGTAGATCCCCGCAAGCGCGAAGCCCAGCGCGACGTAAGCGGCGAGCACCGTGTGTGCCGCCATCGGGAGCCACGCTGGACTGGCGAACGGCGCCGTCGGATCGACGAATACCGGTTTCCCGCCCTCGAGCTTGAAATCGCCAGGCACCTGCATCCATGCGTTGGCGGCAATCACGAGAACGCCCGACGCGGTGCCGCTGATGGCAACCACGACCCCGGCGAGCCAGTGCGCTCGGGGCGAAAGTCGATCCCACCCGTAAAGGTAGAGGCCGATGAAGATCGCTTCGATGAAGAACGCGTAACCCTCGAGCGCGAAGGCACCGCCGATCGTGCCGCCCGAGACCTCCATGAAGCGCGGCCACAGGAGGCCGAGCTCGAACGACAGCGCGGTCCCCGACACGGCGCCCACCGCGAAGAGCAGCGAGGTCGCTTTCGCCCACTTCTTGGCGAGTACCAGGTAGTGCGGTTTACCCGTCCGCAGGTGGAGCCCCTCGGCGATCATCATGAAGACCGGTAGAGCCATACCGATCGCCGAGAAGATCATGTGGAAGCCCAGCGATACTTCCATCTGAGCGCGAGCGGCGGTGAGCGGGGTCATGGCGGAGCTGCCTGGGAATCTAGGGGCAGGTGGCGTGCGAAGGTACCTGGCTTCGTCGCGGCGGCTGGGTTACATCCTCGGCGTGGCCAACGAGACGAAGCCCTGCGTTCTCATCGTCGACGATTACGAGGACAGCCGGTTCATCTACGTCCACGCGCTTTCGCACGCGGGCTTTCGGGTCGAAGAAGCGGAAGACGGCCAGGCGGCGCTCGACCTCGCGTTTAGTGTTTTGCCCGATGTGATCGTCATGGATCTGTCGCTGCCGGTCCTCGACGGCTGGGAGGCCATTCGCCGCCTCAAGGCAGACGAGCGCACGCGGCACATTCCGGTCGTCGCACTGACTGGGCACTCGCCGAGCGCCGAAGAGAACCCGGGCTACCAAAAGCTCCTCGTGAAGCCGTGTCTCCCCGACACGCTCACCTCCGAGATCCGCAAGCTCCTCGCCTGATCTGGCCTCTCGGCCTGCCTCTGGCCTGCCTAAGCGACGCTGGCGACGCTCTCGAGATCGAACCGCGCTTCCGACTGCGGGGCGACAGGGGCCCAGAGATCACCGAGCCGCTTCACGCGGAGCGGCACGTTCTCGAGGCGGAAGGTCTCGATCGCGGCACCGCCCGCCACCTCGTCCCAAGTGACGGGCGTGGAGACCGTCGCGCGTGGCGCGGGGCGAACCGAGTAGACCGAGGCGAGGGTGCGGCCCCAAGCATTTTGGTTGTAGTCGATGAGGACGCGCCCCGGAGGCCGGTTGGCGATGCGGTACTCCGCGGTGATGATCTTGGGGTGACGCTCGGCGAGCTCACGCGCGAGCGCTTTCGCGACCGTCCACACGTCTTTTTGCGTTGGCCCGCGGCGTAGAGGAACGTAGACGTGAAGCCCCTTCGAGCCGCTCGTCTTCGCGTAGTTCGGCATGCCGACCTCGTCGAGCGCAGCGTGCACGATCATCGCGACCTCTGCGACGCGCTCGTACGGCGCGTCACCGGGATCGAGATCGAAATGGAGGTAGTCGGGACGGTTCACGTCGTCGCAGCGCGCGTACCAGGGATTGAGATCGACGCACCCGAGGTTGATGACCCAGGCCAAGGACGCGACATCGTCGATCATCGGAAAATCGATGAGGCTGCCGGACTCGTGCTCGATCGCACACGTGTGGATCCACTTCGGGCGCGGCATCGGAGCGCGCTTCATGAAGAAGAACTTGCCAGTGACGCCATTGGGGTAGCGCTTCATCACCATCGCACGATTGGCAATGTGAGGAATCAGTGTGGGCGCGATATCCAGGTAATATTGAATCAGCGCGCCCTTGGTGATCCCGTGGTGGGGCCAGAAGACTTTTTGCAGATTGGTGAGCCGAACCCGGTGGCCGCCGAGCTCGAGCATCGCCTCGTTGCGGTCCGTCGGTACACGGGGAATTGCCTCGAACGAGCCCGGCGCCCGTGCTTCGTCCCACTCGGCGACTCGATCGATCACCACGCGCTGTTGCGTGCCTGACTGGAGCTTGCGAGGCGGCTCACGCGGATCGAGTGAGCCCGGCGCACGGGGATTTCGAGTCTGTTCCATGGACGTTCGCGACGCTTCCCTTTGCAATTTCTCGTCCTCGAGGGTTCGCCTGTCAGTCCCCATCGGGAAAATCGGTCATCTGCCGCTCGCGCTTCGAGTCCGGGGCCAGAGGGATTGACACGGAAGGAGGTGCGCTCAGCGGCGCCTCGGGGGTCTGCTCGCTCGTCTCGGCCGCGCGTCCAGCTTCCTCGTCGCGGTGATTCTTTTCGGGCATGGCAGACTCCTGCGCTTGAGGTTTCGGAGACGCAGCCACGAGGACCTTCGGTCTCCACAGCACCCTGCAATGCATCCCTCCTGCCACGCGGAAAAGGCGTAGAACAACTCAACTGCGGAGCGAGAAGCCACGCGTGAACGCCACACGTGTGACCAAATGTTTCGCGCCGAAGGTCCTCAGGAGAGCCAATGCACGAAGCTTTTCGGAAGTTCGCAAGCAAGGTGTCGACCCTCGCGGGCACCCCCTGGGCGTTCATGTTCGCGGTCGCGATCATCGTGGTCTGGAGCGTCACCGGGCCGATGTTCCACTACAGCGATACGTGGCAGCTGGTCATCAACACCGGAACGACCATCGTCACGTTCCTCATGGTGTTCCTCATTCAGAACACCCAAAACCGAGACGCGCACGCGATTCACCTCAAGCTCGACGAGCTGATTCGCGTGACGCATGCCCGCAACGCGCTACTCGCGCTCGAAGACCTCTCCGACCAAGAGCTGCTGGCGCTGCAGCACGAGTTCGAGGGCCTCCGCGATCGGCGCTCCGAACGGCGCTCCGACAGCGCGGAGAGCGTAAAGAGCGCAGCGAAGAAGCAGGCCGTTTAAACGCTAAATGCCGGCACCAGGCCGGCACGTAGCGCTTGTTGGAGAGAGGGAGCTAGACCGAGCTGCGGCGGCCGACGAGCAGCGACACCACGGCGAGGACGAGGAAGGCGAAAAAGAGGATCTTCGCGATACCAGCGGCGCCCGCGGCGAGACCACCGAAACCGAACACCGCGGCGACGAGTGCAATAACGAAGAATACGGCGGCCCAGTACAACATGGCGATCTACCTTTCGTGTGACGGGGAGTCGTAGTCCCCTATGGTCAACTTCCGTCTACCTTGCGTCTTGCTTGGTACTTATGGCTTTTGCAGCGACCGTGCCGCGCCCGCCCAATCCGTAGAAATCGCCGATTTGTGCGAACATTTCGCTCGAGGGGGGCTTGCCGGTCGCGCTTCAGAGGGTGCGGAGGTGACACGAGCGCACGTAAAAACGCGTCGCTCGTGGCAAATGGTCACAACAAATCACTTCGCTGGCACTACGCCCTTCTCCGAAGGGGCGCCAAACAAGCTCAGCTGATCGGTATTCGCGCGGTGACGGCTGCTCTTCGCACGTGCCACCTTCGTGGGCGTTGCCGCCGGTGTCTCCTCGCGGTGACCCGTCTCGAGCTGTGAGGCGAAGAGAGCCTCCACTGTGGCGACGGTGTCCGCGTCGGCAGGCGTCTTGTCCTCGCGAATCCGGAGGATGCGCGGGAAGCGAAGTGCGAACCCGCTCTTGTGCCGCGTCGAACGCTGGATGCCGTCGAACGCGACCTCGAGGACCACCTCGGGCGCGACGGCGCGCACGCGCCCGAAGCGCTCGGTCGTCAGCTTCACGAAGCGGCGCCCTAGCCGTTCGATCTCGACGTCGGTCAGCCCGCTATAGGCCTTGCCGACGTTGACGGTCTCCCGCGCTTCGCCCTCCCCGCGCCACACCGCGAAGGTGTAGTCGGAGAGCAGCCCGGCACGCTTGCCGTGCCCTTCCTCGACGGCGGTGACGACGACGTCGAGCGTCGCAAAGGCACGCTTCACTTTGATCCAGGCCTGGCCGCGCCGGCCGGCGTCGTAGGGTGCGTCCACCTTCTTGAGGACGAGGCCTTCGTGCCCGCGAGCGCGCGCGGCAGGGAATGCGCTGTCGAGCACCTCCGTGAGCTCGAGCGCTTCACCGTTGCGCTCCTCGAGCGCCGAGCGCGCCGCGTTCACGAGGAACGCTGTTCCCGTGGTGTCCCGAGTCGCGTGAAACGCTTCGAGTGCCGCGCGGCGTTCGCTCCACGGGAGAGAGAGGAGATCGCGCTCGCCGTCGGAAAGGATGTCGTAAGCGATGAACACGACGGGCGTGCCCTCGACGAGCTCGCGTGTCGGCGTGTTGCGCCGAAGACGCGCTTGCAGCGCCTGAAACGGCCGAACGCGGCCTTCCGGTCCCATCGCCACGAGCTCACCGTCGAGCGCGAAATTCCCCTTCACGAAGCGCAGCATGTCGACGACGTCGGGGAAGGCGTCCGTCACGCGCTCGAGGCCGCGCGCGAAGATCGACACCTCGTGATCACGCTTGTGCACTTGCGCGCGAACGCCGTCGATCTTGTCTTCGATGACGTGGCTCGCCGGGTCGAGTGGCGTCGCGACCGTCTCGAGAGGCGTCGCCAGCATGTACGCGACGGGGCGCCCGATCTCGAGACGGGCTTCGTCGAGCCGATCCTCCTTCGCGAGGACCGCGAGCTCGCCGGGGTCGGTGACGAGCGCGGCGGCACGGCGTAGCACGTCGGGCTCGATGGCGAAGGCGCGACCAATTGCGCCCTCGAGCACGCCCCCCTGCGCTCCGACGCGAAGCGAGCCGAGGATCGCCTTTGCCAGATACTTCGTTTCGAGCGGAGTCGCGCGCTGGAATGCGGCGTCGAGGCGACGACGTTTCACGAGCCGATTGCCGGTCGAGGCGAGCACGTCGAACAGCTCGGCAACCTCGGGGAGCGAAAGCCCAGGCCGCCCATAGGCTTCCGGATCACGCGCGACGAGGAGCGCGAATGCCTCGCCGAGGTCGCCGGTTCGGCGCGCGCAGGCCCACACGATCTCGGCGGAGTACCCGGTGCGCGCGCACGCGGTCTCGGTCATGATCGAGCCACCCGCACCGAGCGTACGACCGTCGCCAATCGCGAGCGTGCGACCGGCGGCAAGGCGCGCCGCGGTGGCGAGCGCGATCCCCGCTTCGTCGCCGGGATCGCGCGCAATCTCTGCGAGCGCGGCGGCGAGCTCCTCCTCCTTCGCGTTACGCGATCGACTGAGGCGCGTCGCCTCGAGCGCCTGTGCGAGACGCTTCACGCGGGCACCACGGGAGCCTCACGCTCTTCGGCCTCGTCGATGCTCGGGGCCGCGAGCGCGGTTGCCGTCACCGTCGTGCTCGAAACGAAGCCTGCGAGCACCTCGGCGTCGCCGAAGGTCGTATGGACGACGCGCGCGCCGGACGCACGCACAGTCGCGACGAGGTCGTCGTGATCGGCGTGATCGGAGAGCACGAAGCCCGCGTCTGCGCGCCGCTGCTCGATGCTCGCATCGAGCAACGCCCAGCCGGAAACGAAAGCCACCCGCGCGTTCGTGCGCCCCTTGATCATCGGGTTGGCAAACGCGTTCGGCGGCGCGACGAGAACGGCGCCCTCGAGGCGCTTGCCACGCTTCTCCTTCTTCTTCTCCTCGGCGTAGGGAACGACGCGCCCGTCACCGATCCCCAGATCGACACCCAGCGCTTCGTAGGCTTCACAGACGCGATGAACCGCGCCGTGCAAGACGACGGGAAGCTTGGCGTCGAGAAGCGCGCGGACCACCTCTTGTGACTTGCCGAGCGCATACGCGAGCACGACCGGCAGCTTTCCCTCCCGGGCCACGGCGCGGACGAGCGCGCGATCGGGAAACACGAAGATCGGCAGCGCGAACGTGGACTCGATGACCATTTGATCACACGCGACCGGCGCACCGACCGTGTGGGTCAGGCCAGCTCCGCTCTGGTAATCGCCGGTGTAGACGAAGCGACCGCCAGGGTGATCGATGACGAGCTGCGCGGCGCCGAGCACATGACCGGCGGGCGCGATGGAAAGCCGCGCCGTGCCGCCGCCGTGGCTCGAGACCACCGGCAGCTCGGTCGACGCGTCCCACTCCATGACGGCTGTTGCGACGAGGGGCTCGTCGGCCCGTGCGGCGACGAGCGACGCTGTCTCGGCGGACGCGAAAACTTCGCCACCGGCGCGACCGCCTACGTGGTCGGCGTGCGCGTGCGAGATAAACGCGCGGCGCACCTCACGGCGCGGATCGAGGTGCAGATCCAGCGCCGGGAGGTAGAGACCCTCGGCGGTCATCTCGAGTGCGAGCGGAGTCAGGACTTCGTCGTATCGCGCTTCGAGGCTGGTGGCGCGCTCCGCACGGGCTCCGCGCCCTCGCGACGGACCCGAATCTGGTTGTGAATGTCGATCACGCCGCTCACGGCCTCGGCCGCGTGCTCGGCCATGAGCTTGTCGCGACGCGCGCTGACGGTGCCCGTGAGCGTGACCTCGCCACTCTCCACCGACACCTCGATGTCCGAGGCGTCGACGTCGTGATGATCGGTGAGGCGCTCGCAGACGTCCTCGCGGATCCGCTCGTCCGAACGCTGGTAGCCCTTCGGACCTTTGCCCGTGTGGGGGCCGCGCATTTCCGTGTGAGGCATGCTCCGCGGCTGGCCGCCGTAGCCATTACGGCTAGGCATGTACGGGCTCTCGTAGTTTCCTGTCCCGATGCCGCCGCGGTAGACCTCCGCGCCAAAGCCCTGACCGCGCCAGCTTCCGCGTTGCATTCCGGCCCCCTCGCGCGTCTGCGTGGGCGGCGGAGCGGGGGCGTAGGAGCCATCGATGTGACGCTCGTCGTCCGAGTACTCACCATGCGCTTCGGCGCGGTGCGGACCCGGATTCACCTCCACCGTCTCCTCACGGTAGCCCTGTTCCCAGTTCGCGCGCGCGTCGACATTGTTCTGGTAACCCGAGGCGTGCTCGCGTCCGTTGCGCCAATACGCCCCACTGCGATCGTTTCCTGTTGGTCGTCCCATCGAAGCCTCCGCTCGGGTCCATCGGTTCAGCAGGCGCAGGGTGCAATCGATGTTCCACGAACGCTGCTGAGGTTTGATTTCGGCGGCAACGCGCGCGCGCGACTGCATACTCCGCGCGCATGACGACGCGATTGCTTCCGGGACACCCCTACCCGCTCGGCGCTACATGGACCGGCAAGGGCACGAACTTCGCCCTCTATTCGGAAAACGCGACACTCGTCGAGCTTTGCCTCGTCGACGACGACGGCGGCGAGAGCCGCGTCCAAATGCGCGAGCGCACGGCCTTCGTGTGGCACGCCTACCTTCCGGGAGTCGCGCCGGGACAAAAGTATGGCTTTCGCGTGCACGGACCCTACGATCCGAAGCGCGGCCTTCGTTTCAACCCGAACAATCGTCTACTCGATCCCTACGCAAAGGCGCTCAGCGGCCGCGAGGACTGGGACCGTGGCCTCTTCGCCTACCAGCTCGGGCACAAGGAGGGGGATTTCGCGATTCATCGCGACGACGCGACGGGCGCACCGCTCGCTGTCGTGATCGATCCCGCGTTCGATTGGGGCAATGATGCGTCGCCGAACGTCCCCTTTCACAAGTCGGTGATCTACGAGACCCACGTGCGGGGTCTCACGATGAAGCACCCCGAGGTCCCGCCGGAGCACCGCGGTACGTACACGGGCGTCGCGAGCGAGCCCATGATCGCGCACTACAAGAAGCTGGGCATCACGGCAGTCGAGCTCCTGCCGGTGCACGCGTTCATCGACGACAAGATGTTGCTCGACCGTGGGCTTCGAAACTACTGGGGCTACAACTCGATCGCTTACTTCGCGCCCGAGACGCGTTTCCGCACCGAGAACCGCATCGGGTCGGGCGTGACCGAGTTCAAGAAGATGGTGAAGACGCTGCACGCCGCGGGCATCGAGGTCATCCTCGACGTCGTCTACAACCACACCGCCGAAGGGAACCATCTCGGTCCGTCGATCGGCTTCAAGGGCATCGACAACCCCACCTACTACCGTCTCGTTGCCGAGAACCCGCGCTTCTATTTCGACTACACGGGCACTGGCAACAGCTTGAACGTGCGCCACCCGCAGACGCTCCAGCTCATCATGGATTCGCTGCGGTACTGGGTGCTCGACATGCACGTCGACGGCTTCCGATTCGACCTCGCGTCGACGCTCGCGCGTGGTCTCCACGAGGTCAACCAGCTCTCGAGCTTCTTCACGATCATCCACCAAGATCCGGTCATCTCGCAGGTGAAGCTGATCGCCGAGCCTTGGGACGTCGGCGACGGCGGTTACCAGGTCGGCAATTTTCCCGTGCGCTGGACCGAGTGGAACGGCCGCTACCGCGACGTCGTGCGCTCCTTCTGGAAGGGCGACGGCGGGCTGGCCGACGACATCGGCTACCGCCTGAGCGGGTCGAGCGACCTCTACGAAGACGACGGACGGCGACCGTACTCCAGCGTCAACTTCGTGATCGCGCACGACGGCTTCACGCTCAAAGATCTCGTCTCGTACAACGACAAGCACAACGAGGCGAACGGCGAAGGCGGCGCGGATGGCGCCAGCGACAACGCGTCGTGGAACTGTGGCGCCGAGGGCGACACGGGCGATCTGAACGTGCTCGCGCTCCGCCGGCGTCAGATGCGAAACCTGATGGCGACGCTGCTGCTCTCGCAAGGCACGCCGATGATTTGCGGCGGCGACGAGATTGGCCGCACGCAGGGCGGAAACAACAACGCCTACTGCCAGGACAACGAGATCAGTTGGTACAACTGGGACCTCGGCGCGGACGAAAAGGCGTTCCTCGAGTTCACCTCCCGCGTCGTGCATCTTCGCGCCGCGCATCCGTCGCTCCGCCGCTCGAAGTTCTTCAAGGGCCGCCGGATTCGCGGTTCCGAGACGCGCGACATCATGTGGCTTCGTCATGACGGCAACGAGATGAGCGACGCCGACTGGAAGAACGCGGCCACGGCGAGCCTCGGAATGTTCCTCGATGGCGCCGGCGTCGACGATGTCGACGAGAATGGCGAACGGCTCGTCGACGACGACCTGATTCTCTTGTTCAACGCGTCGGCGATCGACCTGTCGTTCGCGCTGCCGGCGCTCGGCGACGGGCAAAGCCAGTGGGAGCTACTGCTCGACACGGGCAACGACGAGGCGACCGAGAGCATCGATGCAGGGAGGACAACCGAGCTCCCCATGCGCACGGTGAAGCTCTTTCGACGCCCGAGCCGCACCGCCGCGACGCGCCAGTCGTGGAGCCAAATCAAAGCGATATGACGCGCCGCCCGATCTCGACCTACCGCCTGCAGCTGCACGCAGGCTTCGGCTTCGCCGATGCGCGCGCGGTCGTCGACTACCTCGCCGACCTCGGCATCACCGACATCTATACGTCGCCGTACCTTCGCGCCGAGAAGGGGAGCACGCACGGCTACAACCTCGTCGCCCACGACCAGCTGAACCCCGAGCTCGGGGATGAAGGAAGCTACGACGCGTGGATTGCGGCGATGCAGGCCGCGGGCATGGGCCACATCCTCGACGTGGTCCCGAACCACATGGGGATCGCGACGGGCGAGAACGCCTGGTGGAACGACGTGCTCGAAAACGGCCCCGCGTCGCTCTACGCCGAGCACTTCGACATCGAATGGAACCCGCCGAAGCCCAGCTTGAAAGACAAAGTGCTGCTGCCGATCCTCGGCGCGCAGTACGGGCAGGTCCTCGAGAACGGCGAGCTGTCGCTCGCGCGCGACGGCGGCAAGCTTCAGGTCGTTTATTACGATCACACGCTGCCCGCGTCGCCGCGGACCTGGCTCGCGATCCTCGAGGACGCGCTCTCGCGGCTCACGCTCGCGGCCGACGATCCCGCGCGAACCGAGCTCGAGAGCGTTCTCTTTCACGTGAAGAACCTCCCGGCCGAGGCCGTCGAGCTCGCGCGCGAGAAGGAGGTCGCCAAGCGCCGCATCGACGCCGTGCTCTCCGAGTCCGCGTCGTCACGCGAGGCGGTCGATGCAGCGATCGCCCACGTGAACGGGACGAAGGGCGACCCGTCGAGCTTCGATCGGCTGGACGCGCTGATCCGCGATCAGCACTACCGCCTCGCCGACTGGCACGTCGCAAAAGAAGAGATCAATTACCGCCGCTTCTTCGACATCAACAGCCTGGCCGCGATCCGCATC
>CAXSGV010000131.1:0-5501 GCA_964236615.1 uncultured Polyangiaceae bacterium
GCCGGCGCGACCTCCTTGAGTGCGCCGAGCTCCTCCGACAGCAGCTCGAGGTTCGTCATCACGTAGGCGAGCGGGTTGTTGACCTCGTGCGCGACGCCGGCCGCGAGCGTCCCGACAGAGGCCATACGATCGATGACAGCAAGCTTCGACCGCATCTGTTCGACAGCCGCCAGCGCGCGCTTTTGCTCCGTCACATCGCGGAACACGAAGACGACCCCGTTCACTTGGCCGGCGGGATCGCGAATCGGCGCGGCGCTGTCAGAGATCGAGATTTCCCGACCGTCGCGCCGAACGAGCAGCGCGTCCTTCGCAAGACCGAGGATGGTCCCTTGTCGGAGCACGTTCTCGACCGGGCTCGCGAGAGTCTCGCGCGTGGTTTCGTCGAGGATGTGAAGAACGTCGGCGAGCGGTCTTCCTACGGCGTCGGCGCTCGGCCAGCCCGTCATCTCCTCCGCCACCGAATTCATGCGAACGACGCGACCTTCGATGTCCGTTGCGATGACCGCGTCACCGATGCTCTCGAGGGTGATGGCGAGGCTGGCCTCGCTCTCTCGAAGCGCGAGCTCTGCGCGCTTCCGATCGCTGATGTCGCGTGACGTCACCGCGACGCTTCGACCGAGCGGGACGATTTGCATATGGGTCCACGTGGCCGCGATCCCCTCGATCGCGAGGTGGCGCTCTTCCTCGATGGGCACACCCGTGTCGACGGCGCGCTTGCAGGCTGCAAGCACCGCTTTCACGTCGCTCGGAGGGAACAGCTCCGAGATGCGCTTTCCGACCACTTCCTCGCGCTGTCGGCCAAGGCGTTCGAGGGCGCGAGCATTCAGGTCCGTGATGACGAGGTCGAGCGGCGCGTCGGGCTCCTCCACGAGGTCGCATAAGTAGACGGGATCGAAGCCCCCCTCGAAGGCGGCGCGAAAACGATCCTCTGTCGCCTGCGTTTCGCGGTTGGCCCGCCGCAGATCTTCGGGACTCGGTAGCGCGAGCGCCTTTGGAACGAGCGCCACGAGCGCTGCGGCCGTCGTGAGCGACGCTGTCGCGGTGATTGCCTTGACCGTCCCCGAGAGCCAGTACATCGGGTTCCATAGCGTCCAAATTTCAAGGGCGTGCGTCATGCCGCACGACACGATGAAGACGCCGAAGCTCACGAACATCCACGAATACGGGATGTCGCGGCGCTTCTTCACGAAGTAGAGCAGCGTGAGAGGGATCGTCAGGTACGCGAGCGTGATGAGCGCGTCCGACGCGACGTGCAGCCAGACGACCTCGGGCTTCCAGAAATAGCAGTGTCCATGGGGCATGAACTCGCCGCTGGAGAAGAGACGCCGAAGGGGATTCACCCCCTGCCATTACCGGATTGGGAGGGCAAAGCCACGCAATGCGTAGCGCGACCGTGCCGCGCGCTCGCTCCGCGCAGCTGCCGGAGATATCCGCCGAATCAAGTAACCTAACTACCGAGAGGTGCACGGGAGGGGAGTCGAACCCCTATCTCTTGCGAGGGCGGAACCTAAATCCGCTGCGTCTGCCAGTTTCGCCACCCGTGCGGGATGTCAGCCGCTCCGATCATACCCGACGACGCTCTTCGCGACCCAGCGTGCCAATGTGACGAACCGAACGAGGCGTGGCGCGTAGACTTTCGGCGGAAATTGCCTGGCACGCCAGGCACGGCGTTCGCAACGTGCGCGCCTCCGGAGGTTCCCATGCGTAGGAAGGTTGCCATCTCGTTCTTGGTGCTCGTCGTCGGCTGCGGTGGCCAGGTCGCAGAGGAGGCCGCGTGCCGCGAGCCTTCCGGTGACGCCTCGGCCGCGCCCGTGGCCGCGTGCCGCAGCGGCGCCGCGCCGCGCGAAGCCACACGGATCTCCTCGGGTCGCTTCGTGGGGCACACGGTAGCGGACGGGAACGCCGTCTACTTTTTCGACGGTAGCGATTTGAAACGGCACTCGCTCGCGTGCGGCGACGACGCCATCGTGGCCACCGGATTCGTCAACCCCAGAGGTCTCGCGGTCGATTCGAAGAACGTCTACTGGGCCGACATCGAGAGCCACACCGTTCGGTACGCACCGATTGGGGGTGGCGAGGTGGTCACGCTCGCGTCGAACCAGCGCGGCGGCGCGTCGCGAATCCTGCTGACGTCGACGGACGTCTACTGGCTCACCCTCGGCCAGACGCCGAGCGACGCAGGCGGTGCGATCATGACCGTGCCGATTGCGGGGGGTGAGCCGCGGACCCTGCACTCGACCCCCGACGTCGTCGAGGACATCGCGATCGACGGCGAGACCATCTACTGGGACGAAAACGAGTCACCGGGCGTGCTGAAGAAGATGCCGCTTCGCGGCGGGCCGATCACGACGCTCACGGCCGTGCAGTCGGAGGTCGGCATGGTCGTGAAGGGCTCGTTCCTCTACTGGCTCGACAACAACGCGACGAGCGTGATGCGGATCGGCGTCGACGGCGGACCCGCGACCGTGTTCGCCACCACGCGGCCTTCGCCGCAGCGCTTCGCGTGGGACGAGACGAGCCTCTACTGGGGCGACGGCGAGGGGAACATCACCCGAGCATCCCTCACCGGCGACTGCGTCGAAACGTTGACGAAGGGTCAGGGGTCGTTCGTCGACATCGCCGTCGGGACCCACGACGTCTTCTTCGCGAGTACGAGTCGCGGACTGTTCTCCGTACCGAAGTGATGGCGCATCGCCGATCCGTGGAAGCTGCACGTACCAGGTGACACCGCGAGTTGTCACGACGATCGATCGAGAAATTGCCTGATGCGACAGACCCTCCCGGGGTGGAAGCGCGTCAGCGGAGCGCGTCGATCCTGCGGAAACGCCCGACCAAAATGAGCCGAATCATGGCGAGCGCGTCGATCATCTGTCGTAATGAAGCGCATGACCGTCTCGAAGCTACTGCCGCTCGTTGCAGCGTCGTTCGTGCTCACGTTGGGCGGCGTCGTCATGGCCGACTCGACGATTTCGGAAAACGTTCAAGGCATGGACTTCAACCCGGGCGATGGAGTGCTCATCGGGTTCCACGCAACACCGAATGGCCGCGCGCTCGGCTTCTACCAGCACACGGACGGGACCAACCACGGCATCGGCAATCCCGGTGCGAAGGACCATCCGCCGAGCCCTTGCTTTGGGCTCACACACGCGTGGAACAACTCGCTCCGCAAGGGCGAGAGCTCGCGCATGCGCACGGTCCTCCTGCAACATCTCGCCGAGAAGCAGTGCTTCTTCGACACGGTCGTCACCGTCGACTCCACCGATCCGGCGAATCCCAAGTACATCCTGACGTCGATCACGCCGAACCAGCCCTGACCCCTGACCCGTCCGAGCGCCCGTCACGTTTTTTTCGTGCGGCGCTCGAGGCTCGCCAGCCATGGCAGGGGCTGGCATCTTTCACGCCGTGCCGAGAATCAGGCGTGATCCTGTCGTTCGCCGACAACGGATCACGCTGACATCGAGGTGATCCGTACGGCGCCGATCCTGGGGAAACGCCCGACCAAAATGCGCCCACGACGTGGCGGGCACGGCGATCGTCTGTCGTAATAGACGACGTTCGCAAGTGCCCACGCGAACACTCGGAGGCCTACTGCCATGACGTCGAGCGCACGGAAGCTCTTCCCCATTCTCGTCGCAAGCTTTGTCCTCACGCTCGGAAGCGCGGGCTACGCCGATACGCCCGTCGCGCCGGAGCAGATCCAGGCGACGGACTTCGATGCGCAGGCGAGCGAGCTTGCGGGGTTCCAAACGCGGCCGGCTGGACGCGTGCTTGCGTTCTTCCTCCACGTCGCCGAGACGAAGCACCTCATCAGCGTCGGCGACAACGGGACGGTCATCCATCCGCCCAGCCCCTGCCGTACCCTCACGTTCGTGTGGAACTTCGCCGTCGAGCGGAATCTCCCGCGCAGCATCCGGCTCGTGCTTCTCCAGCGCATGGCCGAGCGCCAGTGTTACATGGACGTGCAGACCAACGATCAGACTACGCCGCCCACGCTGATCTCGGTTCGGCCGCGCGACTGATTGCCATAGTCTCGGCCGCATGAAGGTTCACGACGCGCGGAGAGTCGCTTTGCAAGCGGCACTTCGCGGCTGGATCCGACCAGAAGACGTCTGGGACGCAGCGTGCCGCTGGGCACTCGACGGCGAGGCCAAGGAGACCAGCGAAATGCTCGGCGGGTTGCTCGACGCCGAGCAGCTCGCGGTGCTCGAGCGCGATTTGTCGCGCGAGCCGACCGACAGTCGCGTCTACGCGGAGACGATGCAGGTGTCGATCTCGGAGGTCGCTCCGATGTCGATCCCGGTTGGCGCTCCGAACGACCGCGCGCGCGGCTCCTCGCGGTATGTCCACAAAGAGCGGCTCGGCGCGGGCGGCGTCGGTGAGGTCGTCGCCGCCCTCGATCGCGAGACGCGACGCGTGGTCGCGCTCAAGATGCTGAAGCAGGGCGCGGCGTCGGAGCCCGTCATCGTCTACCGCTTCGTCGAAGAGGCGCGCATCACCGCGCAGCTCGAGCACCCGAACATCGTGCCGGTCTACGACCTCGGCGCGATGCCGAACGGCGAGCCGTATTACACGATGCGCGTCGTCAAGAAGCGCTCGCTGCGCGACGTGCTCGCGAACCCGGCGACGCGCAAGACGTGGTCGATGGTTCGTCTCCTCGGCGCCTTCTTGCAGGTGTGCCGCGCGCTCGCGTACGCGCACTCGAACGGCGTCATCCACCGCGACATCAAGCCCGAGAACATCTTGCTCGGCGACTTCGGCGAGGTCTATCTCGCCGACTGGGGCCTCGCGAAGGTCGATGCCTCGAGCGTGCTGCAGCTCCACGGCGAAGGCTCCGCGCCCCCGCCGGCACACACGGAAGCGGGCGGCACAGCGGGCTACATGGCGCCCGAGGTCTTGCGTGGCGAGTGGGAGACCGCCGATCACCGCGTCGACGTGTTTGCGATGGGCGTCGTGCTCTACGAGATGCTCACCGGGCACGGTCCGTTCGAAGCACGCTCCACCGCCGAGATGATGATCGCGACCGTCGAGCGTGCCCCCAAGCCCCCGCGCGAGTTCACGCCGGGCTGTCCGCTGCTTCTCGAAGACCTATGCCTCGCGATGCTCGAGAAGGAGCCGCAGAACCGGCCCGCCGCGATGGACGACGTCGCGATGGCGATCGAGGTCTACCTCGAAGGCGCAAAGGAAAAGGAGCGTCGTCGTGCGGAGGCCCTCCGCCTTTGTGCGCGCGCCGAGGATCCGGTCGAGCGCTTTTTGCAGCTCGAATCGGAGCGCGAGCGCCTCACCGAGCAAGCACGGCAAACGCTCAAGCACGTCAAGAGCTGGGAGCCCGTCGACAAGAAGCGTGTCGGCTGGGCGCTCGAAGACCTCGCCGACAAGGCCGAACGTGACGCGGCGCTCGCGCTCGCCGAGGTCATCGAGCTCTACACGAAGGCGCTCGGCTACGACTCCGAGTGCAAGGACGCGCACGAGGGCCTCGCGCGCCTCTACTGGACACGTGCGCG